>NZ_DASWSJ010000318.1:0-14375 GCF_036402745.1 Actinophytocola sp. | reverse complement strand
GGAACCTCAGGGGACCGTGACGACACCCAACCACCACCCACCCCCGACACCCACACCATCCGCCGGGACGCAACACACACTTTTAAATCCCGGGGAGGCGGACTAGTCCTGCGCCGACCACCGCAACCTCAGGGGACCGTGACGACACCCAACCACCACCCACCCCCGACACCCACACCATCCGCCGGAACGCAACACACACTTTAAATCCCGGGGAGGCGGGCTAGGACGCCCAGGGCAGGCGGCCCGGTGGGGCCGACTCGAGCCAGGACAGGAAGCCGGTGAGGGCGTCGGGGCTCATCGCTATCTCGATGTCGGGCTCGGTGGTCTCGCCGGAGTTGGCGAAGCGGAGCACCTGGGACGCCGGCGGCATGCTGTACAGCTCCGAGCCGGACGGTTCGCGGCGGTCGGCGATCTCGAGCGTGCTGCGGTGGATGACCCGGTCCGGGCCCGGACGCAGGCTCAGTACGCGGAACCAGACGAACTCGTCACCCTGGTAGCGGCCCACGCCCAGGTGCCAGCCCTTGCCCGACGGATCGAGCCGGATGCGCAGGGCCGCGTGGACGCCGCCGGAGCGCAGCGCGCGTAGCCGCCGCACGGTGAACCAGGCCAGGACGACCAGGACCAGGAACAGGACCGCTCCGACAACCACGGTGATGTCCACGGCCCGCCCCTGCCCGCTCCGCCGACCTCAGCTCTGTCCTGCGGCGCGGAGCCGGCCAAGCGCTCTGGCGCGCGTCTCCTCGTCGGCGTCGAGGTCGGCCTTGGCCTGCGCCACGTCGATCTCGTCGGCCAGCTCGGCGGACTCGGCGAGGATGCTCACCGTGTCGCCCGTGACGGACAGGAAGCCGCCATGTACGGCCGCGGTGACGGTGTCACCGTCGGTGGTGCGTACCGTGACCACGCCGCCCTCGGTCAGCTGACCGAGCACGGGCTCGTGGCCCGGCATGATGCCGATCTCACCCTCGGTGGTCTGGGCTACGACGAAGGTGCCGGTACCCGACCACAGGCGTCGTTCCACGGCGACCAGCTGGACGGACATCTCGGCCACGCCGTACCTCCTTGTTCCAGGGGCTTCAGAACTCGCAGTCTAATTGGTCCACAAGCAACCTCCCCAGCCAGGCCGGTGTACAGAACGGTGAGACAAGTCACCAACCAACAGGGGTACGTATGAGCGACGCGGAGTTCACGGACTTCGTCACGCACCGCTCCCCCGCGCTGCTGCGCACGGCATACCTGCTGTGCGGCGGCGACCGGGGCGCCGCGGAGGATCTGCTGCAGGAGGTGCTCGAACGCGTCTTCCCACGCTGGCGGCGGATCCGCGAGAGGCCCGAGGCCTATGTGCGTGCCGCACTGGTCAACGCGGCCACGAACCGATGGCGGCACCGGTCACGCCGAGTGTCGGAGTCCCCACTCGAGTGGGACCTCGCGCACCCGCAGCTGCCCGGACCGGAGCAACGGGTAGCGGACCGTGAGCTGGTAGTCCAGGCGCTCGCCGCACTGCCGGCGCGGATGCGGGCGGTGATCGTGCTCCGCTTCTTCGACGACCTGACCGAGCGGGACACCGCCGAGGCGCTGCGCTGCGGCGTCGGCACCGTCAAGAGCCAGACCTCCCGGGGCCTCGCCCGGCTGCGCGAGCTGATCGACGCCGCGACCGCCGAGGACCCGCACCCCACGACCAGCCGGAGCATCTGATGGATACCCGCGACCTCACCAGCGCACTGCGCGAGGCGACCGACGGCCTGGAGCCGCGCACCGACTTCGCCGCCACCGTGCTCCAGGGCGGCAGGCGCCGGCGCACCCGCGGCCGGATCGCGGTCGGCGCCGCCCTGGCCGGCACCGCCGCCGTGGCGGTCGTCGCCGCGGTCGTCGTGCCGAACCAGATGTCCGCGCCACCCCCGGCCGACCAGCGCGACGGCCCGGCGAAGGCCGACATCATCCTCAGCGCGTCCGGCGGCAACCTCATCGACGACAAGCGGTTCACCGGCCTCGCGGTCACCGCGTGGCGGGACTCGGTCGAGCGGACGCCGGCGAACAAGGACGGCGAGCTCGACGGCAGGAAGGGCGAGCCGCACGTGTACTGGGCGGGCGACACCCCCGCCGGCCCGTCGGCGCTCGTCGCGCAGGAGGTCGGCCGCGGGCGGGTCGCCGTCGGGCTGCTGATCACCAACCCGGCGGACCTGGCCCCCGGCGCGACGAAGGTCAAGCGTGAGCTGGAACTGGTGGGCGTGCAGGTCGACGCCGGCTCGTCGGCCTTGGGCGGCTTCCTGCTCCACGACGACCGCACGCTGATGGCGATCGACCCGGTGCGGCTCAAGGGCGAGAACCTGTCGATGTTCGCCTCGGCGAACACCACGGTCGGCGCGGACGACCGCTCCCGCCGCCGGTGGACCCGCATGACCGAGGCCGACGGGGTCGCGCTCACCCAGCTGCCGGTGAAGGCGAACCCGCACAACGTCCGCCTCGCCGTCGCCGACACGCATGGCGACCCGAACCAGGGCGAGCAGAAGATGGGCGCGCACGTCCCGGTGCTGTCGGCGTCGGTGTACACGGGCATGTCGCTCTCGGTCGTGCCGGACCGCGGGTTGCCGTGGGCGCCGGAGGAGTGGCCGCTCCTCGACACCTCGCACCCCGTCGCCCACCCGCTGGACGCCTTCGACGACGCCTTGCGCGGCAGCGGTTTGCTGGACCCGGCGTCGTACGCCAAGGAGGGCCCGCGCTGGGTCGCTGCCGTCGGCCTGGCGGGCGGGAGGTCGATGATCGTCAGCACGCAGCAGGAGCTGGACAACCCGGCGTACCTGTTCTCGGTGCTGCGCCGCGCCGACGGCTCGGTGGAGAAGGTGACCCGCGAGGCGCAGCTCGACCCGCGGTCCGGCCTGCCGGTGACCCTGCGCCTGCCGGACGGCCAGGGCTGGGTGGTCGCGATCGCGCCGGGGAAGGAGCTGCGATACCGCACCGTGGGGAACGGCCAGTGGTCCGCCCCGGCCTCGGGGACGCGTGTCATCCCTGCCGGTGCGGTCGTGGTCCAGGTGGATGGCCAGGACTACCCGCTGGCCTGACCGACCCGGTCGCTCGGAGCGCTCGGCTGGGATGTCCCGGCCGAGCGTTTCCCGTTCCCCGCACGAAGAACGCCCCCGCCGATCGGCGGGGGCGTTCTCGCGTGAAGCTACTTCTTCGTCAGGTCGCGGTACTTCTTCTCCAGGTCCTCCAGGCCGCCGATGCCGAGGAAGGCCTGCTCCGGGTAGGAGTCGAAGTCTCCCTTGGCGATCTTGTCGAAGGCCTCCACCGTCTCCTCGCGGGGGACGGTCGAACCCGGCTGGCCGGTGAACTGCTCGGCCACCAGCATGTTCTGCGACAGGAAGCGCTCGATGCGCCGCGCCCGGTTCACCGTCACCTTGTCCTCTTCGGACAGCTCGTCCATGCCGAGGATGGCGATGATGTCCTGCAGCTCCTTGTACTTCTGCAGGATCCGGATGACCTCCGACGCGACCCGGTAGTGGTCCTCGCCCACGATGGCGGGGTCGAGGATCGTCGAGGTGGAGGCCAGGGGGTCCACGGCCGGGAAGATGCCCTTCTGGAACACCGACCGGGAAAGCTCCGTGGTGGCGTCCAGGTGGGCGAACGTGGTGGCCGGCGCCGGGTCGGTGTAGTCGTCCGCCGGCACGTAGATCGCCTGCATCGAGGTGATCGAACGGCCCTTGGTGGACGTGATCCGCTCCTGCAGCTCGCCCATCTCGTCGGCCAGCGTGGGCTGGTAGCCCACGGCGGACGGCATGCGGCCGAGCAGGGTCGACACCTCGGAACCGGCCTGGGTGAACCGGAAGATGTTGTCGATGAACAACAACACGTCCTGGTTCTGCACGTCGCGGAAGTACTCCGCCATCGTCAGCGCGGACAGCGCCACCCGCATACGCGTGCCGGGCGGCTCGTCCATCTGACCGAAGACGAGCGCGGTGTCGTTGATGACGCCGTCCTCGGTCATCTCGAGGAACAGGTCGGTGCCCTCACGGGTGCGCTCGCCGACCCCGGCGAACACCGAGGTGCCACCGAAGTTGCGGGCGACCCGGGTGATCATCTCCTTGATGAGCACCGTCTTGCCCACACCGGCACCGCCGAACAGGCCGATCTTGCCACCCAGCACGTACGGGGTGAGCAGGTCGATGACCTTGAGACCGGTCTCCAGCATCTGGGTGCGGCCCTCGAGCTGGTCGAACGGCGGCGGCTTGCGGTGGATCTCCCACCGCTCCAGGTCCGCGCCGTAGCCCGGGTCGTCGAGGCACTCGCCGAGCACGTTGTAGACGTGGCCCTTGACCTTGTCGCCCACCGGCACCGAGATGGCGCCGCCCGTGTCGGTGACCTCGGAGCCCCGCACCAGACCGTCCTGCGGCTGCAGGGAGATCGTGCGCACGATGTTGTCGCCGAGGTGCTGGGCGACCTCGAGGGTGACCGTCTTGCGGAGCTCCTCGAACTCGATCTCGACCTTGAGCGCGTTGTACAGCTCGGGCACCGCGCCGCGGGGGAACTCGACGTCGACCACAGGCCCGGTGACCGACACGATGCGGCCCTTGGCTGCGTTCTCGGTTGTCGTCATCAGTCTTCACTTCCTACCCCGGCGAGCGCATCCGCGCCCCCGACGATCTCGCTGATCTCCTGGGTGATCTGGGCCTGCCGCGCCTGGTTGGCCAGGCGGGTGTAGGTCTGCACCAGATCGCTGGCGTTGTCCGACGCGGACTTCATGGCGTTGCGCTGGGCGGCGAGCTGCGAGGCCGCCGACTCCAGCAGCGCGGCGTAGATCCGGGTGTTGATGTACTTCGGCAGGAGCGCGGACAGCAGCGCCTCCGCGCTCGGCTCGAACTCGTACGCCGGCGCGATGGTGTCGCTCGCCGCCGGAGCCTCGTCGGCCTCGGTGTACTCGACCTCGAGCGGCGCCATCCGCTTGGCGACCGGGACCTGGGAGAGCATCGAGCGGAACTCGGTGTAGACGATGTGCAGCTCGTCGACGCCGAGGACGCCGTCCTCGCCCGCCTGGTCGCCGTCGTCGTCCGCGCCGGCCAGGAACGCCTGCACCAGGGTCTGCCCCGCGGTGGCCGCGTTCTCGTAGCGCGGCACCTGGGAGAAGCCGGTCCACGAGTCGGTGACGTCCCTGCCGCGGAAGCGGTAGTAGCCGACGCCCTTGCTGCCGATCACGTACAGCACCGGCGTCTTGCCCTGCTCACGCAGCAGCGACAGCAGCTCCTCAGCCGCCCGCAGCACGTTGCTGTTGTAGGCGCCGGACAGGCCCTTGTCGCTGGTGATGACCAGGACGCCGACCCGCTTCGGGTTGTCCCGCACGGTGAGCAGCGGGTCGTCCAGCGTGGACGCGGCGCTGGCCAGCGCGGAGAGCACCTTGGTGATCTCCGCGGCATACGGCCGGGACGCGTCCACCCGCGCCTGCGCCTTGCTGATGCGCGAGGTGGCGATGAGCTCCATCGCCTTGGTGATCTTGCCGATCGACTTGGTGGCCCGGATCTTCTGCCGGAGCTCGCGAAGTTGTGCTGCCATGGGGTCGTCCGGTCAGCTCTTGGGGGCGGGCCGGTTGACCTTGACGGTCTCCTGCCCGACCTCGTCGGCGGCCATCGCCTCGGCCTCGGCCTCCACCAGCGGCTTGCCCTCGGAGGTGGTGAAGCCCTTCTTGAACTCCTCGGCCGCCTCGGCGACCCGCTTGGCGAGCTCGTCGGTCCACTGCCCGGTGTCCCGGATCTCGGCGAGGATGCCCTCGTGCTTGTGCCGCAGGTTCTCGAGCAGCTCGCGGTTGAAGCGGGCCACGTCCTCGATCGGCACGTTGTCGAACGCACCGGTGGTGCCCAGGTACACCGTGATGACCTGCTGCTCGACCGGCACCGGCGAGTACTGCGGCTGCTTGAGCACCTCGTACAGCCGGGCACCGCGGTCGAGCTGGGCACGCGAGGTGGGGTCCAGGTCGGACGCGAACGCGGCGAACGACTTGAGCTCCTCGTACTGCGACAGGTCGATGCGCAGCGAGCCGGAGACCTTGCGCATCGCCCTGATCTGCGCGCTACCACCCACCCGGGACACCGACGTGGTGACGTCGACCGCGGGGCGCTGACCCGAGTTGAACAGGTCGGACTGGAAGAAGCACTGCCCGTCGGTGATCGAGATGACGTTGGTGGGGATATAGGCGGAAATGTCGTTGGCCTTGGTCTCGATGACCGGGAGGCCGGTGAGCGAGCCCGCACCGAGCTCGTCGTTCAGCTTCGCGCAGCGCTCCAGCAGGCGGGAGTGCAAGTAGAAGACGTCGCCGGGGAACGCCTCGCGGCCCGGCGGGCGGCGCAGCAGCAGCGACAGCGCGCGGTAGGCCTCGGCCTGCTTGGTGAGGTCGTCGAACACGATGAGGACGTGCTTGCCCTGGTACATCCAGTGCTGGCCGATGGCCGAGCCGGTGTAGGGCGCCAGCCACTTGAAGCCCGCCGAGTCCGACGCCGGGGCGGCGACGATCGTCGTGTACTCTAGCGCGCCGTGCTCCTCGAGCGCCCGGCGCACCGCGGCGATCGTGGAGCCCTTCTGGCCGACCGCGACGTAGATGCAGCGCACCTGCTGCTTCGGGTCGCCGGTCTCCCAGTTGGCCCGCTGGTTGAGGATCGTGTCGACGCAGACCGCGGTCTTGCCGGTCTTGCGGTCGCCGATGATCAGCTGGCGCTGGCCGCGGCCGATCGGGGTCATCGCGTCGATCGCGGTGATGCCCGTCTGCAGCGGCTCGCTCACCGGCTGGCGCTGCACCACGGACGCGGCCTGCAGCTCCAGCGCGCGGCGCTGGCCGGTCTCGATGTCGCCGAGGCCGTCCATCGGCTTGCCCAGCGGATCCACCACGCGGCCGAGGAACTCGTCGCCGACCGGGACCGAGAGGATCCGGCCGGTGCGCTTGACCTCCTGGCCCTCCTCGATCTCCTCGTAGCTACCCAGGATGACGACACCGATCCGGCGCGCCTCCAGGTTCTGTGCGACACCGAGGATGCCGCCGGGGAATTCCAGCAACTCGTTGGCCATGGTCGAGGGCAGGCCCTCGACATGCGCCACGCCGTCACCGGTGTCGACGACGAGGCCGACCTCCTCCCGGCTGACGTCGGGCGAGTAACTGGACACGTAGTTGTCGATCGCACTGCGAATCTCGTCCGACGAGATCGTCAGCTCCGCCATGTCGTTCCCGCTCCTACCGTCTTGTACTTCAGTGTCTCAAGTCCGTGCCGCTCAGCCGGCGAGACGCCGGCGCAGCTCCTCGATGCGACCCTTGGCGCTGCCGTCGATGACCTCGTCGCCGACCTTGATGACCAGGCCGCCCAGGATGTCGGGGTCGACCTCGACATGCAGCGCGACCGGGCGCGCGTAGACCCGCTGCAGGGTCGTGGCCAGCCGCTCCTGCTGCTGCTCGGTGAGCGGAGCGGCGGAGACCACGTAGGCCACCGACCGCTCCCGCCGCTTGGCCGCCTCCGCGGCCAGCTCGGCGAGCCCCTCCACGAGGGAGCGGCCCTGCGGCGCGACGACCAGCTGCTCGACCAGCGCGACCGTGACCGGCTCGGCCTTGTCGCCGAGCAGCTCGCGGACCAGCCCGGCCTTGGCCTCGTTCGGCGCCGACCGGTCGGTGAGCGCCTGCTCCAGCCGCGGGTCGCCGGCCACGATGCGGCCGAACCGGAACAGCTCGTCCTCCACCGTGTCGAGCCGGCCGTCCCGCTCGGCCCGCACCAGCAGCGCGGTCCGGCCGAGGTGGTCGAGCCCGTCGACCAGCTCACGCGGCGTGGACCAGCGAGCCCGGACCGCGGTGCGCAGCACCTCGAGCGTGGGCTCGCTGACCTTCCCGGCGAGCAGGCCCTCGAGCAGCCGCACCCGGCGCTCGGGCTCCGCCGAGGCGTCGCCGAGCGCACGGCGCAGGCTGACCTCGGCATCGAGCAGCCGCACGACGGCGAACAGCTCGTCGCCGACCTGGTCGACCGAGGCGGCCGCGGCCGCCGCGGCCTTGGTGGTGCGCGACCGGCCCGACGCCGGCTTGGTGCCCGCGCCGCCCAGCACGTCGAGCAGCTTCAGCTCGGCGGCGGCAAGGGCTTCGCGGCTAGCGGCATGGAATGTCATCTGCTGGTCCTAGTTCTGAGCCGGCGCCGAGACCGCGTCGAGCTCGTCGAGGAACCGGTCGACCGTGCCCGTGCGCCGGGCCTCCTCCTGGAGGGACTCACCCACGATGCGGCTGGCCAGCTCGACCGCGGTCCGGCCGAGGTCGGCCCGCAGCTCGGCGACGATCTGGGCCCGCTGGGCCTCCAGCTGCGCCTGCCCCTGGGCCACGATGCGCGCGGCCTCCTCCTGGGCCTGGGCGCGGAGCTCCTCCTTGATCTGCTCCGCCTCCAGCCGGGCGTCGTCCCGGATGCGCGCCGACTCGGCCCGTGCCTCGGCGAGCTGCGCGGTGTACTTCCGCAGCGCCTCCTCGGCCTGGGCCTGAGCCTGCTCGGCCTTCTTGATGCCGCCTTCGATGGCCTCGGACCGCTCCTTGTACGCCTGCTCGAAGCGCGGCACCGCGTACTTCCACAGCACCCACAGCAGAAAGAGGAAGGAAACGAGGCCGAGGATGATCTCCGACGGCGCCGGGAGGACCGGGTTCGGCCCCCCCGCCTCGGCTAGGACGATGGTGTTCAACACGACGTCTCCCTACGGCTGGGCGTTGGTTGGCTCAGCGGGCGGAGGCGATGAAGAACAGCACCAGGCCGATCAACGCGAGCACCTCGACCAGCACGAAGGTGGTCCAGGCGATGTTCATCAGCTTGCCCTGGGCCTCCGGCTGCCGCGCGGTGCCGTTGATGACGGCCGCCCAGATCAGACCCACGCCGACGCCCGGGCCGATGGCGCCGAGGCCGTAACCGATGAGCGCCAGACCGGGGTTCGTGTCGACCGGGGCCTGGGCAAGAAAAAGGTTGCTCACTTGAGATTTCCCTTTCAACTCGGTCCGCAACTGTGCGGATCGGGTGCGTGTCTTCTTGGTGTTCGACTCAGTGATCGGTGGCCAGTGCCTGACCGATGTAGTTGGCGGCCAGCAGCGCGAAGATGTACGCCTGGATCACCTGGATCAAAGCCTCGAGGAACGTCATCGCGATGGCGAAGGCGAAGGAGACGACCGAGACACCCTTGAGGAGGCCGCTTCCCTCGATCAACAGGTACTCGCCGGCCAGCGTGAACACGAGCAGGATCAGATGACCCGCGAACATCGCGGCGAACACTCGGATCGCCAGCGTGATGGGGTTCATGATGAACTTCGTGAACAGCTCGATCGGCACGAGCAGGAGGTAGATCGGCGCCGGCGCGCCCGGCGGCATCAGCTGGTGCTTGAGGTAGCCCAGGAAACCGTGCCGCTTGAAGCCCACGCCGTGCCAGATCGGGTAGACGACGAGGAGCGACAACGCGAGCGGGAAACCGATGTGCGACATCGTCGGAAACTGGATGAGCGGGATGAGCCCGAAGATGTTGTTCACCAGAACGAAGGTGAACAACGCGAGAATGAGAGGCACGAAGGGCATGAACTCCTTCGAACCGATCTGCTCGCGAGCGATGTTGTTGCGCCCGAAGTCGTAAATCGACTCGGCGGTGAACTGGAACTTGTTCGGCACGATCTTCAAGCGGCTCGAGGCCATCAGGAAGAACACCGAGATGATGATGACCGACAGCACCACGAGGATCATCGGTTTGGTGACACCGTCGAAAATCGGCGGCAGATCGAAATCACCCGCACCCGGGGGAACGAACGAGCCACCTTCGGCTAGCCACAGCGCCCGCAACTGGGCTCCTTCCGGTTCTCCCGGCCGGCAGACATACCGCCGGGGGAATCGTCACGATCAGGACTTAACGTACCTCAGCGACCCCGGGCACCTATCATCGGCACCCCTGCTCGTGAGGGGTGCCCCGTGGGCCCTGAGGGCACCCTATCAGCCGCTTCCGGACTACCCGGACGCGCGTACTACTTGGGCCTCGGGATCAACATGGCCAGCGGCAGGCCGACGGTGACGATCTACTGGTCGTCGCTATTGATGATCAAGGTAGGGATCTTGGTGCGGCGGAACGCGACGGCGTCCATGGCGGCCCACGTGAGCACCACCGCGAGCATCGTGTACGCGAGCGACTCGGTGTGGAACACGGTGACGTCGCGCAGCAGCAGCATGACGACCAGCAGGATCAGCATCTTGGCCATGAAGCCGCCCAGCGCGGCGGCCATCACCAGCATCACGTTCATGGCCGCTGTCTTACGCATCAACCACAGCGTGGCCAGCGACGATGCGACCGCCACGGCGGCGCCGACCAGCGCGCCGAGCGTTCCTTCCACGCCGGCGAACAGCGTGGCCACCGTGATTCCGGCCACCACCACCGCGAGCACCGGCCAGAGCGCCGTGCGCCACATGGCGTCGGCGAGCTTGAGCACCGACTCGGCGTGGGTCTTGGGCATGTCCGCCAGGAGACCGAGGCCGAGGTCGGATTCGTCCTTTGGTTCGTGTGTCATCGCGCCCTGATTCTAGGTACCGCCGAGATGACCAGTGCGATCAGGAGGCCGATGCCCATCCCCCAGGCCACCGCGAACGCGTCGAACAGGGTGAGCGCGACCGCGCCGAACGCGAGTACTGCGGCCCACAGGTAGATCAGCAGCACCGCGCGGCGCTGCGAGTGGCCGATCTCCAGCAGCCGGTGGTGCAGGTGCATCTTGTCGGCGTGGAAGGGGCTCAACCCCTTGCGGGTGCGCCGGACGATCGCCATCAGCAGGTCGAGCAGCGGCACGAACAGCACCGCGGCGACCACCAGCAGCGGCGAGAGCAGGGCGATCGTCTGCGTCTGGTTGAGGTCGGGGACCCGGCCGGAGGCCGACGTGGTGGCCGCGGCCATCATCAGGCCGAGCAGCATCGAGCCGGAGTCGCCCATGAAGATCTTGGCCGGCTGGAAGTTGTGCGGCAGGAAGCCCAGGCACGCGCCGGCCAGCGTCGCCGCGATGAGCGCCGGCGCGTAGTTGTTGACGTCACCGCCGGTCTGTTTCAGCAGGTTCAGCGAGAACGCGCACGTCGCGGTGGCGGAGATGAGCCCGATGCCGGCCGCGAGCCCGTCGAGGCCGTCGACGAAGTTCATCGCGTTGACCATGGTGACCACCAGCAGCACGGTGATCAGCGCGCCCTGGTTCTGGTCGAGCACCAGGCGCGAGCCGAGCCCGTCCTCGGCGCCCCACGGCACCCAGAGGATCACCCACTGCAGGCCGAACAGCACCAGGATGCCGGCGCACGTGGTCTGACCGGCGAGCTTGGTGATCGAGTCCAGCTCGTAGCGGTCGTCGAGCATGCCGATGAGCACGATCACGCCGCCGCCGATCAGCACGGCCAGCGGGTCGAGGGTGTACTCGAACGCGCGGCGCAGCACCGGCAGCTGGTGGGCCAGCAGCATGCCGCCGCAGACGCCGAGGTACATGGCGAGCCCGCCGAGCCGCGGGATCGGCACCGTGTGCACGTCCCGCTGGCGCGGGTGGGCGACCGCACCCCAGCGGATCGCGAGGCGCCGCACCAGCCCGGTGAACAGGAACGTGAGGACCGCGGTGGTCAGCGCCACCAGCAGGTACTCCCGAATCGGAAGCCCGGCCGGCTGGAAGTCCTGCGCGAGCGTCACAGCACAGCTCGCGGGTAGGCGGGGTGGGCCGTCGCCAGGCGGTGGACGGCGTCGGCCACGTCGGTGAGCTCCGCGGCGCCCGCCTCGGTGCTCGCGTCGGCCCGGGTGGCGCGGCCGATGAGGCGGGCGACCTCGGCCATGTCGGGCTCGGTCATGCCCTGGGTGGTGACGCTCGGCGAGCCGATCCGGATGCCGGACGCGGTGGCCGGCGGCGCGGGGTCGAACGGGATGGCGTTCTTGTTCAACGTGATCCGCGCGGCGTCGCAGCGGCGCTCGGCCTGCGCGCCGGTGACCTCCAGCGGGCGCACGTCCAGCAGCGCGAGGTGGGTGTCGGTGCCGCCGGACACCGCCCGCATGCCCTCGGCCTCCAGGCCCTTGGCGAGCGCGGCGGCGTTGGCGACGACCTGGGTGGCGTACCCCTGGTAGTCCGAAGTGGACGCTTCGCGCAGCGCGACCGCCTTGGCGGCCACGGCATGCATGAGCGGGCCGCCCTGGCTGAACGGGAACACGGCCTTGTCGACCGCCTTCGCGTGCTCCGCGCGGCACAGGATCATGCCGCCGCGCGGGCCGCGCAGGACCTTGTGCGTGGTCAACGTGACGATGTCGGCGAACGGCACCGGCGACGGGATGGCCTTGCCCGCCACCAGCCCGATGAAGTGCGCTGCGTCGACCATGAGGATGGCGCCGACCTCGTCGGCGATCGAGCGGAACGCCTCGAAGTCGATGAGCCGCGGGTACGCCGTGGCGCCGGCGATGATCAGCCGCGGCTCGTGGGTGCGGGCGAGGTCGCGCACCTGGTCGTAGTCGATCAGCTCGGTGTCCGCGCGCACGCCGTAGGAGACGGGCTGGAACCAGCGGCCGGAGAAGTTGATCCTCGAGCCGTGCGTGAGGTGGCCGCCCTGCTTGAGGTCCATCGCGAGGACCACGTCGCCGGGCTCGCAGAACGCGGCGTACGCGGCGAGGTTGGCGCTGGCCCCGGAGTGCGGCTGCAGGTTGGCGTGGTCGGCGCCGAAGAGCTCCTTGGCCCGCGCGATGCCGATCTCCTCGGCGACGTCGACCTCGGCGCAGCCGCCGTAGTAGCGGCGGCCCGGGTAGCCCTCGGCGTACTTGTTGGACAGCGTCGACCCCAGCGCGGCGAGCACGGCCGGGCTCGTGAGGTTCTCGCTCGCGATCAGCTGCAGCCCACCACGGAGGCGCTCCAGCTCACCGACGACGACGTCGGCGATCTCGGGATCCGTGCTGGCCAGGGCGTCGAAGTCCGGGCCCCAGAACGGCGTGTCCAAGCCTGTTCTTCTCTCCTCGGCGCGGTTGTCGCGTCAGGCTACCGCGCCCGTTCGGCGCTACCGTTCGGTGGTGACGAAGCTGAAGAAGGCCCAGTACGAGGCCGAGCTGGCCAGGCTGCACCTGGAGCTGGTGAAGCTGCAGGACTGGGTCAAGGCACGCGGGCTGCGGGTCGTGGTGCTGTTCGAGGGGCGCGACGCGGCGGGCAAGGGCGGGGTCATCAAGCGGATCACCGAGCCGCTGAACCCGCGCGTGTGCCGGGTCGCCGCGCTGGGCACGCCGACCGAGCGGGAGAAGGCGCAGTGGTACTTCCAGCGCTACGTCGCGCAGCTGCCGGCGGGCGGGGAGATCGTCCTGTTCGACCGGTCCTGGTACAACCGCGCCGGGGTCGAGCGCGTGATGGGCTTCTGCACGGAGGAGGAGTACCAGGAGTTCCTGCGCTCGGCGCCGGAGTTCGAGCGGCTGCTGATCCGGTCGGGGATCACGCTGGTGAAGTACTGGTTCTCGGTGTCGGACGAGGAACAGGAGAAGCGGTTCCAGGAGCGGATCGCCGACCGGACCAAGCGGTGGAAGATCTCGCCGATGGACCTGGAGGCCCGCCGCCGCTGGTTCGACTACTCGAAGGCGAAGGACGCGATGTTCGCGCACACCGACGTCGAGGACTCGCCGTGGTGGTCGGTGGACGCGGACAGCAAGAAGCGGGCGCGGCTGAACTGCATCTCGCACCTGCTGTCGCTGGTCCCGTACGAGGACGTGGACCCGGCCCCGCTGAAGCTCCCGCCCCGCGGCAAGGCGGACCCGAAGTACAAGCGCCCGCCGATCGACTCGATGCGCTGGGTGCCGGACCGGTTCTAGGGGGCCGCGCGGACCTCGGTGCCGACGACCTCGGCGACCTCGGCGACGCTCACCGCGCCCTCGCGCAGCACGACCGGCTCGTCACCGGTGAGGTCGACGATCGTGGACGGGACCGGGTCGCCGGAGGGCCCGCCGTCGAGGTAGACCGCCACGGACTCGCCGAGCTGGTCGCGGGCCTGGTCGACGGTGGCCGCCGGCGGGTGGCCGGAGCGGTTGGCGCTGGACACGGCCATGGGGCCGACCTCGCGGAGCAGCTCGATGGCCACCGGGTGCAGCGGCATGCGCAGCATCACCGTGCCGTTGCTGCGGCCGAGGTCCCAGGCCAGCGAGGGCGCGTGCGGCAGGACGATCGACAGGTCACCCGGCCAGAACGCCTCGATGAGCAGCCGCGCCGGCTGCGGCACCGACAGCACGAGCCCGTCGATGGTCGACCACGACCCGACGAGCACGCCGACCGGCATGTCCGGGCCGCGGTTCTTGGCCTGCAGCAAGGAACGCACGGCCGACGAGGAGAAGGCGTCCGCACCGATCCCGTACACCGTGTCGGTCGGGACGACGACCAGCCGCCCGGC
>NZ_DASWSJ010000317.1:0-8221 GCF_036402745.1 Actinophytocola sp. | reverse complement strand
TTCACACGATGATCTACGAGACAGGCCTTATTCATCGCGGAGGAGTTCGGTTGGGTCGAGTCGGTTCACGAGGCGTGATGCCGCGAAGGATGAGACGACGGTCGCGGTGAACACGAGCAGAATTGGTGTGGCGACTGCGGGAATGGACAGTGCGTAGGTGGGGGCGAGGACGAACAGTGGTCGAAGGACTATGACGAAGTAGTAGCTCATCGCGGTGCCGACGAGGAGGCCGGCGATGGTGCCGCCGATGGTGACGGTGCCGGCTTCCGCGGCGATGAGAAGTCGGATGGTCCTAGGGGAGAGCCCTTGGGCTCGCAGGGTGATGTACTCGCGTCGGCGTTGGAGCAGGAGTCCGAACACGAAGATCGCGATGGTGACGACGGCCATCGAGAGGGCGAAGGTGGAGTCGAGTTCGATGAGGCCGGCGATGTTCAGCGCGGCGAGGCTTGACTGGTCTCGGGCGAGGGTGGTGCTTCGGCTGTCGATCTGGAGGGTGCCGGCGGCTCCTGGTCCGTTGTGGAGCGATGACAGCGCGCGTTGCAGGCCTCTGTCGTCGTTGGTCGTGGCCGCAGCGAGGAAGAAGTCGGGGGCTTTCCTCGGCACGTGGGTGGTGTGCTCGGCGATGGACATGACCGCGTCGGCGCCGTCGGGGAACCCGGGAAGTCGTTCGAACAAGGCGAGGACGTGCAGTGTCACCTCGACCTGGTCGGGGGTGGCCCGCGCGAGGAGCACGTGCAGCGTGTCGCCGGGCTTGGCTTTGAGGAAGGCGGCCATGTCCTCGCTGAGCAGCACCGCGGTCGGGTCGGTCCGGAGGGTGCGGACGGTGCCGGCCGCGTCGCCGGTGGGGAAGTCGGCGTTGGTCAGTGGCGCGACCGACGCGTAGGTGTCGGGGTCGACGGCGGCGAGGTTGGCGGGGTCGGATGTCCTGGCGCTGCGGAGGATGACGTTGCTGATGCCGTAGACAACCGGACTGGTGTTGGCGACACCGTCGGTTCGGAACACGTCGGCGTCGGTGACGCTGTAGGTCCGCTGTGCGGTCGGGCTGGGCGTGACGCGGATGTCGGAACCGGTCGCGTATCGGGCGTCGGCGGCCTTGGAGGCGTCGTAGGAGGCGGTGAAGATGCCGAGGCTCGTGGCGATGGCCACGATGAGCGCCACGACGATGGCTCCGTTGCCGATGGTCCATGGTCGACGTCCGACGCTGAACCGGTAGAGGCTGCGCAGTGGCCGCCCGACGTGGCCGGTCGAATTCGGCTGGCTGCGCGTGAGCAGGGCACCGAAGATCCGTGCGGCGAGGAGGCTACCGGTGATCCACACGGTAACCGGCAGCACGAGCAGCGGCAGATCGAGCTCAACGGCCTGCCCGAAGTACACCGAACCCGCCGCACCGTCGAATGCGTTGGCGCGCAACGCGACGACAGTGCCAATGGCGACGACCGCCACTCCGATGATGTCGAGGCCGACGCGTCTCCACAGGGGTGGTCGTTGCGCCAATCGCGCCCGGTCGTCGTTGATCTCGCGGTCGATGGAGCGGCGGCCGGTGACGTACAGTGCGGCGCCGGTTGCCAGGAAACCGCTTGCGGAGCCGATCAGCGCTGAGGTCAGCAGGCTTGGTGTGCTCGCTCTGGCCAAGGACTCGTAACCCAGGACCACCATGACGACGAGGTAGCCGAGGACGAGCCCGACCGCGGCTCCGGTGGCGGTCAGCGCCGCGGTGCGGAGGATGAGCATGCGGAGCAGGTGGTGTCGGCTCGCGCCGCGGATCCTCAGCGTGGCTTGTTCGCGGCGCTGAGCGGAGGCAAGCACGTTCCCGCCGTACGCGGCCAGCATCGCCGCGAGCAGGCAGCCCGGCACACCGAGGAAGACGAAGAGGCGCTTGGCCACCTCGGCGTCCGTGGCCGCGACGCCGAGGGTGTTGGAGATGTTGTCCAGCAGGTAGTCCTGGTGGGCCGCGACCGCGCTCACGTCGGCGCCGAGACGCCGAGTCTGGCGCACTGCGGTCGCGGGATCCGCGTCGAGGATGCGGCGATCGAGCGTGATGTCGATCTCACGCACCGGCGGGTTCTTCAGCCTTCCTCCTCGGGTGGTCGCCGCGCGTTCGAAGGCCGGGAGGACGGTGTCGGCGAACAGCCGCGGTGACACGATGACCGAGTTGCGCGAGTAGATGAATGTCTCGAGGTCACCGCCGCGACGGCTGGAGAACAACGACCGGGCCCGGCTGAGATCCGCGATGCCGCTGACCGGGAGGTCCAGTGTGGAGCGGTCCGGCAGGGCCACGGTGACGGTGTCGCCGATCCCGACCCGCATCGCCGCGGCGGCTTCGGCACTCACGACGGCGCTCCCGTTGCCGAGCCGTCCCTTGAGGATGGCCACGGTGTGGTCGCGGTGGGCGTAGTCGGCATCGAAGCCGAAGATCTTGGCCGGGCCGCGAGCCACGGACCCGTCGCGGGACATGGTGTCGGGGCCGAGGTCGGCGAATGAGAGCTGGCTGGCGTGGGCGACCCCGTCAACCCGGGAGATCTGTTCTGCGAGCTTGTCGAGCGGCACCGTGGCCGGCTGGTTGGCCGCCACGGGGCTGACCGACTCCCGGCTGGAATGTGACGTGCTGACCGTGGCGTCGGTGAGCGTGGTGCGGGCCCGGGCCTGGACGACGTAGCTGATGCGGCGCACGCCACCAGGTTCGACAGTGCCGAGGTTCAAGCCGGTCAGCGAGGTGCCGTGTGCGAGGGGGTTGTCGGCGACGTCGCGCAGCGGAGACCCGCCGAGCTGTGCTGAGCCGGTCACGAACTCGAGCCCGTGTCCCGGCCGGGAACGCACGGTGACCTCGTTCGCGGCCACCGCACTGGAGTTGCGGATCTCGACACGCACACGCGCACGGTCGCCCGCGCCCATCGCGCCCGGCGGGTCGAACGTCTGTGTCAGCGTGATCGCGCCACCGACGCGTTCGGTGACGATGCGCTGCATGTCGATGGGCAACGGGGCCACCGCCCGCTGGGTCATCGACGCCGCGAGCCCGTCCACGAAGAACAGGACCCCGCAGAAGAGGCCGACGCCGAGCGTCACCCCGACCACAGTCGACAAGGTGCGGCGCGGGTTGCGGACGAGATCGGCGAACACGTACCTAACGAGCATGGCTCTGCTCCGATGTCGGCGAACGCCGGGTGAGGCGGATGACCCGATCCAGGTGGCTCGCGACCTGCTGGTCGTGGGTGACGACCACCAAGGTCGCCCCGATTTGACGTTGGACGTCCAGCAGCAGGTCGAGCACGAGCCGCGCGTTGTCGGCGTCGAGGGCGCCGGTTGGCTCGTCGGCCAGGATGACGGCCGGGCGATGAATGACCGCTCTGGCAACGGCAACACGCTGCCGCTGCCCCCCGGAGAGCTGATCCGGCAGCCGCTTGGCCAACCGGCCGAGTCCGAGCCGGGCGAGCACGTCGTCCGGGTCGGCGCCTGCGCCGCCGCGGCAGATCGCTAGTTGGAGGCCGACGTTCTCCTCGACCGTGAGGTGCGGCAGGAGGTTGTCGTCCTGGTAGACCATGCCGACCAACTGTCGCCGAAAGCCGACCCGTTCACGTTCGGACAGCGACGAGATCGACACGCCGCCGATGCGCACCGTGCCCCGGGTCGGTTGCGCGAGCCCCGCCAACAGGCTGAGCAGGGTCGATTTGCCGCACCCGCTGGGACCCATGACCGCCAGGCTGGTGCCCCCGTCGACCGTGACCGCGCCGCACGCCAGGGCCCGGACCGACCCCATGCCGGTGGCGTGATCGACGACGAGCTCGCTGGTGCGAATGTCGTTGGCGACCCCGCTGCCGGTGGTCATCTCGGGCGCACCTCCTGCCCGGTGAGCGAGTAGCGACTGTCCGCCAGATCAGCGATCGCGATCTCGTGGGTGACGTACAGAACCGCGAAGTCCGCAGTCAGAACCTCGTCGACCACGCGCGCGGCCGTCCCGCCGTCGAGCTGGGCCGCGACCTCGTCGACGAGCAATAGCGCGGGCTCGTTGGCCATGGCCACGGCGAGGGCGACGCGCTGGGTTTCTCCGCCGGACAGCTGACGCGGGTGGTGCCGCGCCCGGTGCGCCACTCCGAAACGCTCGAGAAGCGTCATCGCCCGGTCACGCCGACGCCTGCGGCCCGAGGTGAAGGCGAACGCGAGCTCGACGTTCTCGCGGGCGGTGAGGAACGGGATGAGATTGTCGGACTGCAGCGCGATCCCGATCCGGTCGGCACGGAGTCGAGCGCTGGCCCGGTCGTCGAGATCACTCATCGCCACGGCGTCGATCTCGACCGCCCCCGCGTCCGGGCGAAGCAGCCCAGCGACAAGCGAGAGCAGGGTGGACTTGCCGCTTCCGGATGGGCCGACGAGACTGACCTTCTCGCCGGGCAGGACGGTCAGTTCGACCCGCCGGAGCACCTCGATCCGCTTGTTCGGCGGACCGTAGGACTTCGACACCCCGCCGAGGCGGACGATGGGCGTCGTCATGTGGCCCGCGTCGCCGGCGGGGCCGAGCCGAACACCTCGGGCGAGGTGACGCGGGCATGTGCCTCCAGGTCCAGCACAGCTTGGCTGGCCTCGGCGAGCCCCTGGGGGCTCAGCTCCACGAAGTTGCGCAGATCGAAGGTGTCCTGGTGCAGGCTCGCGTCCAGTGGCACGTTCTTGATCACACCAACGCCCGAGGCGTAGTACTTGTTCTCGTTGTCCGGCGCGCCGACGTTGCCTTCCTGCACCACGCGGACGTTGTCGTAGCAGGCGAACGGCACGCACGTGCGGACGCCCACCTCGACTGGTTGGCCAACGGACGCCTTCTCATCCGGCGCCTTTCCGATGAACCACCGTGGCGTGTTGGCGTCGACCTTCGCCGGCGACAGGATTCCGGTCGACGCGCCGCCGCCCTCACCCAGGAACGCGGATTCGGTGTTGGTGTACTGGCCGCCCTCGAAGTCCTCGGTGTAGCCACCCAAGATCCAGACGTTGCCGTCCTTGTCCAGCGCCAGGTAGTCCATGCCCTGCTGCGAGACCTCACCGGAGTCGGTTGACTCGTCGAGCATCGCGATCGTCGGGACCCCGTCGATCACCCGGATGACGTCGGTCATCGTGGTGATGATCTCGTGGGGCACCACCCGGGAACCGACCTCGGTCGTGCCGGCCCGGACCCATTGCAGACCAGGTTTGACCGGGTGATACGGATTCGTGTCCAAGGTCGGGTCGACGAAGTTCGCCGGATCGAACCGCACCCGAGTCCCCTCGGAATCGGGTGCGGGACCCGAGGGTGTGTCACTGGCCGATCCACGGACGCACGCCGTCGCGACACTCATCAGCGCGACGGCGACACAGAGCATCCGCAACGGTGGACAGGGAATCGATACCGAACTGGCTCTCATGGTTGGCACTCTCGCTTTCGCGGTGTCGCCGACGTTGACAGGCGTTGTCCTGGCTGACTCTGGATCACAGCGACTGAACGCCGCCTGAACGCGCCGCCGCCCGAGCTGCCCTAATGTCTGCTCTTGCGCGGATGAAATGCGGCGTTCAGCGTGTGTTCAGCGGTGAGCGGGAAGCATCGGACGGTCCGATGGCGAGTCAGGGGTGAGGCGTGCGGGTGCTGGTGGTCGAGGACGAGCAACGGTTGGCGGCCGCGTTGCGCAGCGGGTTGGAGGCCGAGGGGCTCGCGGTGGACGTGGCCCACGACGGCATCGACGGGCTGTGGTTGGCGCGAGAGATGCCCTACGACGCGATCGTGCTGGACATCCTGCTGCCCGGGATGGGCGGCTACCAGGTCTGCGCCGCGTTGCGCGCCGCGCAGATCTGGACGCCGATTCTCATACTGACAGCCAAAGACGGCGAGTGGGATGAGGTCGACGGTCTGGACACCGGCGCGGACGACTACCTCACCAAGCCGTTCTCCTACGCCGTGCTCATGGCCCGGCTGCGGGCGCTGTTCCGCCGCGGAGCACACCCACGTCCGGCGGTGCTGAGCGTCGGCGCGGTGCGGTTGGATCCCGCGCAGCGGCGGGTCTGGCTGACAGAGACCGACAACGACAACCAGGTCGAGGTCGAGCTCACCGCGAGGGAGCACGCGTTGCTGGAGTTCCTGATGCGGCGGGCCGACGAGGTGGTGTCCAAACGGGACATTCTGGATCACGTGTGGGACGTTGACTTCGACGGAGACCCGAACATCGTCGAGGTGTACGTGAGCCGACTGCGGGCCAAGCTCGGCAGCGCCAGGATTCAGACCCGGCGCGGCGCTGGCTACCAGGTGGTTCCCGGTGCCGGGTGACCGTCTCGGCCGGCTGCGCACCGTGCGGGTGCGGACCACCGCCGGCGCCGTGTTCGTCGTCGGTGCCGCGCTGGTGCTCGGAGCTATGATCCTGGTGGCCACGCTGCGCTCGACCCTGACCGACAACGTGCGTACCGCGGCCGAGTTCCGGGCTACCGAGATCGCCGCCGTGCTCGAGTCCGGCGACGGCACACCGAGCCTCGCGGTGACCGAGGCCGACGAGCAGCTGATCCAGATCCTGGACGACCGCGGCGCGGTGCTGGCCTCCAGCGTCAACCTGGCCGGCAGGCCGGCGGTGGCGCGGCCGGCGGCAGGGCAGGCGGTCGAGATCGACACCCCAGTAGACGAGGACCGGTTCCTCACGGTCGCCGCGGCCGCGGACACCCCGCACGGGCGCCGCACAGTGCTCGTCGGCCGGGCGCTCGCCGACGTGCTCCAGTCCACAGAGGTGCTCACCCGAATGCTGGCCATCGGCATCCCGCTCGTGTTGGTGCTCGTCGGCCTGATCACCTGGTCAGTCGTGGGCCGGGCGTTGGCGCCGGTGGAGACGATCCGGCGGGAGGTGGACGTGATCTCCGCGGCCGAGCTGCACCGCCGGGTGCCCGAGCCGGACTCCGGTGACGAGATCACCCGCCTGGCCCACACCATGAACCGCATGCTCGGCCGGCTGCAGGGCGCTCAGGCCAGCCAGCGGCGCTTCATCTCCGACGCCTCGCACGAGCTACGCACACCGACCGCCTCCATCCGTCAGCACACCGAGGTGGCGATGGCCCACCCGAAGCGGACCACGGTCGCCGGGCTCGCCGAGCCCGTGCACGCGGAGGCGTTGCGGCTGCAGCGACTGATCGACGACCTGCTGCTGCTCGCCCGCGCCGACGAGGCCGGCCTCGCACTGCGGCGGGTCGCGGTGGACGTCGACGACCTGGTGTTCGCCGAGGCCACCCGACTCCGCACCACCACCGGGCGACGGATCGACACCGGCACCGTGTCCGCCGCCCGGGTGCTGGGCGACACGGGGGGTCTGCGGCGAGTGCTGCGCAACCTCGCCGACAACGCCGCGCGCCACGCCGCCGGCGTCGTCGTGTTCTCCCTCACCGCCCGGGACGGGACCGTGACACTGACCGTGGACGACGACGGCCAGGGCATCCCACCGGCCGACCGGACCAGGGTGCTCGACCGGTTCGTCCGGCTGGCCGACGCCCGGACCACCGACGACGGCGGAAGCGGCCTCGGCCTCGCGATCGTCGCCGAGCTGGTCGCGGCGCACGGCGGCACGGTCACCATCACCGAGAGCCCGCTGGGCGGCGCGCGGGTCGCCGTCGCGCTGGCGGGCGCGGACGTTCAGGTCTAGTTCAGTCGTGCAGAGGCACAGTGCTCCGCACCAACCCTGAGGGAGGAGTACTCATGAAACGCAGGACTGTGTGGATCTTCGCCGGCGCGATCGCGGTAGCGGTGACCGGTGGCGGCGCCGGGGTGGCCATCGCCGCCGGCCAGGGCGACGACGACGGGACCGAGCGTCCGATCACCGGCGACGCTCTGACGAAGGCAACGACGGCCGCGCTCGAGCACACCGGCAGCGGCCGAGTCACCGGCACCGAGATCGGCGACGAGAAAGGCTACTACGAGGTCGAGGTCACCCAACCCGACGGAAGCCAGCGCGACGTCCACCTCGACCAAAACTTCGCCGTGCTGGGCAGCACCGGAGACAGCCGTGGTGACTCCGGCGACAAATGACCGCGGACGCTGATCTGGTTGCAGGACCAGGTCCGCCTGGTCCGCCACCCGGAAACCGTGAACCGCTATGCGTACTGACCGCTCAGCGACCCAGCCGGGCCGCGAGCCCGTCGAGCACGCAGTCCAGGCCGAACGCGAACTCGACGTCGGGGTCGAGTTCCTCGGCTTCGAGGACGCGGCGGGCGAGCATCGGGTGCTTACCCGCCGCGA
>NZ_DASWSJ010000316.1:0-35125 GCF_036402745.1 Actinophytocola sp. | reverse complement strand
GACTGCGGACGGCAACGCGGCCATGTAACCAGAAGGGGTGGGACGTGTCTACGACCGGTCCTGGATCTGCTGCGGACAGTAGTCAGGGTACGACCGTCCACTGTGGAACGCAGAACGCCGTGACAAGCGGTGATGCCGATTCGTTACACTTCCGGGTGGTAACGGTCAGTGATCGGTGTGTGATGCAACTTGCTGATCGGCGACGGCATCGCCGCCTCCGTGCGCCATAGAGGACGTACTGACCGTCCCTCCTGGACCGGACCAATCCGGCACGCCGGAGCACCGTGAGGTGCTAGGTCGGCAAAGACCTGTCTCGTAGATCATGTGACGTCCTGCGCGACCACCGGAACCTCAGGGGACCGTGACGACACCCAGCCACCACCCACCCCGACACCCACACCACTCGCCGGAACGCAACGCACACTTTAAATCCCGGGGAGGCGGACTAGAACGCACACTTTTAATCCCGGGGAGGCGGACTAGCCTTCTCGGCCGCCCGCTTGCGGCGCTTGCCCTCGTGCATGGCGACCACGCGGGCGACCGGGATCTCGTGCCCCTCGGCCACCAGGTCGGCGGGCAGCGGCTGCGGCTCGGGCAGCGCGGCGGCCCACGGGTCGCGGTCGCCGAGCAGGCCCGCGGCGTTGCGGATGGTGAAGTCGCGGGGCACCACGTCGTCCGCGTCCTCCCAGGCGACCGGGAACGACACCGGCACGCCGGGCCGCAGCCGCGGGCTGTACGCGGCGATCACGGTCGCCCCGTGCGCCCGGGTCGAGTCGACGAAGACCTTGTCGTCGCGGTCGGCCTTGATGTAGGCGGTCGTGGCGATGTCCGGGTCGAGCCGGGCGGCGCGGGCGGCGATGGCACGCGTGGCCGCCGCCGCGTCGTCCGGCTCGGTCGTCTCCTCGACCGGGACGAACACGTGCACGCCCTTGGCCCCGCTGGTCTTCAGCGCGCCGGTGAGGCCGAGGTCGGCCAGCGCCTGGCGGACCAGCTTGGCCGCATCCATCGCGTGCCGGAAGCCCGCGGTGCCGGCGCCGGCCTCCTCGGGCGGGTCGAGGTCGAGCACCAGGTGGGCCGGGTGCGGCATCGAGGACGCGCGAAACAGCGTCGCGTGGTACTCGACGGCCCGCTGGTTGGCGAACCAGATGAGCGTGCGGCGGTCGTCGCACAGCGCGTAGCGCACCTCGCGGTGCGACGCCTCGGCCCACATCGCCATCGTGGCGACCCAGTCCGGGGTGTACTTGGGGACGTTCTTCTGCATGAACGGCGCCTGCCCCGGCCGCACCCGCATCACCGACAGCGGCCGGTCGCGCAGGCCCGGCAGGATCCGCTCGCTGACCGCGTCGAGGTAGCTCACCAGGTCGCGCTTGGTGGCGTCGGCGCCGTCGAACAGTGGCGCGTCGAGGTTGGTCAGGGGGACGCCGTCCAGCGACTCGGCACTCTTCTTGGCAGCGTTCATGGTTCGCTCCGCTCAGCCACCCGCCCACCTCACCGTGCGGGACGGGCTTGGTCAACTCCCGCCAGCCTGCGGCGGACCCGCGCGAGGTCCTCGGCCGGCAGCGCGTCGGCCGCCAGCAGCCGGGGCAGCAGCGCGGGCTCCCTGGTCAGCGCGCGGAACGCGAGCGAGACGGTGACGTCGTGCGCCGGCCGGTCCGTCACCACGACCGGGTCGCCGGCGCGGATCTCGCCGGGCTCGAGCACCCGCAGGTACGCACCCGGCCGGGCCACCTCGGTGAACGTGGCCAGCCAGCCGCGCTCGGCGATCCAGCCGCGGAACGTGTCACACGGGATGCGTGGGCAGGACACCTCCAGCAGCAGGTCCGGCCCGACCCGCCAGCGCTCGCCGATCAGCGCCCCGTCGACGTCGAGGCCGCGGGTGGTGAGGTTCTCCCCGAACACGCCGCCGGCCAGCGGCCGGCCGAGCCGGGCCGCCCAGGCGTCGAGCTCCTCCCGGGCGTAGGCGTAGACGGCCTGGTCGGCGCCGCCGTGGTGGGCGACGTCGTAGGCCCGGTCGCCGGCGAGGCCGACCGCGCCGGTGCCCTTCGGCCCGGGGGCGGTCACCGCGACCGGCCCGCCGACCGGCCGCTTGTCGATCCCGGTGAGCGGCACGGTCTTCCACGGGTTCTCCCGCGGCACGCCGACGTTCACGGACTGCACAACGGCCACGTCCGCCACGCTAGGCCGGACGCCGGCCGGCCACCAGGCGATTTCCGGCCCTTAGGGGGACGGTCGCGGGACTTCCCCGGATGTGGCGGGCGCCGCGCGCGGAGATCGTTCCGGGCATGAGAAACAAGTCCTTCGTGATCGCGCCCGGGTTCCTGCTCCTCGGTGTCCTCGGCATGAAGTTCGGCTGGAAGCCCAACCCCGACCTCGACTGGGGCGTGGCGCTCCCGCTGTGGACGGCCGCGCACCTCGCCTACGTCGTCGGCAACGTGGCGTTCGGGTTCGTGCTGTTCAGGCTGTGGTCGTGGGGCCGCGACGGCGCCCGCTCGCCACTCGAGCGCGGCGCGGTGCACGTCCTGGGTGCGGTGGGTGCGGTGGGCCTGGTCGCGATGATCGGCCAGCTGGTGGTCGACCTGCTCGTCGGCTTCGAGGCGGGCAGCCGGGCGGACATGTCGGCGATCTCCGGCCGCTACCACGACATCCCGGGCTTCGACACGTTCTTCTACGGCGCGATCCCGGCACTGCACCTGGCCGCGACGTCGCTGCTGGTCGTGCTGCTGGCGGTGCGCGGGCGGGTGGCGGTGTGGCCGGCGGCGCTGTTCTTCGTGGGCGCGGTCGCGATCGGCACGCAGCTCACCGCGCTGATGGTGGCCGGCGGGCTGGCGCTGTGCGTCGCGCTGACCGTCATGGCCCGGGAGAACGCGGTCGTCGGGCGGGTTCCTGTCGGTGCCGCGAGCTAGGGTTGACGTTCGGTTGATCCTTCTCAGAGGCAGGTGGCGTGGGCTCGCGGTGGACGGTGGGGCGGGTGCTCGGGCTCGCCCCGGACAGCGGCGCCGCCAAGGCCGCCCGCGCGCTGGCCCGGCCGCGCACCTGGTCGGCGTTGGGCAGCAACGAGTCGCTGGTGTGGGGCAGGTGCCAGGGCAGCGCGCGGGAGCCCTACCAGGTCACGGTCGACCTCAACGGGCCCGCGTTCCGGTGCACGTGCCCCAGCCGCAAGTTCCCGTGCAAGCACGGGCTGGCGCTGCTGCTGATGTGGTCGGCCAACGACGGGGCGGTCGCCGATCTCGACGCCGCGGCCGACTTCGCCGCCGCGTGGGCGCACGACCGGGCCGACCGCGAGGCGCGGCAGGCCGCCCGCGCGACGGGCTCGGCGCCCGACCCGGAGGCGCAGGCCAAGCGGGTGGCCGAGCGGGAGAGCCTGATGACCGCCGGGCTCGACGAGTTCGAGCGCTGGCTGTTCGACCTGGTACGCCAGGGGCTCGCCGGGGTGCGCCGGCAGCCGCCGGGGTTCTGGGACGCGGCGGCCGCGCGGCTGGTCGACGCCCAGGTGCCGGGCCTCGCCGAGCGGGTGCGCACGATGGGCAGCGCGGTCCACGTCCGGTCCGACTGGGCGCCGCACCTGCTGGCGCAGCTCGGCCGGTGGTACCTGGCGGTGCGGGCGTGGCGGCGGCGGGCGTCCCTGTCGCCGGCCACGATGGGGGACCTGCGCGCGGTGCTGGGCTGGTCGCGGCGGTCGGAGGAGGTGCTGGCCGGCGAGCGGCTGCGGGACCGGTGGTGGGTGGTCGGGCTCAGCCAGGAGGAGGACGAGCGGCTCCTGTCCCAGCGGACCTGGCTCTACGGCGAGGACACCGGCGAGGTGGCGGTGCTGCTGGACTTCGCGGCGGCGGGCGGGGCGCTGCGGGTGCCGCACGTGCTGGGCTCGGTCCTCGAGGGCGAGCTCGCCCTGTACCCGGGGTCGCCGCCGCGCCGGGCGCTGCTGGCCGACGAGCCGGTGATCACCACGGGGTCCGGCTTCCCCGCGCCGAGCACCGTGCTGGGGGCGCTGGACCTGGCCGCCGGGTGGCAGGCGGCGAACCCGTGGCTGAGCCGGATCCCGATGTCGCTCGGCGCGGTCACCGTCGTTCCGGGTGACGAGCGCGCGGCGCTGGTGGACGTGGACGGCACCGCGCTCGCGCTGGCCCCCGACACCGACCTGTGGCCGCTGCTCGCGCTGTCCGGCGGGCACCGGGTCGACCTGTTCGGCGAGTGGTACGACGACAGCCTCCACCCGCGCAGCCTCGCCGCCGACGGCCAGCTGGTGTCGTTGTGAGCGACTGGGACTCCTTACTCAGCACCGCCATGGTGGGCACCGGCCGCCGGGCCGTCCCTGCCGACGCGCTCGCCGGGGTCGTCGACGCCGCCGCCATCGAGGCCGACGGGCCCGAGGCCACCGTGCTCGCCTCCGCCGCCGTGCTCGGGGCCTACCGGCGCGCGGGCTGGGTGCCGCCCGGCTGGCGGGGCGAGCCCGCGCCGCCGGCCGAGGCCGACCCGCGGCCGGAGTGCTCCGCCACCGCCACCCAGGTGCTCGAGCTGCTCCTCGACCGCAACGTCCGCATCGACGGCGGCAACGAGCTGCTCACCAAGCAGTGGCTGCACGCCTGCGCCGCCGCGGGCCGGCGCCCGCCCGCCCGGGTGCTGGTCACCCTCCTGCAGCTCGCCACCACCACGCCCGACCTGCGCGGCGCCGTCGCCACGGTCGCCGGGCCGCGCGGGGCCTGGCTCGCCGGCCGCAACCGGCGCTGGGCCTGGGCCGTCCCGCCGGACACCGGCGACCTCGGCGAGCGGTTCGCCACCGCCACCCGCACCGAGCGGGCCGCGCTGCTGGCCGCCGTCCGGCGCACGGACCCGGCCGCCGGGCGGGCCCTGGTCGAGGCCACCTGGGCGGGCGAGCAGGCCGCCACCCGTGCCGGCCTGGTCGACGCGCTCGCCGTCGGCCTGTCCGACGCGGACGAGCCGTTCCTCGAGTCCACTTTGGACGACAGGGCGGCCACCGTCCGCGCGGCCGCCGCCGCGCTGCTCGACCGGCTGCCCCACTCGCGCCGCGCGGCCCGCATGGCCGCCCGCGTGCCCGCGCCGGGCGAGCTGCCCACCGAGCCCGACGCCGCGGCCCGCCGGGACGGCATCGCCGACCGGCGCGAGCACGGGTACGGGCTGCGCGCGTCCTGGCTCATCCAGATCGTCGGCGCCGCGCCGCTGCCCCCCACCACGTCGATCCGGCACGCCTCCCCCGAGCTGGTCACCGGCTGGACCAAAGCGGCGCTGCGGCAACGGAACCAGGACTGGCTCCGCGCGCTCGCCGAGGCCAACCCCACGCCCGAGACGCTGGCCGCGCTGCCCCCGGAGACCGCGACGGAGATCGTCGCCCGGCAGCTCACCGTGGACGCGCGGTTCGCCGGGCTGCTGGCCGCGTGCCCCGGACCGTGGCCCGCCGACTTCTCCATCATCGTCGTCCAGCTGCTCCAGACCCCCAAGACCGACGGCGTCCTCACGCTCGCGTTCCAGACCATGGCCGAGCACCTGCACCCCGCCGCGCTCCCGGGTCTCGAGGACTGGCTCACCAGAACCCCCGAGGACAAGCGCGCCCGCCGGCGCACCCTGCGCGGCCTCGCCAACGCGCTCACCATCCGGCAGACCATCCAGCAGGAGCTCACGTGACCGAAGTGACCGAGGTACTGCGCCAGCACGCCGAGCACGAGCACGCCGACGAGCTGGCCGCCCTCGCCAAGGCCGACGACCGGCCCCGGCCGCCCAACTGGCGGCTGTCCCCCTGGGCCGTCGCCACCTACGTCCTCGGCGGCGAGACCGCGGACGGCATGCCGATCACCCCGAAGTACCTCGGCTCGCGCCGGCTCATCGAGGTCGCCATCGCCACCCTCGCCACCGACCGCGCGCTGCTGCTCCTCGGCGTCCCCGGCACCGCCAAGACGTGGCTGTCCGAACACCTCACCGCCGCCGTCTCCGGCGACTCCACCCAGCTCGTCCAGGGCACCAGCGGCACGCCCGAGGAGGCCATCCGCTACGGCTGGAACTACGCCCGGCTGCTGTCGGAGGGCCCGTCGCGCGCCGCGCTCGTCGCGAGCCCCGTGCTGCGGGCCATGCAGACCGGCGGCATCGCCCGCATCGAGGAGCTCACCCGCATCCCGTCCGACGTGCAGGACGCGCTCATCACCGTGCTCAGCGAGAAGTCCCTGCCCATCCCCGAGCTGGACGACGAGGTCCAGGCGCTGGGCGGGTTCAACGTCATCGCCACCGCCAACGACCGCGACCGCGGCGTCAACGACCTGTCCGCCGCGCTCAAGCGCCGGTTCAACGTCGTCGTGCTGCCGCTGCCGGACGACGTCGAGTCCGAGGTCGAGATCGTCCGGCTGCGGGTCGGCCAGCTCGGCGAGACGCTGCGGCTGCCGGCCGAGCTGGAGGCGGTCGACGAGATCCGCCGCGTCGTCACGGTGTTCCGCGAGCTGCGCGACGGGGTCACCGCCGACGGCCGCACCAAGATCAAGTCGCCGTCCGGCACGCTGTCCACCGCGGAGGCGATCTCCGTGATGACCAACGGCATCGCGCTCGCCGCGCACTTCGGCGACGGCGTGGTCCGCGCGGACGACGTGGCCGCGGGGCTGCACGGCGCGGTCGTCAAGGACCCGGTGGCCGACCGGCTGGTCTGGCAGGAGTACCTGGAAGCCGTTGTGCGGGAACGCAAGCCGTGGGCCGACCTGTACCGGGCGTGCCGAGAGCTGATGTGAGTACCCACATCCTCGGGATCCGGCACCACGGGCCCGGCTCGGCTCGCGCGGTCCGCGCCGCGCTGGACGAGCTGGCGCCGGCGCTCGTGCTGATCGAGGGCCCGCCGGAGCTTGACCCGGTCGCGCCGCTCGTGGCCGCGGCCGACATGCGGCCGCCGGTCGCCGGGCTCACCTACGCCGTCGACGACCCGGCCACCGCGGCGTTCTACCCGATGGCCGTGTTCTCCCCGGAGTGGGTGGCGTTGCGCTGGGCCGTCGAGCACCAGCGGCCGGCGCGGTTCCTCGACCTGCCCGCCGCCAACGCGCTCGTGCTCGACGAGGACCGGGGCGCCGACCGGTTCGACCCCATCGCCACGCTCGCCGAGGCCGCGGGCTACGACGACCCCGAGCGCTGGTGGGAGGACGCGATCGAGCTGCGCTACCACGGGCTCGAGGTGTTCGACGCGGTGCTCGAGGCGATGCGGACGCTCCGCGAGGACCAGGACATCGACCTGGGCACCCGGCGGCGCGAGGCCGCGATGCGCCGGGTGCTGCGGGCCGCGCGGCGCACCGAGCCGGGCACGATCGCGGTGGTGTGCGGGGCCTGGCACGCACCGGTCCTGGTGCCCGCGGACTTCCCGACGGCCACCTCGGACACAACGTTGCTGAAAGGCTTACCCAGCACCAAGGTCGCGGCCACCTGGGTGCCGTGGACGTCCACCCGGCTGGCCAGGGCCAGCGGGTACGGCGCGGGCATCGACTCCCCCGGCTGGTACCACCACCTGTTCACCGCGCCCGACGAGGTCGTCACCCGCTGGCTCGTGCGGGTGGCCCGGCTGCTGCGTGGCGAGCAGCACGACGTGTCGTCGGCGGCGGTCATCGAGGCGGTCCGGCTGGCGCACGCGCTGGCCGGGCTGCGCGGCCGGCCGCTGCCCGGGCTCGCCGAGGTGATGGAGTCCGCGCAGGCCGTGCTGAGCGGCGGCTCGCCGGTGCCGATGCGGCTGGTCGCGCGCAAGCTGCTGGTCGGCGACATCCTGGGCCACGTGCCGGCCGACACCCCGATGGTGCCGCTGGCCCGCGACCTCGAGGCGAACCGGAAACGCCTGCGGCTCAAGCGGAGCGCGGCCGAGCAGACGCTCGAGCTGGACCTGCGGACCGAGTCACACCTCGGGCGCAGCAAGCTCTTCCACCGGTTGCTGCTGCTCGACGTGCCATGGGGCCGGCCGGCGGAGATCGCGCGGACCCGCGGCACGTTCCGCGAGTCGTGGGTGCTCGAGTGGCGCCCGGAGCTGGAGGTGGCGCTCATCGAGGCGAGCGGTCACGGCAGCACCATCGAGCAGGCGGCCACGTCGGTGGTGGGCCAGCGCGCGGCCGACGCGGACGTCGCGGTGCTCGCCGAGCTGGTGGAGACCACGCTCGTCGCCGACCTGCCGGTCGCGCTCGCCACCGTGCTGTCCGCTTTGGACGAACGGGCCGCGCGCCAGCACGACACCACCCGACTGATGGCCGCCGTCGAGCCGATGGCCCGGGTGCGCCGCTACGGCAACGTGCGGCGTGCCGACACCGAGCTGGTGCAGCGGGTGCTCGCCGGCGTGGTCACCCGGGTCGCGGTCGGGCTGCCGGCCGCTTGCGCCGCGCTGGACGACGACGCCGCGGCCGAGGTGCGCGAGCTGGTCGACGGGGTGCAGCGCGGCATCGCGCTGCTGGACCAGCCGGAGCTGCGCGCGGAGTGGCAGCGGGCGCTGGGGGTGGTGGCCGAGCAGCCGGGGGTGCACGGCCTGGTGTCCGGCCGCGCCACCCGGCTGCTGCTCGACGCCGCGCTGATCGACGTCACCGAGGCGGGCCGGCGGCTGTCGCTGCGGCTGTCGCTCGCGGCCGACGCGGTCCAGGCGGCGGGCTGGCTCGACGGGTTCCTGTCCGGCGAGGCGGCGCTGCTGATCCACGAGCCGGAGCTGCTCGCGGTCGTCGACCGGTGGGCCACCGGGGTGGACGGCGAGGTGTTCGACCACCTGCTCCCGTTGCTGCGCCGGACGTTCGCCGACTTCGCCGCGGCCGAGCGGCGGGGCATCGGGGTGCAGGTGGGCCGGATCGACCGGGGCGCGGGCGGCACGGTCGCCACCGCGGACGTCGAGGTCGACCCCGACCGCGCGGCCCGGGTCCTGCCGAAGCTGCTGGAGATCCTGGGGAGCCCGGCATGAGCGAGCTTGCGAGCGAATCAGTGTCACAGGGCGACCGCGAGCGGCGGCACCGAGCCTGCGAGGGGTCGTCATGAGCGAGCTTGCGAGCGAATCAATGTCACAGAGTGAGCGGCTGCGGCGGTGGCGGTTGATCCTCGGTGGCGACGACGCCGACGGGACCGGCACCGAGCTGTCCGGAGTGGACCTCAAGCGCGACGGCACGCTGGATGCCTTGTACGGCGCGGAGAAGAAGCGCGGCGGGCTCGGCGGGTCGTCGCCGCGGGTGGCGCGCTGGCTCGGCGACATCCGCGGCTACTTCCCCGCCTCGGTCGTGCAGGTGATGCAGCGCGACGCGATGGACCGGCTGGGCCTGCGCCAGCTGCTGCTCGAGCCCGAGCTGCTCGACGCCGTCCAGCCGGACGTGCACCTGGTGGGCACGCTGCTGAGCCTCAACCACGCCATCCCCGAACGCTCGCGCGAGACCGCGCGGGCCGTGGTGCGCCAGGTGGTCGACGAGCTGGAGCGCAGGCTCGCCCAGCCCACCCGGCAGGCGGTGAGCGGCGCACTGCACCGGGCCGGGCGGACCAGCCGGCCGCGCGCCGCCGACATCGACTGGAACCGCACGATCCTCGCCAACCTCAAGCACTACCAGCCCGCGCACCACACGGTCATCCCCGAGCGGCTGGTCGGCTACGGCCGGCGGCTCCCGCAGGTGAGCCGGGAGATCGTGCTGTGCCTGGACCAGAGCGGCTCGATGGCGTCGTCGGTGGTGTACGCGGGGGTGTTCGGCGCGGTGCTCGCGTCGGTGCGGTCGCTGCGCACCCAGATCGTCGCGTTCGACACGGCCGTCGTCGACCTCACCGACCTGGTGACCGACCCGGTGGAGCTGCTGTTCGGCGTGCAGCTCGGCGGCGGCACGGACATCAACTCCGCGCTCGCCTACTGCCAGACCAGGATCGACAACCCGCGCGACACGATCTTCGTGCTCATCAGCGACCTCTACGAGGGCGGCGACAACGACGAGATGCTGCGCCGCGCGCAGGCCATGGTCGCGAGCGACATGCAGGTGGTGTGCCTGCTGGCGCTGTCCGACGACGGCGCGCCCGCCTACGACCACGACAACGCCGCGGCCCTCGCCGCGCTCGGCATCCCCACGTTCGCGTGCACGCCGGACCAGTTCCCGGACCTGATCGCCGCCGCCATCCAGCGCGACGACCTCACGACCTGGGCCGGCAACCAGGGCATCCAGCTGGCCGCGCCGCAGGAGTGAGCGCACGCGCGGATGGCGGAGTCCGCAAAGACTCCAGCCGACCGCCGGTGCCTGCCGATCATCCGCGACTCCCACCGGTGGCTGCCCACCTTCACCTGGGTTCTCCTCAGCGCGCCGGCTTCGCCGGTCGAGCCGAGCTGTTCGTGACCAGGTTCCGCTGAACCGCCGACGACTGCGGCCCGTCCACGGCCCCCTCGTCGGCAGCGTCGGCAGCGTCGACACCGTCGCCCGCCACCTGGGCGGCGAACCGCTCGGCCGAGCGGCGCACCGACCCGGCCGCCTTGTCCGCCGCGTCGCCCTCGCCGATCATCAGGGTCACCAGCTGGGTCTCGAAGCACCGGTCCGCGTCGCACGGATCGACCAGGTAGTCACCGAGCTCGAGGTTGACCAGCCCGTGCGTGGCGAGCCACATGTGGTGCGCGGCCAGCACCTCGTCGGTGGCGGTGAACCGCCCCGCGGCGATGCACCGCGCCGCGCACTCGACCACCCGGGTCATCGTGTACCGGCCGTGCTGGCGGTCCTCCTCGGTGAGCTGGAAGCCGGCCAGGGACAGGCCGCCGAACATCACCGCGTACAGGTGCGCGTTGGCCACCGCGGTGTGCCGGTAGACGCGGCCGAACAACGCGAGGTCGGCGACCGGGTCGTCGGACCAGGCGATGCGGTCGAAGCCGCGCTGCAGGCGGGCGAAGCCCTCGTGCACGATCTCGCGCACCAGCCCGCTCATGTTCCCGAAGTGGGTGTAGACGGCCATCGTCGAGGACCCGGCCTCGGTCGCGATCCGCCGGGTCGACATCGCGTCCGGCCCCTCCTCGTCGAGGAGGCGGGCGGCGATCTGGATCAGCTCGACACGGGTTGCCGGGTCACGGCGCCTCGGACTCACCTTGACAGTGTTACATAACGGGTCTATCGTAGGTAGTAGAACAGTGTTATGGAATAAGTTTCCCTGGTGATAGGCGAAAAGGTCATGAACGAGCCCACTGAGTGTGGCGGCACGATCCCCGGAGCGCGGTTCCGCATGGCGACCGGCCTCGAGGTTCTGGAGGACTGGGCCTCGACCGCTACCCAGGCCAGGAAGAACGCGATCTACGCGGCGTTGTTCGCGATGCTGGACGGCTCGCTGTTCCGCCGGTACCGGATCGTCGACGACTTCCAGCGCCCGAGCGAGCTGTACGCCATCGTGAAGGACGATCTGGCGCTGAAGATCCGCATCCACTGCTCCGACTCCTTCGGCGTCGTCTACATCGGCCCGTGCGCGGGCGTGCCGGAGCTGCGCCGCGGACGCTGGCGCGAGAGCTGAGCCCCGCCGTACCGTGCAGGCCATGGTCGACACCACGGACCTCGACGCCGCCTCCCCCGTCGTAGACCCGGCGCTGGCGGCGCCGTTCGGCACGCTCGAGGACTACGCCGCGGCCGTCGCCGAGATCCGCGCGGCGGCGGTGACGTACTACCAGGGCGCCGACCTGCTGATGGACGACGCGACCTACGACGCGCTGCTCGCGCGGGTCGCCGCCACGGAGACCGCGCACCCGGACTGGCAGGTCGCCGGCTCGCCCACCGAGACGGTGGCGGCCGGTGTCCCGATCGGCGGCGACGTCGTGCACAGCGCGCCGATGCTGGGCCTGGACAACGTGTTCGGCGAGGACGGCCTGCGCAAGTGGGCGGCCCGGCTGGACAAGCTGCTCGGCCGGCCCGCCGCGGGCTACACGGTCGAGCCGAAGATCGACGGCCTCGCGATCGCCGCCCGCTACGTCGACGGCCGGCTCACCCTGGTCGCCACCCGCGGCGACGGGGTCTCCGGCGAGAACGTCACCCGGATCGCGCGGCGCGCGGCGGGCCTGCCCACCACGCTGGCCTCGCCCGTGACGGTCGAGGTGCGCGGCGAGGTCTTCATGACGGAGACCGACTTCGCGGCGGCCAACGAGCTACGCGTCGGGCACGGCGAGCCGGCGTTCGCGCACCCGCGCTCGGCGGCCGCGGGGACGCTGCGGGCCGACCAGCGGGTGTACGCGGCGCCGCTGTCGTTCCTGGCCTACGCGGTCACCGGGCTGGGCCCGCTGTCCCACTCGGCGGCGATGGCCGAGCTGGCCCGGCTGGGCGTGGCCACGACGGCGATGACGCTGTGCGGGTCCGTCGACGAGGTCATGGCCGCCGTCGACGCGCTCGTGGCGTCGCGCGGCGGGCTGGGCTTCGGCGTCGACGGCGCGGTGACCAAGGCCGACGCACCGGCCGACCGCGCCGACGCCGGCTCGTCCAGCCGGGCGCCGCGCTGGGGCATCTCGTACAAGTTCCCGGTCGACACCCGGACGACGACGCTGCTCGGCATCGACGTCCAGGTCGGCCGGACCGGCGTGATCACCCCGGTCGCCGTGCTCGAGCCGGTGGTCATCAGTGGTGTCACGGTGGTCTCGGCGACCCTGCACAACTTCGGCGACCTGGTGCGGCGCAACGTTCGCGTCGGCGACACGGTGTTCGTGCGCCGGGCCGGGGACGTCATTCCGGAGATCACCGGTGCCGCGCTGGACCAGCGCCCGGAGTCGTCGGTCCCGTTCGAGCCGCCGGCGGTGTGCCCGCGCTGCGGCGGGGAGATCGACAGGTCGCAGAAGCGGTGGCGGTGTGTCCAGGGCCGGGTGTGCGGCGCGCGCCAGACGCTGGCGTACTTCGCGACCCGCGACGGCATGGACATCGAGCACCTTGGCGACAAGATCATCGACCAGCTCGTCGCGGCGGAGCTGGTCACCGACCCCGCGGACCTGTACGACCTCGACGTGCCGACGCTCGTGCGGCTGGACCGGCTGGGCGAGGTGTCGGCCGGCAAGCTGGTGGCGAGCATCCAGGCCTCGAAGTCCCGCCCGCTGTCGAAGGTGCTGACCGGTCTCGGCATGCGCATGGCCGGCCGGGCGATGTGCCGCAGGCTGGCCCGGCACTTCGGCACGATGACCGCGCTCCTCGACGCCTCGGTCGACGACCTGCAGCGCGTGGAGGGCGTCGGCCCCGAACGCGCGGTGACGATCGCGGCCGAGCTCGGCGACTACCGCCCGGTGATCGAGAAGCTGATGGCCCGCGACGTCAACACGACCGAGCCGGTCGAGGTGGTGGACTCGCTGCCCCTGCAACGCCCGGACGGCACCCCGATGCGCGTGGTGGTGACGGGCGCGGTCCCGGGCCTGAGCCGAACCGAGGGCAACGAGGCCGTGGAGCGGCTGGGGGGCAAGTCGTCGGGCTCGGTCTCGGCGAAGACGGACCTGGTCGTGGTGGGCGAGGGCGCAGGCTCGAAGGCGACGAAAGCGGCAGACCTGGGCATCCGGACGATGCCGGCGGAGGAGTTCGCCGCCCTGCTGGCCGAGCACTCCTGACTCACCGGCGGTCCGCGCAGCGGATGCATCTCGTCGCCGCCGGCAGGGCTGCCAGGCGTTCCTCCGCTATCGGGCCGCCGCACCGTTCGCAACGGCCGTAGGTTCCCGCGGCCAGCCGGTCGGCGGCCGCGTCCAGGCCGCGCAGCTCGTCCTCCGCGCGTTCCAGCAACCCGGCCAGCTGGGCACGCTCGAACGCCACCGTCGCGCCCTCCGGGTCGTGCTCGTCGTCGTTGCTCGACCACGCCGACGACTCGATGATCGCGGCCAGTCGCGCGGAGAGCGACGCCGCCAGCGCCACCGTCTCCGCGCGCCGCACGGCTACCTGCTCAGCCGCACCCATGTCCCACCACCCAACAGCGCATCGACGGATCAGAAGCGTACCCGCGGGCGAGACCCGCGAACCGGCGGACGGCGCACTGTCCACTCGAGACAGTGCGCCGCCAGGCCGGGCAGAGCTCAGGACTCAGCCGAACGCGTGGGCACGCCAGTTCGGCACCTCCGCGGCACTCAGCGCCACCGGCAGGATCGCCGTCCGGTCCACCGCACCCGTCAGCCGCTGCCCGCCACCCTGGTCCGCGCCGAAGCGCAGCTCGCGGTTGGCGCAGCCGTTGATGCCGTCGTCGGGGACGGTGGCCGTCGCGGCCCGGACGCCGTCCAGGTAGACGGTCAGCTCGCCCGCGTCGGTCATCGTGACCACCACGTCCACCCAGCGGCCGGCCGGCACCACCGCCGACGTCGTCGTGCCCGTGCCCGAGCCGATGAACCGCACCTGGTTCGACGGCGTCAGGTCGATCAGCACGCCGTCCGTGCCCGGGTCACCGCTGAGCTGCCAGTCGAACAGCCGCCGGTAGCCCGAGCCCGACACCTTCACCTCCGTCGCGAACGTCGCCTGGCGGAGGAAGCCCAGCGTCGTCGGTGCCGTCCGCAGGTAGGACTGGCCGTCCAGCACGGCCCCGCTGCCCGTCGGCGCCGACGGGTCGTAGGCCGCCGTGCCCTGGATGGTCGCGTCCCGGCCGGCCGGGGACAGATCGTCCACAGTGGACCCGGAGACGGGGTCCCAGGCCACCAGCGGACCGGGGGGCGGCAGCGCGCACGGCGGCGCCGGCTCGATCGACACCCCGGTGGACCCGGTGTGCCGCCAGCCGTCCCCGGTGAGCACCGCGCGGATCGGCTCGAACTCCGCCTGCCCGGTGACCGCCGTGACCGAGAACCGGTACGTCCGCGACCGTCCAGACTGGATCGCCGGCACCGGCCGCGCGGCAGGCGTCGCCGTCCACCCGGCCGGCAACGACAGCGCCAGGTCCCCCGCGGGCAGCGTCCGCCCGCGCGCCGACACGGTCACGTCGACGTCGAACGGCGTCGACGCCACGACGTTCTCCGGCGCCGAGACCGACACCGCCGCCAGCGCCTTCACGACGTACCGCTGCCCGCGCGAGGCGTTGATGGTGATCCTGTCCCCGGACCTGGTGACCCGCACCGCCTTGCCGCGCGAGTCGACCACCTCGTACCGGCCCGCGAACAGGTCCGACGACACGGTCAGCGGCCCGGACCGCCCGGCCTCCAGCGAAATCCGGGTCGGCGTGCCGCCCGTCCAGTCGACGTCCACGGTCACGTCACCGCGCGCCCGCAGGCCCTCGACCGACCCGGCGGCCCAGAGGTCCGGCAGGGCCGGCAACACGTCGACGACCCCGTTCTGGCTCTGCAGCAGCATCTCCGCCACCCCGGCGGTGGCGCCGAAGTTGCCGTCGATCTGGAACGGCGGGTGGGTGTCCCACAGGTTGTCGAGCGTGCTGGACTTCAGCAGCTCGGACAGCATCAGGTGGGAGTGGTTCCCGTCCAGCAGCCGCGCCCAGAAGTTGATCTTCCACGCCTTGCTCCACCCGGTACCGCCGTCGCCGCGGGCCTCCAGCGATGTCCGCGCGGCCGCCACCAGCGCCGGGTCGTCGACCGGGTTGATCTGCCGGCCCGGGTGCAGGGCGAACAGGTGCGACACGTGCCGGTGGGTGTTGTTCGGGTCGTCCCAGTCCTGCTTCCACTCCTGCAGCTGACCCCACGAGCCGACCCGCAGCCCGGGGTCCAGCTTGTCCAGAGTGGACTGTGCCTGCCCGGCGAACGACGTGTCCCCGACCTTGCGCGCGGCCGCCACGGTGTTCGTGAACAGGTCCCACACGATCTCCTGGGACATCGACGCGCCCGCGGAGAACGGGCCCTGCTCCGGCGAGTAGCTCGGGGTCACGATGAGCTTGCCGTCCCGCGGGTCGGCCACCAGCTCGTCCATCCAGAACTCGGACAGCGACTTGAGCATCGGGTACGCCCGCTCGCGCAGGAACCTCTCGTCCTGGGTGAACAGGTAGTGCTCGTAGTAGTGCTGGGCGAGCCACGCGCCGGACTCGGGGAACCAGAACGAGGTCGCCCAGTTGTGCACGCCGGTGAAGCCGAACGGGTTGGTCTCGTTGTTCACGATCCACCCGCGGTTGCCGAACATGTCCTTGGCGGTCACCTTGCCCGGGGGCACCATCGCGTCCACGTAGTCGAACAGCGGTGCGGTGGTCTCCGACAGGTTCGTCGTCTCCGCCGGCCAGTAGTTCATCTGCAGGTTGATGTTGACGTGGTAGTCCGCGCCCCACGGCGGCGACGTCGAGTTGTTCCACACGCCCTGCAGGTTCGCCGGCAGCGACCCCGGCCGCGACGAGCCGATGAGCAGGTAGCGGCCGTACTGGAAGTACAGCGCCTCCAGCGCCTTGCGCTGCGCGGCCGGGGTGGCCGGGTCGCGGTAGGCCCGCAGCAGGTCGTCGGTCGGGACGTTCGGCATCTGCTGGCCGATGTCCAGGCTCACCCGGTCGAACAGCTCGTGGTAGTCGTCCACATGCGACGATCGCAGCCGGCCGAAGCCCTGCCGCGCGGCCCGGTCCACCCGCTGGGTGACCACGGCGTGCGGGTCCTTGCCGGTGCGATAGGCCGGGTAGGCGCCCGCGTAGTCGGTCCCCGCGGCGAGGACCAGCGTCACCGCGTCGGCGCCGCTGACGGTCACCGAGCCGTCCGCGTCGTCGGTGCGCGTGCCACCCTCGTTGAGCACCCGCACCTGCGACTCGAAGCGCATCCCGTTGTCGCTCAACGCGCCGGCGAAGGTGATCCGGCCGTCCTTCGCGGTCACCGTCTTCGACCGGTTGTTCGGCGCGGTGACCGCGGTGGTGAAGCCGACCTTGCCGGCCTGGCTCGCCGAGAGCCGGGCCACGATCACGTGGTCCGCGCCCGAGGCGAAGAACTCGCGGCTGTACTCGACGCCGCCGGAGGTGTAGGAGACGCCGGCGGTCGCGTCGGAGATGTCGAGGTCACGCCGGTAGCCGGTGACGTCGGCCGGCGCCTGCGGCTGGGTCAGCCGGAGGTCGCCGAAGACCTGGTAGGAGCCGAAGCCCGTCTTGGGCTGGCCGAGCTGGCCAGCGACCCACTCCGGGTCGACCTGGCCCTCGGCGGTGATCCGCTGCTGCACGGCCTCGATCGCACCCGGGCGCGGCGCGTGCCAGTTGCCGAAGTCGTAGCCGGGCGAGCCCGGCCCGCCGGTCCACAGGGTCTTCTCGTTGAACTGCAACAGCTCCGTCTGCAGGCCGCCGAAGACGTTGGCGCCCATCGCGCCGTTGCCGATCGGCAGCGACTGGGACTCCCAGTCGGTGGCGGGCTCGTCGTACCACAGGGTCAGCCCGGGATCGCCCCGGTGCTCGCCCCCGGGCCCGCCGCCGGTGGCCGCCGGGCTCGCGGCGGTGCCCACCACGGCGGTGCCGGCGACCGCGGCGGCTGCCACCACCGCGGTCGCCAGGATCCGGGCTGCTCTCTCGAGTACGGGTCTGTTCGCCATCACGACTCCTTCGTCATGAGCGCAGGGTTGAACAAGCCTCGGAAAGGAGATTTCCGTGCGCGGGATTCTTCTGTTGTCGGAAAGGAAACTCGGCTCAGTCGTACAGGACGGCCTTGATGTCCGCGGCGTCCACATTGGTCTTGTCGTACCACTTGAAGCCGGTGTCGATGCTCTTCGGCTGGTCCTTGCCGTTGATCGCCTTCATCGCGGCGATCACGAGCTCCTTGCCCATGTTCACCGGGTCCTGGGTGACCGCGCCGGCCATGGAGCCGTCGCGGATCGCGTCGACCTGCGCCTTGCCGGAGTCGAAGCCGACCAGCTGCAGGCCGGTCTTGCCGCTCTCCTCGACGCCCTTGATGACGCCGATCGCGGAGCCCTCGTTGGACGCGTAGATGCCCTTGAGGTCGGGGTTCGCCGAGATGATCGACTTGGTGATGTTGGCCGACTCGAGCTGGTCGCCGCCGCCGTACTGCGGCTGGAGCACGGTGATGCCGGGCGCGTTCGCCGCCATCCACTCCTTGAAGCCGTCCCGGCGGTCGGTGCCGGACTTGCTGGTCTGGTCGTGCACGACCATCGCGACCTTGCCCTTGTTGCCGACCAGCTCGGCCATGTGCTTGGCGGCCTCGGCCGCGGCAGCCTTGTTGTCGGTGCTGACCGTGGTGACCGGCACCTGGCTGTCGACCCCGGAGTCGAACGCGATCACCGGGATGTTCTGCGACTTCGCCTGCTGCAGCAGCGGCTCGGCGGCCTGGCTGTCCAGTGCGGCGAACCCGATGGCCTGGGGCGACTTGGCGATGTCGTTGGTGAGCATGTTGATCTGCTGCTCGACATCCTTCTCGGTCGGCGGGCCGACGAAGGTCACCCGCGCGCCCTGCTTCGCGGCCTCCGCCTCGGCACCCTTCTTGACCGCCTGCCAGAACTGGTGCTGGAAACCCTTGGAGACGATCGCGATGTAGGGCTGGTCGCCGCCACCGCCGCCGCCACCGGAACCGGCGTCCTGGCCGCACGCGGCGAGGGAGAAGGTCAAGGCGGCCCCGAGGAGGACCGCACCGGCCTTGCGCATCTTCATTGATCAGGCCTCTTTCTTCCGGAGAATGTCGGTGTAGACGGCCACGAGGATCACGCAGCCGAGGATGACGTTCTGCCATTCCTGTGGGATGGAGATGATCTGCAGGCCGTTGTTCAGCGTGGAGATGATCAGCGCGCCGATGAGCGTGCCGACGATGGACCCCTTGCCCCCGGACAGCGAGGTGCCGCCGATGACGACAGCGGCGATCGCCTGCAGCTCGTAGCCCATGCCGGTGGCCGGCTGGGCCGACCCGAGCCGCGCGGAGATCATGATGCCGGCGAGGCCGATGAACAGGCCCGCGAACGCGTAGATCGCGATCTTCCACTTGCGCACGTCGATGCCCGACAGCGCGGTGGCCTCCTCGTTGCTGCCGATCGAGTAGGTGTAGCGGCCGAGCACGGTCTTCGCGAGCAGCACCCCGGCGATGACCGCCACGACGATCAGCACCACCACCGCGTTCGGGAACTTCACGCCCGGGACGAGGTAGCCGGTGGAGATCTTGGTGTAGGACGGTTCGTCGCTGAAGTAGATCGGCTTGCTGCCCGACAGCACCAGCGCGAGGCCCTCGGCCACCAGCATCATCGCGAGCGTCGCGATGAACGGCGGGATCCGCAGCAGCGCGATGTTGATGCCGTTGACGAGCCCCATCAGCCCGCCGAACAGGACCGTCGCGACGAGCCCGACGACCAGCGGCAGGTTCAGGTGCACGATGAACACGCCGGACATCACCGCGCACAGCGCCATGCCGGTACCGATCGACAGGTCGATGCCGCCGGTGATGATCACGAACGTGGTGCCGATCGCGAGCGTCCCGATCACCACGGTGGAGAACAGGATCGCGGTGAAGTTGCCGTAGGTGAAGAAGTACGGGCTCGCGAACGAGAAGAACGCGTAGATCACGATGAGGCTCGCGAACGCGAGCAGCTGCTGCAGGCGCCCCTTGGCCACGGCGACGAACCCGCCGCTCACCGACTCCCGGGCCGGCGCCTTGACGGTAGTCACGACACACCTTCCTGTTCCGCGTCGATCGCTCCGGTGTCGACGGGGTCGAGCCCGAGCTCCACGGCGTCCTCGACGTTCTCGTCCGGCCGCAGCGTGGCGTAGTGCATGATGCTCTCCTGCGTCGCCTCCCCGGCGGTGAGGATCCGGGTCACCCGGCCCTCGCTCATCACCACCACCCGATGCGACATGCGCAGCACCTCGGGCAGCTCCGAGGAGATCATGATGATGGACTTCCCCTGTTCCGCCAGCTCGTTGAGCAGCTGGTAGATCTCCTCCTTGGCACCCACGTCGATGCCGCGGGTCGGCTCGTCGAAGATCAGGATGTCGCAGTCGCGCACCAGCCACTTGGCGATGACGACCTTCTGCTGGTTGCCGCCGGAGAGGAACTTCGTGGTCTGGTCCACCGACGGGGTCTTGATCTTCAGCGCGTCGACGTACTCGCTGGCCTGGGCCCGCGCGGCCCGGTCGTTGATGAACCCGGCGGTGGCGAACTTGTCGCGCAGCGCGCCGAGCGTGACGTTGGCCTTCACGTCCTTGTCCAGCAGCAGCCCGTAGCGCTTGCGGTCCTCGGACAGGTAGCCGATGCCGTGCCGGACCGCGTCGGCCGGGTGGCCGATGCGCACCGGCCGGCCGCGGAGCAGGACCGTGCCGGCGCCGGTGGGGTCGGCGCCGACGATCGCGCGGGCGGTCTCGGTGCGGCCGGCGCCCATCAGCCCGGCGAAGCCGAGGATCTCGCCCTGGCGGAGGTCGAAGCTGACGTCCTTGAGCAGTGCCTTGGTGGACAGCCCGGTGACCTCGAGCACCACCTCGCGGTCCTCCCGCACGCCCGCGGGGCCCGCGCTGTCGGCCAGGGTGCGGCCGACCATCATCGAGATGATCTCCCTGGTACTGCTGGTGGCGACCTCGACGGTGTCGACGTACTGGCCGTCCCGGATGACCGTCACCCGGTCCGCGATCCGCTTGATCTCCTCCATGCGGTGGGAGATGTAGATGACGCCGGTCTCCGGCCTCACGAAACGTCGGATCAATTCGTGGAGAGTTGCCACCTCGGCGTCGTTCAGCGCCGCGGTGGGCTCGTCCATGATCAGCACCCGGGGGTCGCGCGACAGGGCCTTGGCGATCTCCACCATCTGCTGGTTGGCGACGGTCAGGCCGCCGACGACGGCGTTCGGGTTCAGCGGCAGGTGCAGCCGCTCGATCAGCTCGCGGGCATCGCGGACGAGCCGGCGCTCGTCGAGCAGCACCCGCATCCGCCGCGGCTCGCGGCCGATGAAGATGTTCTGTGCCACGGTGAGGTGCGGCACCAGGTTGAACTCCTGGTGAATGATGCTGATGCCGAGCTCCATCGCCTGCTTGGGCCCGGTGATCTCCAGCGGCTCGCCGTCGAGCAGGAACGAGCCGCTGTCGGCGGTGTAGATGCCGGAGAGCAGCTTCATCAGCGTGGACTTGCCGGCCCCGTTCTCGCCGACCAGCGCGAGCACCTCGCCCGCGCGTAGCTCCAGATGCATGTCGGACAGGGCCCGCACGCCGGGGAAGGTCTTGTCGACCCCTTCCACCTCGAGCAGCGGCAGCGTGGCGACCTGGGGTTCGGCGGTCAACACCGCGCCCCCCTGCCACCGCGCCGGTGTCGGTACAGCTCAGCCATGGGTGTACTCCACGATGGACGCATCGAGCAGCTGTGCGCCCGCGCCGGGCGCCTTGGGAGCACGGTAGCGCCCGCCGGTCACCTCGACGGGGGTGACGAAGTGCTCGTGCAGATGGTCCACGAACTCGATCATGCGTCCGTCGGTGCTGCCGGACACCGCGAGGTAGTCGAACATGGCCAGGTGCTGGACGGCCTCGCACAGCCCGACCCCGCCGGCGTGCGGGCAGACCGGGACGCCGAACCGCGCGGCCAGCAGCAGGATCGCGATGTTCTCGTTGACGCCGGCCACCCGGGTCGCGTCCAGCTGCAGCACCTGCAGCGCGCCGGCCTGCAGGAACTGCTTGAACATCACCCGGTTCGCCATGTGCTCGCCAGTGGCCACCGGGATCGGCGCGACCCCGCGGGCGATGGCCGCGTGGCCGAGCACGTCGTCGGGGTTGGTCGGCTCCTCGACCCAGGCGACGTCGAACGGCTCGAGCGCCTTGACCCACTCGATGGCCTCGGCGACCTCCCACCGCTGGTTGGCGTCGACGGCGATCCGGATGTCCGGGCCGCATACCTCGCGGGCGATGCCGAGTCGTCGGATGTCCTCGGTGAGGTCGGCGCCGACCTTGAGCTTGATCTGGGTGAACCCGTCGGTGACGGCCTCGCGGCAGAGGTGGGCGAGCTTCGCGTCGTCGTAGCCGAGCCAGCCGGGGGTGGTGGTGTAGGCGGGGTAGCCCTCGGCGAGCAGCGTCGTCTCGCGCGCGTCCTTGCCCTCGGCGGCCGCGCGGAGGATGGCGAGGGCCTGGTCGCGGGTGAGCGCGTCCTCGAGGTAGCGGAAGTCGACGAGGTCCACGAGCTGCTCGGGGGTCAGCGAGGCGAGGAGCTTCCAGAGGGGCTTGTCCGCGCGCTTGGCCTTGAGGTCCCACAACGCGTTGACGACCGCGCCGATGGCCATGTGCATGATGCCCTTCTCGGGCCCCAGCCAGCGCAGTTGGGAGTCGTGGACCAGCTCGCGCCACAGGCCGCCGAGGTCGTCGAGCACGGCGTCGAGGTCGCGATCCTCGAGGTAGGGCCAGAGCGCGCGGATGGCGGCGACCTGGACCTCGGTGCCGCGGCCGATGGTGAACACGAAGCCGTGGCCGTCGAGCCCGTCGGCGGCGTCGGTGCGCACGCGCACGTAGGCGGCCGAGTAGTCCGGGTCGGGGTTCATCGCGTCCGACCCGTCCAGCGACAGCGACGTGGGGAACCGCACGTCACTCGTGTCCAACGCAACGATGCGAGCCACGAACGCTCCTGCTCCTGGGCGTGATCTGCCCCAGGAGGTTAGACATCCGATGTATTCGCCGTCAAGGCTCTTGTTTGCACCGTCGACACACTGCAACCTGGCCGCTCCGGCCGGTTGACCGGCGACCGGAGCGGTACGTCTCGCCTGGTTCGGGTCAGTGCATGTCGGGGATCGCGTCGATCACCGACTGCGGCACGGTGCGGACGGCGTACCCGGCGGCCCGCGCCGCCTTGAACCCGGGATCGTCCTCGTTCGGCACCCTCTTGCGGACCGCGATGGCGCCGGGCTGGCTCCAGACCACGACGAACACGGCGTCGGCACGGTCTCCCTTGATCAACTGCATGTCCTCGTCCTCCTCCAGCTCGGGCTCGTCGAGCCCGGCGATGATCCGCGCCCGCTTGATGATCTGTGGGATCTGGCTGATCCGCCGGTCGCCGGGACACACCTTGCCGAAGTGTTCGGTCCACACCTCACCGTCCGGCACCCGCCCGCCGAAGGCGAAGGGACCGAAGTTCCCGTCGATCCCCTGCCGGTGGTACCCGATGCCCCGACTTCCCGGCCGGCTGTCCGGGCACGCGACGAGCGGGATGCCGTGTTCCTTGTGTGCCCAGGCGCAGATGCGGGCGATCGCCTGGATCTGCTCCGGGGTGAAACCCGGTACCGCGTGGCCGTCGTCGGTGTTCCAGGAACCGAAACGCTTGGGGGCGTCGTCGTTCTCGATCGCGATCACCCGGTGGTTGCCGTTCGCGTTGGCCTCGCTGCGGAACCGGGTGTCCCGGGACTGGAAGATCCGGCCGTCCGCGTGGGTCGAGAAGTGCGCGGCCCCGGCGGGCGGGTCACTGGGACCGCCGATGGTGTGCAGGCAGACCACGTCGAACCGGTGCATTCGCAGCGCACCTTCGCCGACCACGGGGCGGAAGTCCACGCCAGGCATGACAGCCATGACACCCCTCCTCACGCACTCCAGGGATTTGCCCGTCATCAGATAAGTCGCAGGTCACACCGAAAACGGGACATCCCGGCGGTGCAGACTTTCGGGCAGTGGCATCGTGGAGTCATCGGATGTGTGCGAGAGGGAGTGGACCAGATGGAGTACGTGCGCCTCGGCGGTTCCGGGCTCGAGGTCTCCAGGGTGGTGCTCGGCTGCATGAGCTTCGGCGAACCGGCCCGGGGCAACCACGAGTGGTCCCTCACCCTCGACGAGTCGCGGCCGCTCATCAAGCAGGCCCTCGAGGCCGGCATCACCACCTTCGACTCCGCCAACGTGTACAGCGCCGGCTCCAGCGAGGAGATCACCGGCCAGGTGCTGGGCGAGCTCGCGAAGCGCGACGAGGTCGTGATCGCCACCAAGGTGCACGGGCGGATGGCGGCCGGGCCAAAGGGCGCGGGCCTGTCCCGCGCGGCGATCCTGGCCCAGGCCGACGAGAGCCTGCGCCGCCTCGGCACCGACTACATCGACCTCTACCAGATCCACCGCTACGACCCGCGGGTCCCGATCGAGGAGACCATGGAGGCGCTGCACGACCTGGTCCGCGCCGGCAAGGTGCGCTACCTCGGCGCGTCGTCGATGTGGACGTGGCAGTTCGTGCAGGCCCAGTACGTCGCCGACCTCAACGGGTGGACCCGGTTCGTCTCCATGCAGGACCAGTACAACCTGCTCATGCGCGAGGAGGAGCGCGAGATGCTCCCCTTCTGCCTCGACCAGGGTGTCGGCGTCGTGCCCTGGAGCCCGCTGGCCCGTGGCCTGCTCACCCGCGACTGGGACGAGACGACCAGGCGGACCGAGTCCGACCAGTTCGGCCGGATCCTGCACCACCAGGCCGAGGAGGCCGACCGCCGGGTCGCCGACACGGTGCGCGCCGTGGCCGAGGAGCGGGGCGTCCCGCGGGCCCAGGTCGCGCTGGCCTGGCTGCTGCACCAGCCGGCCGTCACCGCCCCGATCGTCGGCGTGACGAAGGAGCACCACCTCACCGACGCCGTGGCCGCCGTGAACCTGCACCTGTCGACCGGCGAGCTGGCCCGGCTCGAGGAGCACTACGTGCCGCACGCCCCCGAGGGCTTCTGACTCACCACGCGAGGGTGCGTTCCCACGTCTGCAGGTAGACCTCGGCGCCGCGGGCCATGTCGGTCGTGATCTCGGTGGCGTCGGGTCCCGCGGCGATCCGGAGGTCGGCCAGCCAGTCGGGCAGCAGGCCGTAGTGGGCCATGCCGTCGACGTTCAGGTCGTACTGGCGCTCGCCCGTGTGCTGGTGGTCCACTGTGGACCCGCCGTCGAAGGTGGGGAACGGGTACTCCAGCGGGTGGGCCGCCGCGTCCGCGCGGGGCGGGGGCTGGTGGCCGAAGCCGCCGGTGTCGAAGCCCGCGCCGGTGCCGAACGGGTAGGCCGGGTCGGCCGCCGCCTTGATCGTGCGCCACTCGTCGACGAACTGGGCGGTGCCGAAGCCGTACGGGCCGGCGATCCCGCCCAGGGACAGGATCCGCGGGTAGAAGCTCGGGTCCAGCCACGAGTGGCCCGACACCACGCCGGGATAACCGCGGGCCTCCAGCAGGTCCAGCGCCTGGTCCATCGACTTCACGCCCATGTGGTCGATCTCGATCATCATGCCGCGCGCCATCATGCCTTCCATGGCGTAGCGGCCGAGGTCGGTGAGCCCGTTGACGTTGCAGTGCGGCGCGCTCGGGTACACCGGCAGCGTCACCCCCGGCGGCAGCAGCCCGGCCAGCGGCCCGGCGAGCGCGTCGCTCTCCACCGAGATCGGGTTGTCGTGTGCCGGGCCGGTGCACGTCTCGGCCTGCCAGAACCGGCCCGTCGAGGCGAAGTTGGCCGCGTTGATGACCACCCCGGCGGTGCCGCCGTCGAACCGCACGCCGCACAACGCGTTGTCGAACTTGTGGCACACGAACATCCGCCGCACGCCGAGGTCGTACAGCTCGTCGAGGCCCGCGTCGATGTCCGCGCGGTCGCACTGCGGCACGCCGTTCCTGATCCCGCAGCCGAACGGCTGGGACACCTCGACGCCGAGCACGACCGCGAGCTTGCCCTGCTCGATCACCGACCGCGCCTGCGCCGGGTCCCGCACGATCCGGAAGAAGCCCTCGCCCGGCCCGCCGCTGCGCTCGTCGATGAAGTCCTGCAGCTCGTAGATCCGCTGCGCCTGCAGCCGGACCGAGGCCATGTCCTCGCACGGGTTGTGCTTGATCGGGTAGATCTCGCACAGCGCCGCGTTGTTCACGAACAGGTTCGTGTAGACCCGCAGCCCCCCGCGCCACGCCCGTTCCAGCCACTTGTAGTACTGCGCCTCGTGGGTCCACGAGTTGTGCTTGGGCCAGTCGGTGAACGTCGGCCAGCCGGTCGTGTCGTGGGTGAACGTCGGGTAGCCGCCGCCGGCCAGGTTCTCCCACCACGCGCCGAGGCCGTTCGGCTCGTGGTCCGGGCAGTCGACGAGCGCCGCGGTGATGCCGTACGGGCTCCACGGCTGTCCACAGTGGATGTCGCCGCCGATGAACTCGAACGCGGTGAGGTGGTTGTGCAGGTCGACGACACCCCGCACCTCGCCGTTCGGAGTGGTGCCGGTGAACGGCGAGCCCTGGACGTCGACCTCGGCCTCCGGCGCGGTGGCGCACCCGGTCGTCTCCTCCAGCGTGAAGCTGGTGCCGCCGGCCCGCAGCACGAGCGTGGCGAGGAGCGGGTCGACGGCGAGCTGCTGGTTCGCCGCCGGCGAGGTGATCGTGACCGTCTCGCCGGCCGCGGCCAGCCGCCACTCGGTCCGCGGGCCGGCCGCCGCGGCCTTCAGCACGCCGAGCGTGCCCAGCCCGGTGCCGAGGAAGTCCCGCGCGGTGCCGTAGAACAGGTAGCTCGCCGGCCCGGTCTCCTGCAGGCGGAACGGCTGCGCGGGCGCGGTCCCGGTGGCCTGGTAGCCGCCGAGGGCGTTGCGCACCACGTACTTCCCCGACGGCGCCTTCAGCGCGACGCAGCGGCCGCCGAGGTCGCCGACGTTGGGCGCGGCGACGGCCGGCGCCGATCCCGGCAGGCCCACCACCCCCGCCACGAGAGCCGCCGCGACCAGTCCGACAACCCGCCTGCGCACCATTGCTACTCCCGGGTAAGTTGGCTCAGCTCCACCTTGGCGCGCTCTCCCGGCCGCGTCAATACGCTGATCAGCCCAGGGCGCGGGCGGTGCCGGCCAGGATCTGGCGGCCGTCGGTGAAGCCCTCGGGTGGCAGCTCGGCCAGCCGGGCGCGGACCGCGCGCAGGAACTCCTCCCGCGCGGCCGGTGGCATCCGCTTGAGGCGCCGGGAGGTCACGCCCAGCTCGGTGCTGTGCGCGATGAACTCCTCGGCGCTCGGCCGGTGCGACCACGCCACCGGCCCGATCTCGATGTCGGTGAAGCCTAGTACGGCAGCCGCAATTAGATGATCTTGTAGTTTGCCGGCGGAGTCGGAGTCATGGAACGGGCGCTGACCGTTGATGAGCCCGACCAATGTGCTCACATCAGCCAACGTTCCAGTTGATTGCAGGCTGCTTGCGGACGCGGCGCCAGTACAGCAGGACGTGGGTCAATGGCAGAAAAATAGCGACAAACAAGGCGCTACCTATCCTTGCGTAGTTACCCGCAGCCCAGGCCAGCCAACCGTCCGTTCTCGCTTGGTCGAAAATTCGTTGATCGAGATCGAGCACAAGCGGAGAGGCTGTGAATGCAACAAGGAGACTCAAGGAAAGAAAGATGGCGGCGATCTTCAAGTCGCTCGACTGCTCGCGGGCCACCGTTTTCAAGCTGCGTCCGTCTAACACCACGCCAGTGTATGCCTCACTACTGTTTCCGGCTTCGAGAATACGGATCTTGTCAAACTCGACTACCTTGTAGTTCCTTCGGCGAACGCGCAGCCGAGATGGATTCGCCTGCTCATACTGACCGTCAATCACAATGTCGATGAGCTTGCTAGTTGCACGCTTAAGTTTCTCCGACTGACTGTTGTGGAGTCGCACAACCACCTGACGTCCGTCGTCTTCGAAATGGACGGTTCCCCAGGTTGCAGTGCGCCGATGGAGGATCGGATACTGGAATGTGATCTTCGCGATCGGCTTGTCGGCTTCTGCGATCTGATCCAGAATCAGACGCGCTTCGCCGGCGCCAATCCGCCAGAGTTCACCGTCCTCAGGCTGGCTCGTGTTCCCAATCGTGCTGCCCGGAATCTGACTATCCGGGCTAAGTAGTTCTTTCTCGTGGCGCAGTAGCTGAGATTGGGTCTTGACGGCTTGTTGCGCTTCACTCAAGAGCCCTTGAATCATTGCGTCATTGGTGTCGAGTCGCTCCAACGTGTGTTCTGCTTCCAGCTGGAACTCAAGCGCTTGCTCTTGGCGGATTACAATTGCTGTCGCCGGAAACTTCCTGACAGCCTGCCGCCAACTCTCAGCCTTCTTACCGTTGCCACCGGAAGGCTCCGGAACCATCCATCCATTATCTTGCAGGAGTCTCGTCAACGGATTCGGCGCCTGGTCAAGCTCAAAAGATATGTAGGACCGCATAAACGCCTCCGGGTATTAGACGTGCCACATTGCGTGGAACGTCCTCAATTATTGATGCCGGCAGCGCCGCCCTTCGGGCTGCCCAGTTGGGCCGTCCCATATGGCATCGTGGCGACAGCAGGAGGCGTTACGCTCCGTGGCCGTAGGTTTCTTGCGCGGCTCCTCGCAGCCGTAGCAATCACCCCGCCGACCACGAACCAATCCGTGCGCATGTGCCATGGACCTGAGATCCCAGCCATCAACTACCGTCGCGGTGCGAGCGTGGGCATGCGCCCGGACCTAGCAACTGCCGCGCCCACCGCCATTGCTAGTTCATCACCAGGAGGCACATCGGCAAGAATACATTGAGCCAAGAGGCCTCGGGGATATGTATTGAGAGGTCTAGCGCCTGTACGCCTTCGCCCTTAGTCTCGCACCCGTGCTATTCATGCGCCACGCGACCATCCTTAAACTTACCCGAAAATGATCCGCAGTCTCTTGGTCAGTCCAGCCGAAACGCGCTACTCGAAGCGCAGCTTCACTGGCCGCGGCTCACGAGTTGGCGCTGTGCGCCAACGGAGCCAGGCTTACAACCCCAAGACCGCCACCTGGACCAAGCGCGGCCCGGACAGTCAGTTCATGGACGGCAAGTCGGACGACGCGCCGTTCAAGGGTGTCAGGAAGGAGAAGTAGTAAGGATGGCGCGCAAGGTGTACCGGGTCGTCCCGAAGTCGGGCGACTGGGACGTCACTCACAAGGGGCAGGTGCTGTCGCACCACCTCCTCAAGTCGAACGCGGTGGAAGCTGGGACGAAGGTCGCCAAGGCCCACCTGCCCAGCCAGTTGGTCATCCACCGGGAGAACGGCACAATCGAGAAGGAGTACACCTACGGGGCCGCCCAAGGGCTGACGAGCCCAACGACAAGGACCACGCCGCTTGCACCGGCGTGGTCCTTGTCGTTTTGCAAGCTAACAGCTCCACGCAAGGCTCGCTTAGATCTTGAGGTCCTTGATCCACTGATCAGCAAGATTCAACAAGTGTTGAATGCGTGGATCGGGGCTTGAAAGACCTGCCCGCAGGTCCACGGTGCGTTGGTCACGAGCGCTCGATCAGCCGGCCCACCATGTCCGGGCCGGGGTGCGCGGTGCCCGAGCCGTCGCGGCGCGGGTCGGGCTCGGGTAGCTCGACCGCCGAGCCGGTGCGCGACACCCCCGCCGGGCGCGGGCCCACCCACGCGAGCACGAGCCTGCTCTCCCCCTTGAGGAAGCGCTGCGCGCGGACGCCGCCGGTGGCGCGGCCCTTCGCCGGGTACTTCGCGAACGGGGTGACCTTGACGCTCTGCCCGCTGGCCGTGACCACCATCGGCTCGCCGTGCTCGTCGTCGTCGGTGCGCAGGGCCGCGAAGAACACGACCTCCGCGCCCGCCGCGAGGTTGATGCCGGCCATGCCGCCGCCCTTGAGACCCTGCGGCCGCACCGCGGAGAGGTCGAAGCGCAGCAGCGACGAGTCCGACGACAGGAACACGCCCGTCTCCGTGCCGTCGGTGAGCCAGGTGGCGCCGATGACCTCGTCGCCCTCCTTGAGGCCGATGACCTCGAACTCGTCGGACCGCACCGGCCAGTCGGGCGCGCACACCTTCACCGCGCCCTGCCGGGTGCCGAGCGCCAGGCCCGCCGAGCCCTCGGCCCGCTCGCCCAGCGGCGCGATGCCGACGACCTTCTCGCCCTTCTCCAGCGGGACCAGCTCGCTGGCCGCCATGCCGCCGCCCAGCGACACCGTGCCGGCGTGCTCGGGCAGCACCGGCAGCGGCAGCACGTCGGTCTTGAACGCCCGGCCGCGGCTGGTGATGACGAGGATCTGGCCGCGGGCCGTGGAGTGCACGAGTGCCGCCACGGCGTCGTGTTTCGCGCGGCCGCTGCGTCTGCGTGCCTCGGTGGCCTCCTCGGACTCGGCCGCGGTGCGCGCCACGAGGCCGGTGGCCGACAGGATGACCTGGCACGGGTCGTCGGCGACCTCGAGCGGGCCGGCCGGTTTGGACGCGGCCAGCACCTCCTTGAGGTCGCCGTCGATGAGCGCGGTGCGCCGCTCGCCCGCCAGGTCCTTGGCGACCTTGGCCAGCTCGGTGGAGACGAGCTTCCTGAGCACCGACTCGTCGTCGAGGATCTTGGACAGCTCGGCGATCTCGGCGCGCAGCCGGTCCTGCTCGTTCTCCAGCTCCAGCTTGTCGTACTTGGTGAGCCTCCGAAGTGGAGTGTCGAGGATGTAGGTGGCCTGGATCTCGGACAGCTTGAACCGCTTCATGAGGCTTTCCTTGGCCTCGGCGGCGTTCTCGCTGGCCCGGATGAGCCGGATGACCTTGTCGATGTCGAGCAGCGCGATGAGCAAGCCCTCGACGAGGTGCAGCCGCTCCTCGCGCTTGCGGCGGCGGAACTTGGTACGCCGGGTGACGACCTCGTAGCGGTGCCGCAGGAAGACCTCCAGCAGCGCCTTGAGGCCCAGCGTCTGCGGCTGCCCGTCGACGAGGACGAGGTTGTTGATGCCGAACGACTGCTCCATCGGCGTGAGCCGGTAGAGGTCGGACAGCAGCGCCTGCGGGTTGACGCCGACCTTGCACTCGATGACGAGGCGGGTGCCGTTCTCGCCGTCGGTGAGGTCCTTGACGTCGGCGATCCCGGTGAGGCGCTTGGACTTGGTGACCTCGTCGGTGATCTTCTCGATGATCTTCTCGGGCCCGACCGCGTAGGGCAGCTCGACGACCGTGATGGCCTGCCGGCCGCGGCTGCCCTCGAGCGGGCCGATCTCGACCTTGGCCCGCATGCGGACGACGCCGCGGCCGGTCTCGTAGGCGCGGCGCACCTCGTCGAGGCCGAGCAGCATGCCGCCGGTGGGCAGGTCGGGGCCGGGGACGAACTCCATGAGCTTGTCGAGCGTGGCCGTGGGGTGGTTGATGAGCCACCGCGCGGCGCCGATGACCTCGCCGAGGTTGTGCGGGATCATGTTGGTGGCCATGCCGACCGCGATGCCGGACGTGCCGTTGACGAGGAGGTTGGGGAAGGCCGCGGGCAGCACCGTCGGCTCCTCGAGCGACCCGTCGTAGTTGGGCCGGAAGTCGACCGTGTCCTCGCCCAGCTCCCCCACCAGCAGCATGGCCTCGGGCGAGAGCCGGGACTCGGTGTTGTGGTTGACGAACCCGCCGGCGAGGAACGAGTGGTCCTCGGAGCGGACCCGGACGGAGTAGACCTCGGCCGGCGCCTCGGCCTGGACCGACGTGATCTCCTCGAACCGGTAGCCGGAGTCCATGATGGGCAGGATGGTGGCGAGGATCTCCGGGTCGTCGACCAGCTCCACGAGCCGGGCCCGGTCGGTGTCCCAGCGTGCGACGTCGACGCCGGCGAACTCGCCGACGAACGGCACCGTGTCCGCGGTGTCCACTGTGGACACCTCGAGCGAGCGCCCGCGCCGGACGGCGACCACCCCCAGCTCCGCCAGCAGCTCCTGGATCTGCTCGGCCAGCTCCGCGGACCCGACCGTGCACCGGCCCCGCAGGTCGCCGCCGAACGCGGCCATGAGGTACGCCCGCTTGACGCCCCACCCGCCCGTCCACACCGACTCCGGCACCGGGCCCCCGGCGACGAACGCCCGCGAGCCGGCGAGCAGCTCGTCCTCGGTGGGGGTGACGTCGAGCCCGGCGTTGCGGGCGACGCAGACGATCGTGCCCGAGCGGATCTCGTCGAGTCGCAGCCACTGGAACAGCGGCACGCCCATCGGCGCCTCGAGGCACAGCACGAGGTGGTTCTCGCTGCCCCGCAAGGAGAAGCCGGACGCGGAGGTGACCCGCAGCGTGGGGTGCACGCCGGAGTTGAACACCTTCTCGACCCCGACCGCCTTGCCGTCCTTGTCGAGGACCTCGAAGTCGGCGTCGGCCTCCGAGTCGGCCGGGAGGTTGACGACGTCGGCGATGCGCGGGCTCGACCCGTCGGCGAGGCGGATGCGCGTGTCGCCGGCGACGCAGTACCGGGACGCGGCCGGCCCGTCGTCGGGCGAGCCGAAGTTGCCGTGCCCGTCGACGAGCGGCGCGTTCATCGAGAAGTCCTGGGCCAGGCGGACCATCGCGTCGTAGATGGCCATGTCGCCGTGCGGGTGGTAGCGGCCCATGACGTCGCCGACCACGCGGGAGGACTTCACGTACGCGTGGGTGGGCCGGTAGCCGTTCTCGTGCATGGAGAACAGGATCCGGCGGTGCACCGGCTTGAGGCCGTCGCGCGCGTCGGGCAGGGCGCGGGAGTGGATGACCGAGTACGCGTACTCCAGGTAGGAGTCCTCGATCTCGGTCTTCAACGAGTTGTCGAAGACCTGCGCGCCCGCCCGGTCGAACGCGGACGGGTCGACCCGGGTCGTACGGGCCTTGCGGCGTGCCATTGCTTTCCTAACCTCAGATGTCGATCGTCGACTGGTCGACCCGGACGGAGGACTCGACCAGCCACGCCCGCCTCGGCTCGACCTTCTCACCCATCAGCAGCTCGAGCGCGGTCTCGGCCGCGTCGACGTCGTCCATGGTGATCCGGCGGACGGACCTCGTCGCCGGGTTCATCGTGGTGTCCCACAGCTCGTCCGAGTCCATCTCGCCGAGGCCCTTGAACCGGGGCACCGGCGTGACGATCTGCTTGCCGGCCTTCCCGAGCGACGCGATCTTGGTCTCCATCTCCCGCTGGGAGAAGGTGAAGTGCGTCTCGGGGTTGCGCCCCCTGGTGGTGATCTTGTGCAGCGGCGGCATGGCCGCGTAGAGCCGCCCGTCCTCGATGACGGGCCGCATGTACCGGGCGAACAGCGTGATGAGCAGCGTGCGGATGTGCGACCCGTCGACGTCGGCGTCGGCCATGAGGATGACCCTGCCGTACCGCATGGTCGAGAGGTCGAACGTGCGCCCGCTGCCGGCCCCCAGCACCTGCACGATGGACGCGATCTCGGCGTTGCGCAGGGTGTCGGCGAGGCTGGCCTTCTGGACGTTGAGAATCTTGCCCCGCAAGGGAAGCAGCGCCTGGTACTCCGACACCCGCGCGAGCCGCGCCGAGCCGAGGGCGCTGTCGCCCTCCACGAGAAAGAGCTCGCTCCGCGAGATGCCCGTCGCGCGGCAGTCGACGAGCTTCGGGGGCATCGCGGCGCCCTCGAGGGCGGTCTTGCGGCGGGCGGCGTCCTTCTGCTGCTTCTGGGCCAGCCGCACGCGGGCCGCGTCGACCACCTTCTGCAGGACGGTCTTGGCCTCGGTCTTGGTCCTGCGGTTCTCGGTCCACGCCTTGATCTGCTGGTCGACGATGCCCTGCAGCACCTTGGTGATGCCCGCCGTGGACAGCTCGTCCTTGGTCTGCGAGGTGAACTGCGGCTCGGGGATGCGCACGTGCACGACCGCGGTCATGCCCTCCTGCACGTCCTCGAGCGTCGGCGGGTCCTCCTTGGGCTTCAGCAGGCCGCGCGTACGACCAATGGCTTCCTGCACGGCCTTGACCACCGCGCGGTCGAAGCCCCGCCGGTGGGTGCCGCCGTGCACGTTGCGGATCGTGTTGGTGAAGCACTCGACCGTGCGGTCGTAGCCGGTACCCCAGCGCAGCGCGACCTCGACCTCGGCCCGGCGCTCCACTTTGGACTGCATGACGCCGTGCTCGTCGGCGGCGTTCTCCCGGTAGGTGCCCTCGCCGATGATCATGAGCGTGCCGGACACCGGCTTCTCGTCCGACGGCGCCAGGAAGTCGACCATGTCCGCCAGCCCGTGCGGGTAGGAGAACGTCTCCTCCTCGATGGCGCCCTCGGTGGCGTTGCGCAGCACGTAGCTGACCCCGGGCACGAGGAACGCGGTGTTGCGCAGCTTGGCCCGCACCGCCTCGATGTCGAGCGCCGCGCCGTTCTCGAAGTAGCGCGCGTCGTACCAGTAGCGGATGGACGTGCCGGTGCTCTCGCCGCGCTTGAGCCGCCGGCCGACCTGCAGGCCGGACTTCTTGGTGAACTTGGCCTTGGGGCCCGGGCCGTCGAACTCGCCGGGCACGCCGCGGGCGAAGGACATCTGGTGGACCTTGCCGTCGTGCTTGACCGTGACGTCGAACCGGTGCGACAGCGCGTTGACCGCGGACGCGCCGACGCCGTGCAGGCCGCCGGAGGTCTTGTAGGCGGAGCCGCCGAACTTGCCGCCCGCGTGCAGCCGGGTGAGCACCAGCTCGACACCGGACAGGCCGGACTTGGCGTGCACGCCGGTGGGGATGCCGCGGCCGTCGTCGTCGACCTGGACGCTGCCGTCGGCGTGCAGGGTGACCACGATCTTGCCGGCGTGACCGGCCACGCCCTCGTCGGTGGAGTTGTCGACGATCTCGTTGAAGAGGTGGTTGATGCCCCGGCTGTCGGTGGACCCGATGTACATACCGGGTCGCTTGCGCACCGCCTCGAGCCCCTCGAGGTGCGTAAGATCATCGGCCCCGTACAGCGTCTCCGCAGTCACCCTCAACTCCCAGATCATTGGCCCGCCGTGGTCGAGAACCGTGCCGACGGCGCGCACCACCGTAGAGAAGCGTATCCGCAGCCCCCGACAACCCCGCGCATTTGACGCCGCCAACAAGCATGCCGGAATACTGGGCCGCATGCTCATGACGGTCTCCACCACCCACCGCCCCGCCAGTGACCTGGGATTTCTGTTGCACAAGCATCCGGACCGGGTGCAGCGGTTCGAGGTGGCGGCCGGGGTGGCGCACGTCATGTACCCCGAGGTCGGCGACGAGCGGTGCACCGCGGCGCTGCTGCTGGAGGTCGATCCGGTCGAGCTGGTGCGGTCCGCGCGGGGCCCGGCGGGCGAGGGATTCTCGCTCGGCCAGTACGTCAACGACCGGCCCTACGCGGCGTCGTCGCTGCTCGCGGTGACCCTCGGCAAGGTGTTCGGCACGGCCATGAAGGGCCGCTGCGAAGCGCGCCCGGAGCTCGCCGCGACGCCGATCCCGTTGGAGATCGCGGTTCCCGTCCTCCCCTGCCGGGGTGGGCCCGCCCTCGCGGCGCGGCTGTTCGAGCCGCTCGGCTGGTCGCTGGTGGCCGAGCCGATCGAGCTGGACCCCGCGTTCCCGGAGTGGGGCCCGAGCCGCTACGTGGACCTGCGGCTGGCCGCGACGATGCGCCTGGCCGACGCACTGTCCCAGCTGTACGTGCTGCTGCCGGTCCTCGACGACGCCAAGCACTACTGGGTCTCCGGCGACGAGATCGACAAGCTGATCCGCTCGGGCGGCGCGTGGCTGGCCACGCACCCCGA
>NZ_DASWSJ010000315.1:0-29797 GCF_036402745.1 Actinophytocola sp. | reverse complement strand
AGCACGGTGGCGAAGAACATGAGAAGCACGATTCCCGCGTCGACGTCGATGCCACGCTCACCCCGCCAACCACTAGCCGGTGCCCATCTCGCTCGAGTGAGCGCACCGGTGGCGAGAATATATGATATGTCATATGGCCTGTCAACGACCGCACTCACCGACCGGAAGGCTTGGGGCAATGCCGTCATCGAGACAAGCGACGCGGGCAGACCTGCACGAGATCGACCGGCTGCGCCAGCGCTAGTACTACAGAGCTAGATCATTAGCGCCTGGAGTCGGAGGCGTCGTTTGAAGTGGCTTCGTCGCGTGTCTGCCTGGTGTTCGCGGCGCCAGGCAGACCAGTGAAGGCCCTGGTCAATGGTGTGATCATCTTTGCCGATGAGGTTGAACAGGCGCCGGACCTCGGCGATGGAGAGCGCGATCAAGCGGCGGGTTCGACGTGGGCTGTCCGGTTGATGTTTCGGCTCTTGCGGCGGGTTCGGACCGTCAGAGCGTGTGGGTTGTCCACAGGCCAAGGGCCCCTTTTTTCGAGGTGTGTCTCATCACCGCAAGGAATGCCATGGCGAGCATGGACAAGGTGATGTGCCGGTACCAGGCGTGGTAGAGGCGGACCTGGTAGTTGTCCAGTCCTGCTTCGTTCTTAGCTGCCTCGAAACATTCCTCGATCGGCCAGCGGGTGCCGATGACACGGACCAGTTCTGTCATCGGTTCGTTGTGGGGGTTGTAGCAGTGGAAGTAGGCGAGTTCGCCATCGGCGATGTTCCGCCGGAACACATAGTGGTGACCATCATCGGCATTGACCAGCGCCCAGTCGTAGACCCGGAAACCTTTCGTGCCGATCCCGCAGGAACGGCGGGACCAGTCATGGGGTTTCAACCGGGCCGCGACATGCTCGACGAGCGTGGTCAGACCGGTTGCCGTGGTGATGCTGCCGGTGACGGTATCGGTGTTCTTCGGCACGGCCATCGCATACGCGATCCGTTCGCCTTCCAAATATGAGCGTAAACCCGGACTCTGCCCGAACTCCTCGTCCGCGGCGAACCACGCGAACGGCACCCCCGCCGCTACCACCCGGGCGATCATGTCCTGGACCTGCCGCGGCCGGGTAGCGAACGTCACCTCCTCCGGCACGCCCGCCTCGACTCGACGACCGGGATCGGCGCACCACCCCTCTGGCATATACAGTTCCCGATCGATCAGCACCCGATCACCGACCATATTGACATAGGCCAGGAACGTGCCGATCTGACAATTATCGACACGACCCAACGTCCCCGAATACTGACGCTGCACACCCGCCGACTTGCTCCCCTTCTTCGCAAACCCGGTCGGGTCCGCGATCAACACACCACGCGGATCAGCGAAATGCTCCATCGCATACGTCCGCACCAGATCCCGCGCCTCATCAGCATCCCACGGCGACAGATTCAACAACCGTTGAAGCGCCTTCGGCTCCGGATGCCCGGAATACTCCGCGATCGTCCAACCATTCTTCCGCTCCAACGGAGCCATCAACCCACGCACATAATGCCGAGCATGCGCACGCGAATCCGTCCGATAGAACAACCCATCAAGACGCGCACAGACGTCCCGGAACTCCTGATCCCAGACGGCCAGATCCTTCATGGACACACCATCCACGACGTCAACCCGCGCAGCGGAAGGAACAGTCATACACAAACACTCGCACAACCGGCGACCGATATCACGAACCAACACGCGAAAGATCTAGCCCTGTAGTACTAGTCCGCCTCCCCGGGATTAAAAGTGTGTGTTGCGTTCCGGCGAATGGTGTGGGTATCGAGGTGGGTGGTGGCTGGGTGCCGTCACGGTCCCCTGAGGTTCCGGTGGTCGGCGTGGTCGGCGCAGGACTTCCTTCACACGATGATCTACGAGGCAGGCCTTAGCCGTTTCTCGAGGCGGGGGTACACGCGCCTCGCGTTGCCCGCCATGATCTTCGCGCGGTCCTCGACGGGCAGGGCGAGGTTGTCGACGTAGCGCTTGGTGTCGTCCCAGTGGTGGCCGGTCTCCGGGTCGACGCCGCGGACCGCGCCGAACATCTCCGACGCGAACAGGATGTTGTCCGCGCTGATCACCCGGTGCAGCAGGTCGATGCCGGCCTGGTGGTAGACGCAGGTGTCGAAGAAGACGTTGCGCATCACGTGCTCGGCCAGCGGCGGGCGGCCCAGCCGCGCGGCGAGCCCGCGGTAGCGGCCCCAGTGGTAGGGGACGGCGCCGCCGCCGTGCGGGATCACGAGGCGCAGCGTGGGAAACCGGCCGAACAGGTCGCCCTGCACCAGCTGCATGAACGCGGTGGTGTCGGCGTTGAGGTAGTGCGCGCCCAGCGTGTGGGCGGCCGGGTTGCCCGACGCCGAGACGTGGATCATCGCCGGGACGTCCAGCGCCACCATGGCCTCGTAGAGCGGGAACCAGAACTCGTCGGTGAGCGGCGGGGCGGTCCAGTGCCCGCCGGAGGGGTCGGGGTTGAGGTTGCAACCGACGAAGCCCAGCTCGTCGACGCACCGGTACAGCTCCGCGACCGCGTCATCCAGCGGGCCGCCGTGGGTCTGCGGCAGCTGGCAGGCACCCGCGAAGTGCGCGGGGAACAGCTCGGTCACCCGGTGCACGAGGTCGTTGGACACCCGCGCCCAGTCCCGGGCCGTGGCCGGGTCGGTGACGTGGTGCCCCATCCCGGACGCCCTGGGGGAGAAGACCATCACGTCGCCGCCGCGCTCGCGCAGCATCGCCAGCTGGGTGGTCTCGATGCTCTCGCGCACCTCGTCGTCGCTGATGGCCGCGGGTGCCGGGGCGGGCAGGCCGGGGTCGGCCAGCCGGGCCAGCTGGGCGTCGCGGAACGCCTGGTGCGCGCCGGGTGCGGTGGTGTAGTGGCCGTGACAGTCGATGATCATTCGGCCTGCTCCTGGTCGACGTAGGTGAGCCCCTTGCGGGCCAGCCGGCCCCGCATGTCGTGCACGTCGAGGCTCAGCTCGCCGGCCCGGTAGCGGGCGCGCGCGGCCGCCTCCTTGTCCTCGCGTGCCCGCGACGCCGCCAGCACGGCCTCCGCGTCCCGGCGCGGGACCACCACGACGCCGTCCTCGTCGGCGACGACCACGTCCCCCGGCCGCACCAGTTGCCCGGCGCAGACGAGCGGGAGGTTCACGTCGCCGAGCGTCTCCTTGACCGTGCCGGTGGCCGACACCGCCCTCGACCACACCGGGAATCCCATGGTGGCCAGCTCGGCCACGTCCCGGCAGCCGGCGTCGATCACGAGCCCGCGCACGCCCCGGGCCCGCACCGCGGTGGCGAGCAACTCGCCGAAGTAGCCCGCGTCGGACGGGGACGTCGGGGCCACGACGAGGAGGTCGCCGTCCTGGCACTGCTCGACGGCCACGTGGAGCATCCAGTTGTCCCCCGGCGGGACGCTGACGGTGACCGCGGTGCCGCTGACGTGCGCGCCGGGGTAGATCGGCCGCAGCCGCGCCGCCAGCAGGCCCGTGCGGCCCTGCGCCTCGTGGATCGTGGCCACGCCGAACGAGCCCAGCTCGTCCACAGTGGACTTGTCGGTGCGCGTGACGTTGCGCACGACCACGCTCACGGCAGCACCGAGACGTGGATGGCGCCCTCGTCACCGGCGCCGCCGACCGTCCTGATGGCACGGTCCACGTCGGACAGACCGAACGTGTGCGTGGTCAGCCGCTCCAGCGGGAACCGGCCCGACGCCAGCTGGGCGAGGGCCAGCTCGCACGCGCGGTAGCTGTGCCCGCGGGCGCTCTTGATCGTGATGGCCTTCTCGGTCACCTTCTTCACCGGGAAGTCGGGGAACGCGGCCAGCTCGCCCTGGATCACCAGCGTGCCGGCCCGGCGCTTGAGCGCGTCGATGCCGAGCAGGACCGGCGTGGTGCCGGCGCCCGCGGTGCAGTCGAGGACCACGTCGACGCCCTTGCCGCCGGTGATCTCCAGGACCCGGGTGAGCGGGTCCTCCACCGCGACGTCGACGACGTGGTCGGCGCCCAGAGCCTTCGCGAGCTCCAGCCGGGCCGCGTCCTTTGTGGTGCCGGTGACGATGATGAGCGAGGCGCCGGCCTGCTTGCACGCCACGGTCTGCGCGAGCCCCTGCTGGCCCGGCCCCTGGATGAGCACGGTGGAGTCGTACCCGACACCCGCGTCGATCAGCGCCCACTCGATGCCGTTGGACATCGGCGTGACGATCCCCGCGAGCTCGGCCGACACCCCGTCGGGCACCTTGTGCACCACCGCGTTCCACGGCAGGTACAGGTGGCTCGCGAACCCGCCCCAGAGGTGGTACGGGTTCTCCGCCGAGGTGTAGCCGTAGCGGCGAGCATCCGGGTTCGTCCGCCAGTCGGTCCACTCGCAGTGCTGGTACTGGCCCAGGTGGCACCACTCGCAGCGCCGGCACGGGACGTAGTGCTGAACGAACACGCGGTCGCCCTCGGCGAAGCCCTGGCGCTCGCGGAACGTGCGACCCGCCCTGGCGATGACGCCGACGTTCTCGTGCCCCATGATCACCGGGTCCTTGATGACGGGCTTGGCGTACATCTTGACGTCGGTGCCGCAGATGCCGGCCACCTCGACCCGCAGCAGCGCGCCGTCGTCGGGTATGTCCGGCATCGGATACTCGCGGAACTCCGTCGTGCTGGCGGCGGTACGCACGGCAGCAAGAACCGTCTCAGTCATGGTCTGATGGTATAACATTTAGCCATGCGTGCTCTCAAGACCGTGACGCGGACCCAGGGGAACAACCTGGCGCTCAAGGACGGCAGCGTCACGCCGCGCGGCTTCTCGTTCGAGTTCGAGGAGGTGCCGGTCCTCGTCGACGCGTTCCGCCGGATGGTGCGCGAGCAGGAGTTCGACGTCAGCGAGCTGGCGTTCACCACGTACCTGTGCGCGAAGGCCCACGGCAAGCCGATCACCGCGCTGCCGATCTTCCTGGCGCGTGGCTTCCACCACGGTGCGATCGTCCACAGTGGAGCGTCCGCGGCGGCCGGCCTGGAGGGACGGCGGGTCGGCGTGAACCGCGGCTACACGGTCACCACCGGGGTGTGGGCGCGCGGCATCCTGGCGGACCACTACGGCGTCGACCTCGACAAGGTGACGTGGGTGCTGTCCGGCGACGAGCACGTGGCCGAGTACCGGCCGCCGGCGAACGTGGTGCCCATGGCGCCCGGGGGAGACCTGGCGACGATGGTGGCCACGGGCGAGCTGGCGGCGGCCATCGGGGTGACCGGCCCGGGCCTGGTCCCGCTGGTGCCCGACGCGGGCGAGGTGGCGTTCGAGGCGCTGCGCCGCGACGGCCTGTACCCGATCAACCACCTGGTGGTGGTCCGCGACGAGCTGGCCGGGCTGGCGGCCGAGGTCTTCGCGGCGTTCGCCGAGGCCAAGCGGCGCTACGTCGAGCGCCTGCCCGGCATCGCGGACCCCACGCCCACGGACCTGATGTACCGGCGGGTCAGCGAGGTCACCGACCCGCTGCCCTACGGCATCGCGCCGAACCGGGCGATGATCGACCTCCTGATCGACCACGCGGTGCGGCAACGGATCCTCGACCGCCGGCCCGCCGTCGAGGACCTGTTCGCCCCGGACACCCTCGACCTGACCGCCTGAGGACGGACCACCATGCGGATCGCGATCGCGGCCGACCACAACGGCGTGCCGATGAAGTCCCAGCTCGTCGAGTGGCTCACCGCGGCCGGCCACGAGGTCGCCGACCGCGGCACGCACGGCGAGGGCGTGGTCGACTACCCGCCGCTGTGCGCGGACGTGTGCGCCCGGGTGGTCGACGGCCACGCCGACCGGGGCATCGTGGTCGGCGGCACCGGCGGCGGCGAGTCCATCGCGTGCAACAAGATCCGCGGCATCCGCGCGGGCCTGGGCCACTCGGTGTTCCTCGCGGAGATCTCCGCCGCACACAACAAGACCAACGTCCTCGTCCTGGGCGCGAAGGTCATCTCGGCCGCGGACGCCGTGGCCATCACCGAGACCTGGCTCTCGACCCCGTTCAAGGGCGACCGGCACCAGCAGCGCCTGGACCAGATCGCCGCCCTCGAACGCGGCGAGCGGATTTAGTGCTCCGTCAAGGAAGGTCCGGCACGGTTCTCGGCGGCCCGGTCGACCGCCAGGACTAAGGCCTGTCTCATAGATCATCGTGTGAGTCCTGCGCGGACCACCGGAACCTCAGGGGACCGTGACGGCACCCAGCCACCACCCACCTCGACACCCGCACCATTCGCCGGGACGCAACGCACACTTTAAATCCCGGGGAGGCGGACTAGTCCTGCGCCGACCACCGGAACCTCAGGGACCGTGACGGCACCCAGCCACCATCCACCTCGATACCCGCACTATCCGCTGGGACGCAACGCACACTGTCAATCCCGGGGAGGCGGACTAGGCCCCGAGGCGCTGTTCGCCGCCGAACCGGTGGGCTGAGAGCTCCTTGCGCGCCAGCAGATAGTCCCGCGCGCTGTTGACCGCGTTGACGGCCAGCAACCGGCCCTGGCGGTAGTACCGCACGAAGAACCGCTCCTGATCCGGTTCTCCGTGCACCTCGAGATGGTCGTATCCGTCCGCGATGCCCGCGATCTGCAACCTCAGGTCGTGCTGGTTCGACCAGAACCACGGCACCTCCGGCCGGGGCGGCGGGGCACCGGCGACCGTCGCGGCAGCCACGCGTGCCTGGTTGGTCGCGTTGGGCATGGACTCCAGCCGTACCAGGCCGTCGCCCGTCATCGGGTTGGGCACGACGGTGCAGTCGCCGGCCGCCACGATGGCCGGCTCGCTGGTGCGGGCGTGCTCGTCGACGACGATCCCGCCCGCGCATTCGAGGCCGAGCTGGGCCGCCAACTCGGTCCGCGGCACGACACCGACCCCCACGAGGACGACGTCGGCGGGGATGCGCGTCCCGTCATCGAGAAGCACGCCGGTCACCCGGTCGCGTGCGCCCTCGATCGCGGCAACCCCGGCGCCGAGCCGGATCGCGGTCCCCCGCCTGGTGTGCGCCTGGCGGTAGAACTCCGAGACCACCGGCGCCACCGCCCGGCCGAGCAGCCGGTCCGCCACCTCCACGACGGTCACGTTCCGGCCCTGCGTCCGGGCCACGGACGCCACCTCGAGCCCGATGAACCCGCCACCGATGACCACCACGTCGCGAGCCTCGGCGAGGTGGGTGCGCAGCCGGTCCGCGTCGTCGGCGGTGCGCAGGTAGCAGACGCCGGCGAGGTCCGTGCCCGGCACGTCGAGGCGCCGCGGCCGCGCGCCCACCGTGAGCGCGAGCCGGTCGAACACCGTGGTGCAGCCGTGGTCGGTCAGCACCACCCCGGAACCGGCCGACGCGAGGTGGAGCCGGGTGACCCGTTCCGCCGGCCACACGGCGATGCGCCGCTCGGTGTAGAACGCCTCGGTACGCAGGTGCAGGGACGCGTCGTCCGCGCTCCCGGCGAGGTAGGCCTTGGACAGCGGCGGCCGCTGGTACGGCGGCCGCGCCTCGGCGCCGATCAACGTGATGGGCGCGTCGTAACCGTTGTCCCGCAAGGACACCGCGAGCTGGACGCCGGCCTGGCCGGCGCCGACGATCAACGCGCCGCTCACGACAGCCCCTCGCCGGCTCGGTACTGCCACTCGCGGTCGCCCTGTGCCATCGATTCGCTCGCAGGCTCGCTCACCCTTGCTCCTCGGGAGTCTGGACGACCAGGCCGTCGAGGGCGTCGCTGACCGCGAGCTGGCAGGACAGCCGGCTGGTCTCGCGGCGGTCGGACACCCCGAGGTCCAGCATCGCGTCCTCGAGGTCGCCCGGTGGGCCGACGGGTCCGGCGAACTCCGCGTCGACGTAGACGTGGCAGGTGGCGCAGGACATGTTGCCGCCGCACTCCCCGACGATGCCGGGCACGCCGTTCCTGACCGCGGTCGCCATGACCGAGTCGCCGACCGTCGCGTCGATCGTGCACCGCGATCCGTCGGTCGCGACGTAGGTGACCTTGGGCACTGTCGGGTCCTCTCGCCGGATCCATCCTGGCAATGGACTAACCATATTACCTTGCCGACGCCCATCCGGGAACCACGCGGGTCACGCTCGCGGGAGTCAGCCCAGATCGAGCCCGGCGAGGCGGAGCCGGGCGACGTGGTGGCGCCACACGGTCACGTCGTTGAACGCCGAGCCGAGGTCGGGCAGCTCGGCGATGTCCTCCGGGGTCAGGTCCTCGGCGTGGTCGCCGAGCGCGACCTGCTCGACGTTGACCCGGGCGAGCACGTCGAGGTTCAGGGCGCGCACCACGGCCTGCTCGACGGCGTGCGGGCCGGACCCGACCGTCGCGATGCCGTGCCCGTCCAGCACGCACACGGGTGCGGTACCCATGGCCCCGACGAGCTCGCGGCCGAGCTCCGGGCGGCGGACGAGGATCTTGCGCGGATAAATGGGCACCCCGTCCAGCGCCATGCGCGCGGCGGGGATGTTGTAGGCGCCGAAGACCGGCCGCAGCGCCACCCCGGCCAGCGCGGCCGCCAGCACCGACGGCGGATGACAGTGGACGACGGCGTCGACGTCCGGCCGCGCCCGGAGGATCTCGGCGTGGATGGGCAGCTCCGCCGGGACCGACCAGTCGCCGAGGTCGGCGCCGTGGCCGTCGAGGTCGACCTCGCGGACGTCCTCGTCGAGGGTGAGCAGCAGACCTTGCTCGCGTGGACCGCGGCAGCGGACGAGCAGCGTGTCGGGCCCGGTCCGCAGGCTGACGTGGCCGAGGATGTCCTCGGCGAGGCCGGTGTTCGCGAGGATCCGGCACGCCAGGGCGATCGTCCGGCGGGGCTGCGGTGCCGTCATCGCGGCTCGTGGCGGGACACCTGGCGGTTCCCCCTGACGCATTATGGACTATTGGTATGATTATTTTCGCGGTCTGACCGTCGTTCGTCAACCGTGTCACCATCGCGTCACGTGGCTCGATGAGGGAGGATGGGCCCCATGACCGTCGAGGACAAGGCCGGTACCGGCAAGCCGGTCCCCGAGCCGGAGATGTTCAGCCCGGTCAGCCTGGGCCGCGTCTCCCAGGTCATCGTCGACCAGATCCGCATGCTCATCCACCAGGGCAAGCTCAAGCCGGGTGACCGGCTGCCCAGCGAGCGCGAGCTCTGCAACAAGTTCGGGGTCAGCCGGGTCACCGTGCGCGAGGCCCTGCGCGTGCTCGAGGCCGGCGGCCTCGTCGACATCCGGGTGGGCGCGCACGGCGGCGCGTTCGTCACCACGCCCACCAACGCCCGCCTCGGCGAGGGCCTGGCCGACCTGCTGCGGCTCAGCCCGCTCACCGCGTCGGAGGTCACCGAGGCGCGGATGGTGTTCGAGCTGGGCATCGTCCCCATGGTCGTCGAGCGCGCGACCGAGGAGGACATCGCGGCGCTGCGGGAGATCTGCGACCGGCAGAAGGCCGCGCTCAAGAACGACACGTACACGGTCACGCTGTCGGCCGAGTTCCACACCCGGGTCGCGGCGTGCACGCACAACACGGCCATCGAGATGCTCGTCGAGAGCTTCCACGGCCCGATGCTGATGTCGTTGAAGGAAGCCAAGACGCGGGCGCCGCTGATGGGCCGCAAGGGCGCCACCGAGCACGCCAAGTTCGTCGACGCGGTCGCCGGCGGCGACGTCGAGGCGGCCACCGCGATCATGCGCGAGCACCTGCAGCGCACCGCCGACCGGGTCGCTCAGACGTCCTGAACCGGGGTCCGCGCACCCGCCGCCGCCCGCGCCGCGAGGCGGGAGCGGCGCAGCACCGGCGTCACGGCCAGCGCGGCCGCCCCGGCCGACACCCCGGCCAGCAGTAGCCCGGCCCCGGCTCCCCAGCGCTCGCAGAGCCAGCCGGTGAGCGGGCCGCCGATCGGCGTGCTGCCGAGGAACACCAGGCTGTGCAGGGCGATCACCCGGCCCTGCATCGCCGGCTCCGTGCCGATCTGGAGCATCGTGCGGGCGAGGGTGTTGAACGAGATGTTCGCGATCCCCAGCGTCACCATCATGCCGAGGGTGAGCGCGAGGCCGGGCACGAACACGGCGACCGCGTTCACCCCGCCGAAGATCCAGGTCCAGCGCAGCAGCGACCACGACGTCACCTCGCGGCGGCCGGCGCTCGCGAGCCCGCCGAGCACCGCGCCGACCCCGAGCGCGGAGGTGAGCCACCCGTAGACCTCCGGGCCGCCGCCGAGCGTGTCGCGGGCGAGCACCGGCAGGACCACCCGGAAGTTCTGGCCCACGAGCGCGACCACGGCCACCAGCAGCATGCACACCCGCAGCTCGGGACGCTCCCAGACGTAGCGCAGACCCTCCCTGGCCCCGCCCGACGCCCGGGCCGCGCGCGGCACCCGGCGCAGCGCGGCGGTGTCCATGCGGGCCAGTCCGAAGAGGACGGCCGCGAACGACACCGCGTTGAGCCCGAACGCCACGCCGACGTCGACCACCGCGAGGAGGACGCCGGCGACAGCGGGGCCGACGAGGCGGCCGGCGTTGTTGACGGTCGAGTTCAGCGACTGGGCGTTGACGTAGTCCTCCGGCCCGACGATCTCGGTGACGAACGCCTGCCGCGCCGGCACGTCGAGGACCGTCACCAGGCCGAGGCACAGCGCGAGGACGTAGACCATCCACAGCTGCGCCACGCCGGTGAGCACGGCCGTCGCGAGCACCGCGGCCAGCACCGCGCTCACCGCCTGGGTGGCCATGATCGTGCGGCGCCGGTCGAGCCTGTCGACGAGCACCCCGCCCCACAGGCCGAACAGCAGCATCGGCAGGAACTGCAGCGCGGTCGAGATGCCGAGCGCCACGGCGGAGTCGGACAGGTCGAGCACCAGCCAGTCCTGGGCGACCCGTTGCATCCACGTGCCGACGACGCTGACCGCCTGGCCCATGAAGTAGAAGCGGTAGTTGGGCACGGCGAGGGACCGGAAGACCCGCCGCGCGCCACCACGCGCTCGCGCGGCCAGGGCCGCCACCGGTCGCCGCAACGAGACCCTCCTCTTTATTGGATTAATGGTATAACGTTTAGTTCACCGCGAAAAGCCGGCTCTCACAGAGGAGAAGCAATGGCAGCAACGGTTGCGGTCATCGGCCTCGGCGCCATGGGGTTTCCCGTGGCGCGCCACCTCCGCGCCGGCGGCGTGGGCGTCGTGGTGCGCGACCTGGACGACGCGCTGACCGAGAAGGCCGCCCGGCTCGGCGCGCACGTCGCGACCAGTGCCGCCGGCGCCGCGGACGAGGCCGACGCGATCGCCGTCTTCGTCCCCACCGACCGCGACGTCCTCGACGTCTGCCTCGGCCCGGCGGGCGCCCTCGCCGGCGCGCGGGCCGGCGCGGTCGTACTGCTCTGCTCCTCGCTGCGCCCGGAGACCTGCGCCAAGGTCGCGGCCGCCGCGCCACCCGGTGTCGGCGTGCTCGACGCCGCGCTCACCGGCGGGGTCCGCGGCGCCGAGGCGGGGGCGGTGAACCTGCTGGTCGGCGGCGACCCCGCGGTGCTCGACCGGGTCCGCCCGCTGCTCGAGCCCTGGACGGCGGCGGTGCACCACCTGGGCCCGCTCGGCAGCGGCCAGGTGGGCAAGACGGCGAACAACCTCGTGCACTGGGCGCAGATCTGCGCGATCACCGAGGCACTGGAGCTCGCCCGGCGCGGCGGGGTCGACGTGGCCGTGCTGCGCCGGGCGCTCATGGACGGGCCCACCGACTCGCGGACCCTGCGCGAGCTCGAGCAGATGCGGCTGACCTGGCACGCGAAGGACCTGGCGAACACGGCGGTGCTCGCGAACGAGGTCGGGCTCGCCACGCCGGTGGCCGAGACGGCTCGCCGGACCATGCAGGGAATCACCGTCGCGGACGTCGCCCGGCTGCTCGCGGGCGGACCATTGCACGAGGCCGACCACCCGGCCGAGCACGGCACCGACCACACCGCCGAGCATGCTTCCCCGGCCACGGTAACTTTCCCGTAACTCTCGCTACGAAAGGTTAGACCTTTAGTCCACCACTGCGGTCTACTCATCCTTACTCGACCCGAAGGAGTGAAGAGTGCGCGACGACTACGGAAAAGGCGTGCTGGCCAGCGAGAAGAAGAATCGCGACGCGTCCGAGATTGCGGCCCGGGACGAGTTCAACCGGCAGCACCCGCCGATCAAGGGGCTCGTGGTGCCCCATGACCTGCGGAAGATGGACCTGCCGGAGCGCAAGTGGCGCAACAACCGCGGCCACTGGTTCGACCTCGCCGACTACGAGGTCCTCAACGCCCACCTCGCCGAGCTGAAGCCGGGCGAGGCCTCGGTCCGCCACCGGCACACGACCGAGGCCTACCTCTACGTCGTGAAGGGCAACGGCTACTCCCTCATCAACTACGACGACGAGCCGGTCGAGGCCGTCGAGTGGTCCGAGGGCACCCTGTTCGCGCCCCCGCGATGGGCCTGGCACCAGCACTTCAACCTGGACGAGAACGACACCTCGCGGTACCTCGCCATCCAGGACACGGGCCTGCTCCGCACCATGAAGCTGCACAACATCGAGCGCCACCCGGTCCAGCTGTCGATGGACGAGGGCGCCGAGCTGCTGCGGGCCGCGGCCGCCCAGGGGACCGTCCACGGTGGACACCGCGGCAAGGTGAACAGCCACGGCGACGGCTCGGTCGTCGAGCCGGTCCGGGACCCGAACGCGAGCTGAGCACCCAGCTCCCACCACACATCTCCACAGGACGTAGCGCGGGGGACACCAACGTAGGCACACCTGTGCCACCGGGTCAGCGACGACGCCGGCCCGCCAAGCCTTGCCGGAGACGCACATGCGACGTCAGGCCGTCCTACCCGCGGTGGCCGCAGCAGCCACCGCATTACTCCTTTCCTCTTGCGGCGCATCACCCACCGCTGCCGGCAACGGCGGCGGCGACAAGTCGGCCGAGGCCGCCAGGACGGCGTCGGCCACCTACGACCGGATCAACGGTCTCACCGGGAAAGATCGCCACGACACGCTCGCCGGGCTCGCCGAGAAGGAGGGCAAGCTCTCGATCTACACCTCGAACACCGACATCGACAAGCTGGTCGCCGGGTTCGAGAACGCGTACAACATCGACGTCAGCGTCTACCGCGCCAACTCCGAGACCGTCCTGCAGCGCGAGCTCCAGGAGCAGCAGGCCGGCTTCTTCGGCAACGACGTCATCGACACCAACGCCGGTGAGCTCAACGTCATGAACAAGGAGGGCCTGCTCTCCCCCTACGAGGGCGCGCTGCGCGACGCGGTCCGCAAGGAGGGGCAGGCCAACGGCTGGACGGCCTCCCGGTTCAACGTGTTCGTCGTGGGCTGGAACACCGACCGGGTCAAGCCCGGTCAGGAGCCGAGGTCCTTCGAGGACCTGGCCGACCCGAAGTGGAAGGGCCAGGTGTCCATGGAGGTCGGCGACGTCGACTGGTTCGCCGGCATGTACGAGTACTACCGCGGCCAGGGCCGGAGCGACGCCGAGATCCGTGACCTGTTCTCCCGGATCGCCGCGAACTCGAAGGTCGCGAAGGGTCACACCACCCAGGGCGAGCTGCTCTCGGCCGGCCAGTTCGCGATCACCGTCTCCTCCTACAGCCACACCGTGGACAAGGCGGCCGACAAGGGCGCGCCCGTGACGTGGCACCCGAAGTCGGGCAAGCCGGTCGAGCCCATCGTGGTGCGGCCCAACGGCGTGGGGCTGATGAAGACCGCCCAGCACCCGGCCGCGGCCATGCTGTTCATGGACTGGGAGCTCACCGAGGGGCAGAAGATCCTCGCCGACGCCTTCCGCGTCGGCTCGATCCCCGGAGCGCGCGACCCGCTGGTGGGTCTCACCGTCGTCGCGACGCCGGAGAAGGAACTGCTCGACAACCCGAAGAAGTGGGACGACCTCTACGCCGAGATCGTCCAATCCGGACAGGAGATCAAATGAACACCGGCGGCAAGGCACGGTTGTTACTCGCCGGACTCGCGGTCGTGCTCGCGGCGACCGGCTGCGGCGCGTCGCCGACGGCGACGGGCAACAAGGCCGGCGGCGGTGAGCCGAGCGCGGCCGAGAAGTTCTACACGGAGAACGGCAAGCTGACGGGCAAACAGCGGCGGGACAAGCTCGTCGAGCTGGCGAAGAAAGAGGGCCACCTCAGCCTGTACACGTCGATGACGAGCGACATCGCCGACATCGTCACGAAGGCGTTCACCGACCAGTTCGGCATCGACGTCGACCTCTACCGGGCCGGGTCGGAGACCGTGCTGCAGCGCGTGCTGCAGGAGCAGGCGGCGGGCTTCGCCGGCAACGACGTCGTCGAGACCAACGCCAACGAGCTGTTCGCGCTCAACAGCGAGGGCATGCTCGCGACCTACGCCGGCGAGCGGCGCGACCTGGTGCCCAAGGCCGGCCAGTTCAACGGCTGGACGGCCACCCGGTTCAACCTGTTCGCACCCAGCTGGAACACCAACCTGGTGCCCAAGGGCCAGCAGCCGAAGTCCTGGGAGGACCTCGCCGACCCGAAGTGGAACGGCAAGCTCTCCATGGAGCTCGGCGACTACGACTGGTACCTCACGCTGTACGGGTACTGGAAGCAGCAGGGCAAGAGCGACGCCGAGATCGACAAGCTCTTCGCGGACATGGCCGACGGCGCCAAGATCGTCAAGGGGCACACCGTGCAGGGCGAGCTCCTGTCGGCCGGCCAGTTCTCGGTCGTCGCCTCGAACTACTCCTACATCGTGGGGCGGGCCAAGGCCAAGGGCGCGCCGGTGGAGTACCTGCCGTTCACCCAGCCCGTGATCGCGCGGCCCAACGGGATCGGCCTGATGAAGTCCGCGAAGAACCCGGCGGCGGCCATGCTCTTCACGGACTGGCTGCTCGAGGAGGGCCAGAAGCTCCTCGCCGAGGACGGGCTCACGCCCGCCATCGTCGAGGGCGACGACCCGCTCAAGGGCGTGGAGATCGTGCCGATCGACGTCAAGGCGATGGTCGACAACGGCGACAAGTGGCAGAAGAAGTACGACAAGGTCGTCGCGGGCGGCGAGCAGGTCTCGAAGTAGCCACGAACCCGGAAGGTCTCGGATGACTACGACAGCGCCACCCAGACCGGTCATCGACGAGCCGGCGCCGACCGTTCGGCGGCGCCGGCGGTGGTGGCCGACCCCCAAGCTGCTGATCACCGCCGCCGTGGTGGTCATCATCGGCTACCTGGCGATCGTTCCCCTCTACTACCTGATCTGGGGAACCTTCTTCGATGCCAACGGGTTCACCTTCGGCGGCTTCGCCACCGCCTACGGTGACGAGCGGATCGGCAGCCTGATCGGCAACTCGCTCCTGTTCGCGATCGGGGCGGCCGTGCTGTCGCTCGTCGTCGGCACCTCGCTGGCCTACCTCCAGGTGCGCACGGACGTCCCGTTCAAGGCGCTGTTCTTCGCCGCGTCGATCATCCCGCTGATCATCCCGGGCATCCTGTACACGATCGCGTGGATCTTCCTCGCGAGCCCGGATATCGGGCTGCTCAACAAGGTGCTGGAGCCGATCTTCGGCAGCGCCGCGGTCGACATCTTCACCGTGTGGGGCATGATCTGGGTCGAGGGGCTGCACCTGTCCCCCATCGTGTTCCTGCTGATGGTCGCCGCGTTCCGGTCGATGGACCCCTCGCTCGAGGAGTCGGCGCTGATGAGCGGGGCGACCAGGCTGCAGGTCTTCCGCCGGGTCACCGTGCCGCTGATCCGCCCGGCCATCGGCGCCGCCGTGCTGATCATGACCGTGCGCGGGCTGGAGAGCTTCGAGGTGCCGGCACTGCTCGGCCTGCAGAACGGCATCTATGTGTTCACCAGCCGCATCTACTTCGTGCTGCGCACCTACCCGCCGGACCTCGCGGCGGCCGGCGCGCTGGCGCTGGGGCTGCTGGTGCTCGCGATGATCGGCGTCGCGATCTCCAACTTCGCCGGGCGCGCCGCGAAGAACTACCAGACGGTGACCGGCAAGGGCTTCCGCCCGCGCCCGATGCGCCTGGGCAGGTGGCGGCCGGTGATGGGTGCGGCGATCATCGTGTACTTCCTGTTCACCGTGGTGCTGCCGCTGCTGGTGTTGCTCTACACCTCGCTGCTGAAGTTCTACCAGGCGCCGTCGGCGGCGGCGTTCCGGTCGATGTCGCTGGACAACTTCGCCAGCCTGCTGCACATGGACAAGGCGATGACGGCGCTGAAGAACTCGCTGTTCCTCGGCGTGGGCACGGCGACGCTGGTGATGGCCGGCATGGCGATCGCGGCCTGGGTCGTGGTCCGCTCCAAGATCCCCGGCCGGATGGTGGTCGACCAGCTCTCGTTCCTGCCGCTGGTGATCCCCGGCCTGGTCCTCGGCCTCGCACTGTCCTTCGTGTACCTGCGGAGCCCGATTCCCATCTACGGCACCATCTTCATCATGCTGATCGCCTACGTGACCCGGTACATGCCGTACGGGATGCGGTACGCGGTCACGTCCATGCAGCAGATCTCGGCGGAGCTGGAGGAGTCCGCCCAGGTCAGCGGCGCGAGCTGGTGGCAGACGTTCCGCAAGGTGCTGCTGCCGCTGCTGGCGCCCGGCCTCATGGCCGGCTGGATCTACATCCTCGTGGTCTCCTTCCGCGAGCTGTCCAGCTCGATCCTGCTGTACAGCCCGGGGAACGAGGTCCTCTCGATCCTCATCTTCGAACAGTACGAGAACGGCGAGTTCACCGTTCTGGCAGCGCTCGGCGTGGTCATGGTTCTGACCCTCGTCGTGCTCGTCGCGGTGGCGTACAAGCTCGGCGCCAAGATCGGTCTGCGGCAGGACTAGCGGCCCGGCCGCATTCAGGAGGTCACAGTGCTTCGCGTGGAGAACCTGGCCAAGACGTTCGACGGGGAGGCGCGCCGGCGCCGGGCCAAGTCCGGGAAGGCCACCGACCGCGTGTTCGCGGTCAACGGCATCAGCTTCGACGTGCGTGAGGGCGAGATGTTCACGCTCCTCGGGCCGTCCGGCTGCGGCAAGACCACGACCCTGCGCTCCATCGCCGGGCTCGAGCACCCCGACACGGGCGTGATCGAGGTCGACGGCCGGGTGCTGTTCGAGGGCCGGGACGGGCGCAAGGCGCACAGCGTCCCGGCCAACGAGCGCCAGCTCGGCATGGTGTTCCAGTCCTACGCGATCTGGCCGCACATGTCGGTGTTCAGCAACGTCGCGTTTCCCTTGCAGGTCAAGAAGCGCGGCGAGCGGCCGGGCAAGGCCAAGATCGCCGAGCAGGTGCACCGGGTGCTGGAGACGATGGAGCTGGGCGAGCTGGCGGACCGGCCGGCCACCAAGCTCTCCGGGGGCCAGCAGCAGCGGCTCGCGCTGGCCCGCGCGCTCGTGGTCGAGCCGTCCCTGCTGCTGCTCGACGAGCCGCTGTCCAACTTGGACGCGAAGCTGCGCGAGTCGCTGCGCTACGAGCTGAAGCGGCTGCAGCGCGAGCTCGGCATCACGTCGGTCTACGTCACCCACGACCAGACCGAGGCGCTCGTGCTCAGCACCACGGTCGCGGTGATGCGGCACGGCAACATCATCCAGCTCGGCCGGCCGCGCGAGATCTACGAGAACCCCAACAGCAGGTTCGTCGCCGAGTTCATCGGCACGTCGAACATGCTGACCGCGACCGTCGAGGCCAAGGAAGGCGACCGGTACACGGTGCAGACCGTGGACGGGCCGCTCGCCCTCGACTCCGCGGTGGACATCCCGCCGAACCGGGAGGTCGTGGTCTCGATCCGGCCGGAGGCGGTGGAGATCGACCTCGACAGCCGGGCAGGCGAGGTGCCCAACGAGTGGAAGGGCACCGTGGTGAACCGCGCGTTCCTCGGCGAGGCCATCGACCACGTGATCCGGGTGGGCGAGCACGAGATCAGGGCCCGCGGGAACCCGTCGGTCTCCATCCAGCCGGGTACCGACGTGTTCGTGCGGATGGACCCGGCCAAGCTGACCCTCGTGCCGGTGGACTGACCGCGTGGCACTCCCTGCGGTGCTGCACAACCGCGACTTCAACCTGTACTGGGCCGGCGTGGTGGCCTCGCAGATCGGCACCCGCGGCACCGTGGCCGCCAACTTCTATCAGGTCTACGAGCTCACCGGCTCGATCGCCTACACCGGCCTCGTCGGCGCGGCCCAGGCGGTGGCGCTGATCGTGCTCAGCCCGCTCGGCGGCGCGCTCGCCGACCGGGTCGACCGGCGCCGGCTCCTGCAGGGCGCGCAGGCGGTGGCGCTGCTGGTGGCGGGGCTGCTCGCGTGGCTCACGCTCACCGGCAACGCGGTCGCCTGGCACGTCGTGCTGTCCGTGGTGCTCACCACCGCCGCGGCGACGTTCGACCAGCCGGCCCGCCAGGCGCTGATCCCCGCGCTGGTGCCCAGGAACCAGATCGCGCAGGCCATCGCGCTGCTCAACCCGTCCCGGGAGCTGGCGATCCTGCTCGGGCCGCTCATGGCGGGCGTGCTGATCACGGTCGCCGGCCCCGGGCTGATGTACGCCGTCGACACCGTGACCTACGCGCTCCTCGTGGTGATCCTGGCGATGCTGCGCACCCCGCCGCTCACCCCGCCGGAGGAGAAACGCACGGTCGTACAGTCCATTGTGGAGGGTGCGCGGTACATCGCGCACCGGCCGCTGATCTACACGCTCATGGGGCTGGACCTGTCGGCGACGGTGTTCAGCGCGTACCGGGTGCTGCTGCCCGCGCTCGCGCTCGACGTCCTGCACGTCGGGTCGACCGGGTACGGGATCCTGTCCAGCGCGCCCTCGGCCGGCGCGCTGCTCGCGACGTACTCGGTGTTCCGGACGGTGGAGCGCAGCACGCGGCAGGGCCGGGTGCTGCTGCTGTCCACCGCGCTCTACGGCGTGGCGGCCATCCTGCTGGCCTTCTCCCCCGTGTTCGCCATGGCGGTCGTGGCCGCCCTGCTGCTGGGCGCCTTCGACGCGATGGCGACGACCATCCGGCACGCCGCCGTCCAGATCGACACGCCGGACGAGATCCGCGGCCGGGTGACCGCGTTCTACCAGATGTCCTCGCGCGGCGGCCCCGCCCTCGGCGACGTGGTGGTCGGCGCGTTCGCGGGCCTCGCGGGCCCGGTGGTGGCGCTGAGCGTCGGCGCGGTGGCCACGATCGCGGTGGCGGCGTCGTTCTCCTTCCGCGACAACGTGGTCCGCTCCTACAGCGGCGTGGTCGCCGAGGACCCCGCCTAGCTACGCCACTCCTCGACCAGCCACGCAGAGATCTCCGCCTCGGTCATCTCGGGGAAGGAGTTGCCGAACGCGTCCAGGGTGCGCAGCGCCTCGTCGCGGTCCATGCCGCGGGCCAACGCCTCCGCGAAGAACTCCTGGCGGGCCGCCGTCGGCCGACCGCCGCCCACGCCGCGCCCTGGCAGGCCGTCGCGCCAGTGCATCATTTCCTCCAAGCGGTCGGGCCGCCAGCCAGGAGCCGCGTCGACCTCGACGTCGGGTTCGGGGAACGGGTGAGGCGAGCCCGGGGGGTGGCGGGAGCGCCATTTGTGCACCGCGTGCCGGCTCACCCCGAGCGCCTCGGCCAGGCCGAGGACGCCGACGTAGTGCTCGGTCATGGCGCCTCACGTTCGTCTCTTGCGGAGACGACGTTATGCCGGACGAGGCAACGTTGTCAACGTCGGCGACGACGTTCTCACTCGGGCTGGCAGACCACGTCCACGAGGGCCGGGCCGCTGGAGCGCAGCACGTGGTCTGCCGCCTCGCGGACCGCGGCCTGGACGAGGTCCGGGTCGGTCACCGGGCCCTGCGCCCACCAGCCGAAGCCGCGGGCGATCGTGGCGAAGTCAGGGGCCGGGGTGTCGATGGCCATGCCGATGCTCGCCCGCTCGAGCGGGGTGCCGCGCTGGCGGGCCAGCCGCTCCTGGTGGGCCCAGTCGTTGTAGTACGCGCGGTTGTTGAACATCACCACGAGCAGCGGCAGCTCGTAGCGGCTCGCCACCCACAGCGCACCCGGGTCGAACATCAGGTCGCCGTCGGGCTGGAGGTCGACCACGAGCCGGCCGGTGCCCTTGTGCGCGAGCGCGACGCCGAGCGACATGCCGATCTGCGTGGCGGTGCCGAGCTGGCGGCCGGGATGGCGGTGCGGCCGGTCGAAGTCCCAGCTCTTCAGCGCCCACCCGGCGGCGGTACCGGCGGTGAGGACCCAGTCGTGGTCCCGCACGACCTCCCACACCTCCGCCGCCAGCCGCGAGGGCGCGACGGGCGAGCTCGCCGCCTCCTTGGCCGCCGCCGCCCGCCAACCGTCCCATGTGGACTCGTGCAGGGAGCGCAGCCGCTCCCGCCACTGCTCGCGTTCCACCCGGCGCCCGGCGGGCTCGCCGGCCAGGATCCGCCGGCATTCGGCGAGCAGCAGCGGCAGCGCGACCGCCGTGTCCGCGGTGACCTGCAGGTCGGTCGGCACCAGCTCGGCGTAGTCCTCGCTCCACGACGAGATCCCGACGTCGTTGAAGCCCAGGTCCAGCACCGTCGTGCCGGCGGCCAGCCGCGAGGTGATCGCCCGGGTCGTCGAGTCGAGTCGCTGGGTGGCCTTGCCCATGTCCTTGACGTCGACGAACAGCACGCAGTCGCCGTCCTCCAGCGCCTGCGAGCCGGTGACGTTGAGCTCGTGGCGGTTCGGGAAGTTCAGCCGCCAGTGCGTCTCGACCGCGCCCACGCCGACCTCCTCCGCCAGCGCCACCAGCACGTCGAACGACGCCGGGTCGCGGCCCGGGTAGCCCAGCACCATCACCGGCCGGCGCGCGTCGCACAGCCGCTCGGCCAGCGCCCGCAACGCCGTCGGCTCCGGGGCCAGCGCGGACGGCGGGGCGGCCAGCCGGGCCAGGTCCGTGAGCGGCACCGGCTCGGTGACGCGCTCCTCCTGCAGCCCCGCGTCGAGCGCGACGTAGACCGGGCCGCGCGGCTCCTCGACCGCGATCCGGTGCGCACGCGCGAGGACGGTGGGCACCGACGGGAGCGAGCGCGGCTCGTGGTCCCACTTGGTGTACGCGCGAACCGCCTCGCCCTGCACGTTCGCGGAGTGGATCCAGTCGATGTTCGGCCGCCGCCGGGCGTGGTCCGCGGGCCCGGACCCGCCGAGCACCAGCACCGGGCAGCGGTCGATGTAGGCGTAGTACACCCCCATCGCGCCGTGCAGCAGGCCCACGAGGTCGTGCATGATCACGGCCATCGGCTCGCCGGTGGCCTTCGCGTACCCGTGCGCCAGGCCCATCGCGATCTTCTCATGTGGACACTCGAGCATCGTGATCTCGTCGCCGCCGTAGTTCACCAGCGAGTCGTGCAGGCCGCGGAAGGACGAGCCGGGGTTGAGCGCCACGTACTTGAGGCCGAGCCCCCGCAGGACGTCGACCATCACGTCCGAGCCCCACACGGGCTCGTCGTAGGGCGCGAAGTTCGTCACAACGTCACCGTCACGGTCTTCTCCTGGGTGTAGGAGAGCAGCTCCTCGAGCCCGTTGTCCTTGCCGAGGCCGCTCGACTTCCAGCCGCCGAACGGGGTGCCGGTCGGGCGCCGGCCGGTGCCGTTCACGTAGACGTAGCCCGCCTCCAGCGCGGCGGCCGCGCGGTGCGCCGCGGTGACATCGCGGGTCCACACGTTCGCGGTGAGGCCGAACGGCGTGTCGTTGGCCCTGCGGATCACGTCGTCGACGTCGCGCCAGGTGAGCACCGACATGACCGGGCCGAAGATCTCCTCGCGGACCACGGCCATGTCGTCGTCGAGGCCGGTCAGCACGGCCGGCTCGACGAAGAAGCCCCGGCCGGGCGGCCGGCTCCCGCCGTAGGCGAACGTCGCGCCCTCGCGCCGCGCGGTCTCCAGGTGGCCGAGGACGCGCTCGTGGTGCGCGCGGAAGGCCAGCGGGCCCACCTGGGTCTCGGCCAGCATCGGGTCGCCGACCCGCAGCGCCGCCACCCGCTCGACCAGCGCGGCCACGAACTCGTCCGCGATGTCGGCGTGCACGTAGATCCGCGAGTTCGACCCGCACGACTGGCCCGTGCACCGCGCGATGTTCATGCCGGCCACCGCGGCCGCCGCGGCCTTCGGCACGTCCACGTCGGGGAAGACGATCAGCGGGTTCTTGCCGCCCAGCTCCAAGGTCACGTGCGTGATCCCCTCCGCCGCCGCGCGCAGCACCGCGCGCCCGGACGGGACGGACCCGGTGAACGCGACCCGGTGCACGTCCGGGTGCCCGACCAGCGCGGCACCGGTCGTCGCCCCCGCGCCGGTCACGACGTTGAGCACCCCGGGCGGCAGCACCTCCGCGGCGATGCGGGCCAGCTCCAGCGCGGACAGCGAGGCCTGCTCCCCCGGCTTCAGGACGACCGCGTTGCCGGCGGCGAGCGGCGCGGCGACCTTGCCGGCCGCGAACTTGAACGGGTGGTTGAACGGCACGATCCGCGCGACCACGCCGTAGGGCTGGCGCAGCGTGTAGGACAGCGTGTCCTCGCTCGCCGGGGCGGTGCCGCCGCCGGTCTGCGGCGCGATGCCCGCGTAGTAGTCGAGCGTCGCGGCGGCGCCGGTGACGTCGGTGCGCATGCCGGCCAGCGGCAGGCCCGCGTCGCGGACGTCGAGCCGGGCCAGCGCCTCGGTCTCGTCCTCGATGCGCCGGGCGAGCTCACGCAGCAGCGCGCCCCGCTTCGCCCAGCCGAGCCGGCCCCAGCCGCTCGCCGCCTCGCGCGCCACGGCGACCGCCGCGTCGACGTCCTCCGCGCCCGCGTCGGGCACGGTGCCGATCACCTCTTCGCTGGTCGGGTTCACCGACTCGATCCGCCCGCCGGCGCCGGCATCCACCCACTCGCCGCCGACGTGCATCAGCTGATGCGGAACCGTCACGGACGTGGCGTGCAGGACCGTCTCACTCACGACTCCCCCTCGCAGGCTCACTCATTGCGCCGCCACCTTTGCGTGCACCACCGCGGTCGCGCCGTCCCGGGCCGCGCGCACGGCTCGGTCCAGCGCCGGACCGAGGTCCTCCGGATCCTCGACGGGTTGCTCGGCCCAGCAGCCGTACGAGCGGGCCAGCGCCGCGATGTCGACCGCGGGATCGGCGATGCGCATGCCGATCCAGCTGTTCTCCACCGGCCGGCCGCGCTCGCGGGCCATCTCCCGCTGGTGCGGCTCGTCGTTGTAGAACGAGCCGTTGTCGTTGACCACGACGAGCGCGGGCACGTCGTAGTGCGTGGCCGTCCACAGTGCACCGGAGGCCATCAGCAGGTCGCCGTCGCCGACGATGCCGACGCCGAGCTGGCCGCGGTCGCGGGCGGCGAGCGCGCCGCCGACGAGCGCGCCCGGCCCGTAGCCGACCCCGCCGCCACCGGAGTGGCCGAGGTAGGAGCCCGCGCCGGGCAGCTGCCACAGGCCTTCCGGCCAGGTGCGGGTGTTCCGCAGGCAGAGCAGGTTCTCGACGTCGCGGACCGCCCGCCAGGTCTCCCCCACCAGCCGCGCCGGCGAGATCCGCCGGTCCGCCCAGCGGGCCGCCACCGCGTCGCGCTGGCGCTGCCGCACGCCCGCCGCCCGCTCGCGCACGGCCTCCCGGCGGGTGGCCGCCGCGTCCGGCTTCACCCGCTCGGCGAGTGCCTCGCACAGCATGCGCAGGCCCAGCACCGGATCGCTGAGCAGCTGGACGTCGCGGGGCACGGGTGCCGCGCCGGCGTTGCTCCACGACCGCAGGGCCGCGTCGCCGAGGGAGAGGTCGACGACGACCCGTCCGTCCTCAATGGACACCTCGGTGCCGCGGCCGCGGCCGCGCGGGCGCAGGAGCGCGGCGAGGTCGACGACGTCGATCGCGAGCACGACGTCCGCGTCGTCGATCACCCCGCGGTCGCCGGTGCAGTTCTGCGGGTGCCCGGTCGGCAGCGCGGTCACGTTGCGGTCGTCGTGGTAAGCGGCGCCGAGCAGCTCGACGAGCTCGGCGAGCGGCGCGGTGGCGGCCGGGTCGAGCGCGATCCGGCCGGCGAGCACGACCGGCCGCTCGGCGTCGGCGAGCACGGTGACCGCGTGGTCGAGCACGGCGGGGTCCGGCCCGAACGCGGGCGCGGGCGCGAACCAACGGGGATCCGGCAGCGGCACCGGCGCGGCCAGCGCCTCCTCCTGCACGCCCGCGTCGAGCGAGACGTAGGCCGGGCCGCGGGGCGCGGACAGCGCCCGGCGCCGGGCCTGGGCGACGTCGGCGGCGAACGCGGCCGCCGTCACCGGCTCCGCGTCCCACACCACGAAGTCACGCACCAGCTCTGCCTGGGTGGCCGCCGAGTGGATCCAGTCCACCGGCCGGCGCCGGTCCGGGTCGGCCGGGCCGCTGCCGCCGAGCAGCAGCAGCGGGGTGCGGTCGCACCACGCGTCGTAGACCGCCATCGACGCGTGCATCAGCCCGACGAGGTCGTGCACCGCGGCGACGCCGAGCCGCCCGGTCGCCTTCGCCCAGCCGTGCGCGAGCGCGACCGCGATCTCCTCGTGCAGGCACAGCAACAACTGCGGCGCGTGGTTGCCGCCGTGGTTGACGACCGAGTCGTGCAGCCCACGGAAGGACGAGCCCGGGTTCATCGGCAGGTACGGCACGTCCCACGCGTGCAGCAGGTCCACCACGACGTCGCTGCCCCACGCGGCGGCCCCGCGCGGTCCCGTCCCGGCGGGGCGCTCGGTCCTCATCGGACCGCCGCTTCCACGGCCGTGTACAGGTCCTCGGCGGTGAGCCACTCGGGGTTCTCGGCCAGTTCCGGGCGCTGCGCGACCGCGCCCAGGACGGCCTTGCGGGCCCGCCGCCCGTCGAACCCGGCGCACATGGCGGCGAGCTTGGCGTGCAACGCGTCGTCCTCGGCGAGCCGGCGCAGCGGCGGCCAGAGCGTCGTCAGCTCGGCGAGCGAGGACGCGATGATCCGGGCCAGCACCTCGGCGTCCGGCAGGTCGAGCCGCAGCACGAGGTCGGCACGGGACAGGAACGCCTCGTCCACGCCGGCGGTGAAGTTGGTCGTGGCCAGCAGCAGGACGTGCGGGCAGGCGGCCCGCAGGCTGTCGAGGCCGGCCAGGACGGCGTCGGTGGCGCGGTGCACGTCCACCGGGTTGGTCTCGAACGAGGCCACGCTGCGCCGCACGGCCAGCGCCTCCACCTCGTCCACGAGCACCACGGTGTGCGGCCGGCGCGCGGCGAGCTCCGGGAGCGTCTCGGCGAACAGCCGGCGCACCGCGCGCTGGCTCTCGCCGAGCATCTCGCTGGGGAAACCGTGCGGGTCCACCTCGACGAACGTGGTCGCCCCGCGCTTGGCGACCGCCATCGCGGCGCGCTGTGCCAGGCCCTGGCACAGCGTCGTCTTCCCGGTGCCCGGCGGCCCGGCGAGCACGACGAGGCCGTGCGGCGACCCGGACAGCGAGCGCAGCGCCCGGCCGTGGCGCAGCACGAGCACCGCCGTGCCGAGCAGCCGCTCCTTGGTCCCGGGCGGCACGATGATCGACTCCCACGGCCCGTCGTGGTGGTCGGCCGGCAGGACGTGGATCCCGCTGACACCCTGCGGAAGCGTCATGGCCAGGTGGGCCGCTCGATCGCCGGCCACTCGATGGTGGTCGGGTCGCCGGCCTGCTTGTCGCGGATGGCGGTCGGCGGCTCCTCGAACAGCACGAGCGGGTCGCACAGCGCGCGCATGGTCTCGAGCAGGCTGTCGAACATGTGGATCCGGACGACCTTCGCGGTGTTCGCCGCGCTGTCGTTGAAGTGCTGGTGCCACAGGAAGTGGTCGACGACGATCAGGTCGCCCTTCTTCCACGGGTGCTCGGTGCCGCCCTCCGGCTCGGTGCCGAGATAGCTGTGCCCCTCGCCCTCCACGACGTACAGCCACGCCTCGCCGGGGTGGCGGTGCATCGACTGGCCGCGACCAGGGCCGATCTCGAACATCGCCATCGTGATGCCGGACGCCTGGTAGCCGATTGCCCGGTCGAGCAAGAACGTGGTGCGGGTACCGCGCGGGGTGTTGACCAGCTCGAGGTCGTCCCAGCTGGTGTGCAGGCGGCCGGCCCGCCGGTTGGTCTGCTCGCGGCCGACCCGGCGGACCCGGCGTGCGTACGGGTCGTCGCCGTCGAGGTGCGTGGTGAACGCGGGCCGGGCGGGGAGCTCGGCCACCGGGGTGTGGCCGGCGTCCTCGAGCACGTTCATGCCCATCGTGGCGAGCATCGGCTCGCTGGAGAACGTGAGGTAGCGCGCCACCTCGGTGCCCTCGTTGCCCGACCGGTGCCAGGCCCACGCGGGGAGGTGCAGGGAGTCGCCCGGGCCCCAGTCGATGCGCTCGCCGTCGATCTCGGTCCAGCCCCAGCCGGCGACGACGAACACCATGGCGTCCCAGGAGTGCCGGTGGACCGTGGTGGTCGTGCCGGGGTCGAACTCGTGCGCCAGCGCGTCCATCGTCCTCGTGGGACGGTCACCGTCCTCGCCGACGTAGACGCCCACCCGGCTGCCGCGTTCGGTCCGGTGCAGGACGACGTTGTCGGCGGTGACGACGTCGCGGTGGTTGGCCCGCCAGTCCTCGATGAACTTGGCCCGCCGGCTCTTCTGCACCTGGTAGTGGCTCACCGCTGTCGTGGTCCGCGTAGTCACCGGATACCTCCAATGGACTGACCATTAGTTCTTAAATGTCTCAGGTTCGCCCCGCCGGCACAAGCCCCCGCACCGCCGCGGCGGTCCCGGCGATCAGGACCCCCGCCGCCCCCATCGCCACGGCGAGCGGCAGGAAGAGCACCGCGCCGGAGACCGCGATCGGCCCGCCGAACAACGCGGCCGCGCGGAACGTGCCCGCCGCCGCGATCGCCTCCCCGCGTTCCTCCGGATGCACCGCCTCGGTGGCGATCGCGGGCCCCACCGTCTGCAACGCACCGGCCCCGAGCCCGGACAGCGCCAGCAGCGCGGCCGCCGCCCACGCCGACCCGGCGGTGAGCGTGACCAGGGCGGTCCCGCCACCCGCGGCGACCGTGCCCAGCAGGAACGACCGCCGCACCCACAGCCCGTCCACCCGCCCGACGACCGCCGCGCCGACGACGGCCGCACCGTTCGCGACCGACACGAGCACCCCGATGGTCGCCGCCGACTGGCGGGCCGCGTCCAGCGCCACCGGCACGAAGCTCGACAGCAGCCCCCGCCACGCCCCGGCGCTCACCCCCGCCCAGCACCCCACGTCGACCCCCGGCCGCCGCCAGATCCGGCCGGGTGGCCGGTCGGCGGGCGGGGTGAACGCGGGCAGCCGGTCGAGCAGCAGCGCCGGCACCACCGCGACCGCGGCGACCGCGCCACCCACGACGAGCGCCGTGCGTGCCGAGCCCTCGATGAGCACGCCGGCCAGCACCGGCCCGACGAGCAGGCCGAGGCTCGAGACGAAGTTGATCGCCGCGAGCGCGCCGACCGCCCGGCCCTCACCCCGCACCACGTGCGTCTGGCTGCCGGTCCAGAAGCACGCCCGGGAGACGCCCTGGAGCAGCTGGGCGATGGTGAACGGGACGATCGCCGCGGAGATCGCGACCAGCCCGGAGGACAGCCCGAGGGTGAGCCCCGCGCCGACGACCAGCACCCAGTCGCCGACCCGCCGCATGACCGCGCCGAGCACGAGCCGGGTGGCCAGCTGCGCGATGGCCGAGACCGCGGTGAGGATGCCGACCTCCGCGGCCGTATAGCCGGACCGCAGTGCCAGCAACGGAAGGGCGACGCTCGCGATGCCCAGAGAGCACGAGAAGAGCGCCGCACCCCCCGCCGACGCGGCCTGGTCACGCGACGGCCGCACCGGGCGGCCGTCAGGCGTTGCTGTCGGTGAGCTGCCCCGCCGGCGCGCTCTCGGCAGCCGGCTCGAAGTAGTGGACCGCGTCGTAGCCGAGGTGCTTGAAGACCCGGTTCTGCGCGTTGAACAGGCGCAGCGGGGTCCCGTCGGCGGCGAAGATCTGGCAGACGTGGTTCTGCGGGACGTAGAGCGTGTCGCCCTTGGTGATCTCGTACCGCTTGGGCTCCAGCGCGATCCGCGCGTAGTACTTCTCGGCGATCTCGGCCTCGACCTCCCACTGCAGCGCGTAGCCGGAGCCGTCGAGGACGTAGTAGACCTCGTCGGCCATCTTCCAGTACCTGCCGCTGCTGCCGCCCGCGGGAACCTCCAGCTCGAAGGCGTCGACGCTGAAGATCCGGGCGTCGGTCCGCTCCGGCGAGGAGATGACCCGCACCCTGCCCAGCGGGGTGTCCTCCCAGACCGTGTCTCCGGGTGTGATGACCTTCTTGCGGTCGAGCACGCCGGGGGTCCACACCTTCGACCAGTCCTCGCGCGGGCCGAACTCGGCCTCGCGCTCGACCGGGCCGGAGCGGCCCTGCTGGATGAGGCCCATGAACAGGAACGTGCTCTTGGCCTTCACGACGAGGGCGAGCGCCTTCTCGTCGTAGGGGTTGAAGTGCCGGTGCACGGAGTCGGTGTGCACGAAGACGAGGTCGTCCTTGGCCCAGTCGTAGCGCAGGTCGTCGTGGATCTCGTAGCCGCGGCCCTCGAGGATGTAGAAGGCGGCCTCGTTCTGGTGGCCGTGCCCGTGGTTGGACGACTCCGGGGGCAGCTCGACGAAGTGGACCTGGATCGTCTGGGTCAGGAAGTCCTCGTCGCCGGGCCCGATGCGCCACCAGGTGCGGCTCTTCGCCGAGTCACCGGAGTGCGCGACCTTGGCGTCGTCCACGACCACCGAGTCGTCCCGCACCCGCTCGACATCCAGCTGGCGGCGGCGGACGTCGCCGAGGCCGTAGGTCTCCGATGTCAGTCCGCGTACGAACACGCGTCCGCTCTTACCCAACTCAGCCTCCGGTGACCTCGACGGCACGTTCAGATCGACAGGGCAAATGGTATAACCTTTCTACCAGCGACGCAACGCCCCGTCCCCGCCGTGTCCCGCTGTGCCCCGCCGCGTGCCGCTGTGTCCGATGTGGACGGTCAGCGGCCGTCCGTGCGCGGGATGACCAACCCGGACTCGTAGGCGGTCACCACGGCCTGGGCGCGGTCACGTAGGTCGAGCTTGCGCAGCACCCGGCTCACGTGGGTCTTGACGGTCTCCTCCCCCACCACGAGCCGGGCGGCGATCTCCGCGTTGGACAGGCCCTCGGCGATCAGCCGGAGCACGTCGGTCTCCCGCGGGGTCAGCGCGGTCAGCTCGGGCGCGGCCGGCCGCGGACGCAGCCGGGTGAACTCACCGATCAGCCGGCGCGTGACGCTCGGCGCGAGCAGCGCCTCGCCCGCGGCCACCACGCGGACCGCGTCGAACAGACGCTCCGCGGTGACATCCTTGAGGAGGAACCCGCTCGCGCCGGCGACCAGCGCGTCGTACACGTGCTCGTCGAGGTCGAAGGTGGTGAGGATCAGGATGCGCGGCGGGTCCGCGGCGGCGGTGATCCGCCGGGTCGCCTCGATGCCGTCCATCGTCGGCATCCGGACGTCCATGAGGACCACGTCCGGCCGGCCCGCCCGGCACACCGACACCGCCCCGACCCCGTCGGCTGCCGTGCCGACCACCGTGAGGTCCGGCTGGGTGTCGAGCAACGCGGCGAACCCGGCGCGGACAACCTCTTGGTCGTCAACGACGACAACCCGGACTGTATCCATGGTTCGCTCCCGCTCACTGTGTCGAATGGTTCGCTTCGCTTCTCCGCTACTCGCCGTCTTCCTCCGTGCGATGCTCGGCGCTGGCGCGCCTGCGCTTCTCCTACGTCCAGACGACGAACGCTCCGTGCGCTCCCACTCACTGTGCTGAATGGTTCGCTCCGCTCCTCCGCTACTCGCCGTCTTCCCTCCTC
>NZ_DASWSJ010000314.1:0-2176 GCF_036402745.1 Actinophytocola sp. | reverse complement strand
CTGTACCAGCGCCCGGGCCTCGACCGGGTCATCGCTGCCGGTCCGGGCAAGGTGCAACCAGACCCGGGTGGTGATGACCGGGGAGGTGAACCAGGTTAGGGCGGAAAGCTTCGCCCGGGCCGGTTGGGCGAGCTTCATGTGCAGGCGCAGCAGGTGCGCGAGCATCTCCACCAGGACCGCGTAGGCCAGCGGCGCGAGCGCGTGCGCGAGAGCGTCGGCCAGGCCGGTGGCGGTGTCGATGTTCAGCCACACCGTGCCGCCGATGAACACGTACGTCGTCACCAGCGCGCCCGGGATCCGCCAGCCCCGGGTGAGCGCGGCCAGGCGGAGCGCGGTGCAGGCGATGATCATGCCGTCGGCAACCAGTGGCACGAGCGGGCTGTTGAACTTCGCCGACACAGCACCGAAGGAGCGGGCGCCGCCGATCCCGGCGACACCGAGCGCGGCGAGGATCGCCACCACGATCAGCACCCGTCGCCCGGTCCAGCCGCCTCGCGCCACCGACCGGCCGAGCGCTCGCGTGGTCCGGCGGACCAGCAATACCGCCCCGGCGGCGAGGGCGACGAACAGGACGAGTCCGGTCAGTCCGGCCGCGATCACCGGGCCGGTCAGCTCCGCATCGGTCGGCAGCCAGCCAGGAACAGCAGACAGCGCGGCCATCAGAACGCCTCCATCGTGTCGTCGGGCACCGTGACCGATGTCGCGTCGTCGCGGCTCGTGTCGTGGTCGCCGCGGGTGATCTGGTCGTCGTGGCGGCCGTCGTCCTCGCGCGGGCTGAAGTAGACGGTGACCGCCTCGTCGCTGCACTGGGCAACGGCCCCGGCGGCCCGGTCGATCGCCGCCGGCGTCCCGGCCGTGTCGGCATCCCTGACCGCTACCGCCGCTGTCTCGAAGGCGGTGTCTTCGCCGGTGATGTGGGCGGTGCCGCTGCATCCGGCGTGGTAGCCGTCGGCGATGTCACGGCGGGTCTGGTCGTCGTTGCGGGAAAACACCAACTGGTCGATCGGATCGCCGGTGTCGGGGGCGATGGTCGTCTCGACCGCGTCTCCCTCGGCCAGCGCGGCGGCCATCGCCTCGGCGCGGTCGCGGTAGTGACCGATGCCGTATCCGGCCTCGCCACCGACGTACCGGTCCTGGCAGCCGCAGCCGATCGTCGAGCATCCCTCGTCCAGCTGGTGCACCTCGTCGCCTCGGCGCTCAGCGCCCCAACGAGCGTCGGCATAGGCCTCGGCGATCTCGCGGGTACCGAAGTGGCGCCGGTCGTTCCGCTCCTCCATGGACGCCACCTCGAAGCAGCCAACGAAACCGGCATGGTCATGGCTCATTGCGCTCATCGCTGACCTCCAGCGTTCTCGGGTACGGCAGCCAGGCCGCCACGGCGGCCGGCCGTGATCTGGTCGGGGGTGGGCGCGGGGCCGTTGTGGTCGCGGTCCGTGGCCCACCAGGTCACGAACGGGTCGGAGTCGACCGCGAGCGGGACAGTGACCGCGACCTGCCCGGCGGGTTCGCGGTGGGCGAGGGCGTCACAGCCCGGCGCGTAGGCCGCGACGCGGCGCGTCATGCCGGGGCGTTGCCGGTCGTGCCAGTCGCCGACGAGCTTGTTCGACGCCTCCGGGCCCTGGTAGGCGAGCGTCCAGGCGTCCATCAGCCACAGCAGTTCCTCGACGATCTCGGGGTGCCACAGCCAGCACGGCGGTAACGCGTCCCGTGCGTCGGCATAGCGCAGGAACACCGTCTGCAGCCACGGCAGCAGCTCACTCAGGACCGCCTGGACGGCGGCCTCGTCTTCGGCGAGCGTCAGCCAGGACCGGACGGGGTCCGGCTTCTCCTTGCCGGGCCTGCCGGCGGACTTGGCGGGGGCCTGGGTCAACAGGTCGCCCAGCTCGGTGACGATCGTCGCGAGCCGGGCGACTTCGCCTGCACTGGCAGCGTTCTTCATGCCGCCCTTCAGCGCGGACACGTCGCGGGTCAGCGCCTCGACCGTGCGGGCGAGTCCGGCGACGGCCTGCAGCGCGGCCGCGCCGGGATCTTGGTGGTCGGTGTGCTTCACTGCTCGGCCTCCTCGTAGTTCTCGGCGAACCAGCCCTCCAGCGCGTCCGGGTCGATCGCGACCCACCCAGTGGCGTGGCCGTCGGCGTCGTACGCCGGTCGCGCATCCACACCCCAGATCTCGGCG
>NZ_DASWSJ010000313.1:0-9490 GCF_036402745.1 Actinophytocola sp. | reverse complement strand
CGACGACAAGGATCGGGTCGTCGAGCTGGCGCGGATGCTGGCCGGCATGGACTCGACCGAGACCGGTCGGGCACATGCCGAGGAGTTGTTGGCTGTCGCGGAGGCGGACAAGGCTTCCGCTGGAGGGAAGCGGCGGAAGCGGCGGGCCAGCTGACCGCTCTGGTCGGTTGACTGTGGGGCCGGGCCGGGGGCCGGGCTTTAGGTCCCTCTCACCCTGTTGAGTGAAAGCCGGCCACCGATCCGTTAGTCCTAGGTCGACAGTCAGTTGGTCCAAGATCGACAGTCGCTTGTGGCCGGTCACCGAAGCGGTTATCGCACGTCACCCCAACGGCGTGGCGTGCGGATTATCTTCTGTCCATTTGTCACCATCGGTCTCATGAAGCTCACTGGCCTTCTCGCTCGATCGCATCAGAGTCGGCCCGGAGTCACCGGTGTGGCGCGGGTCGACCGGCGCACCGGTGATCTCCTGCGTCGGATCGGGCCCGGTGACGTCGTCGTGCTCGATCAGGTCGATCTTGATCGCTCTACCGCGGACGCACTGGTCGACAGCGACGTCTCGGGGGTCGTCAACGCTTCTCCCTCGATCTCTGGACGGTTTCCGAACCTCGGGCCGGAGATCGTCGTCGGGGCGGGGATCGCGCTCGTCGACGGGGTCGGGGCCGAGGTGCTGCGCGCCGTGAAGGAGGGCAGCAAGCTGCGGCTCCACGAGGGCGGCGTCTTCGTCGGCGAGAAGGAGGTCGGGCGGGGGACCGAGCAGACCGTCGAGTCGATCGCCGACCTGATGATCGAGGCCAAGGCCGGCATGTCCGCCCAGCTCGAGGCCTTCTCCGCCAACACCATCGAGTTCCTGCGCCGCGAGCGCACGCTGATCCTCGACGGCGTCGGCGTGCCGGACCTCGAGGTGACCATCCATGGCCGCCAGGTGCTCATAGTCGCCCCTGGTCACGGGCACGCCGAGGAGCTCGCCGGGCTCAAGCGGTACATCGCCGAGCACCGGCCGGTCCTCATCGGCGTCGACGGGGGCGCGGACACGCTGCACCACAGGGGCTACAAGCCGCACGTGATCGTCGGCGATCCCGACGGCCTGTCGACGGACACGCTGCGCAGCGGCGCCGAGGTGGTCGTCCCCGCGCACATGGACGGGCACGCGCCGGGCCTCGAGCGTGTCCAGGATCTCGGCATCGGCGCGGTCACCTTCCCCGCCTCGGGCAACCCGGAGGACCTCGCGCTCCTGCTCGCCGACGTGCACGGCGCCAGCCTCGTGGTCACCATCGGCTTCCAGGCCACGCTCAGCGAGTTCCTCGACCGCGGCCGCTCCGGCTCCAACCCGTCGACCTTCCTGACCAGGCTCAAGCTCGGCAGCAAGGTCGTCGACGGCACCGCGGTCGCCACCCTGCACCGCAGCCGCGTCTCGCTCGGCGCGGTCGTCGTGCTCGTCCTCGCCGCGCTCGTCGCGGTGCTCGTCGCCGTGGCCGTGTCCGGGATCGGCGGCGCCTACGCCGACTGGGCCGGCGACACCTGGAACAGCTTCGTCACCTGGATCGAGGGGCTCTTCGCGTGATCTCGCTGCGATACCACATCATCTCCATCGCCGCCGTCTTCCTGGCGCTCGCCGTCGGCGTCGTCCTCGGCTCGACGACGCTGTCCCGGTCGCTGCTGTCCGGCCTCAACAACGACAACGACCAGCTGGTCTCCCAGGTCCACGACCTCGAGACCCAGCGCAACGCGCAGAACGCGCGCCTGACCGACGCCGACGACTTCGCCGCCTCGGTGGGCCCGATGGCCGTCCGCGGCCAGCTCGACCGGCGCACCGTCGTGATCATCACGACCGCCGACGCCGACCCGGCCGACCGCGACGCGCTCAAGACGCTCATCACCAGCTCGGGCGCGCGGGTCACCGGCGAGCTGCAGCTCACCGACGAGTTCAGCAACCCGGCGAAGGCCGACCAGGTGAAGGACATCGTCATCCGGCTGCTGCCGGCCGGCGTGCAGCTGCCGACCGCGTCCGACCCCGGCACGCTCGCCGGCGGCCTGCTCGGCCCGCTGCTGCTGATCAGCAAGAAGGACAACCAGCCGCAGGCCTCCCCGCAGGAGACCGCGGCCGCGCTCGCCGGGCTCACCGAGGGCGGGTTCGTCAAGGCCAGCCAAGGCATCCAGCCCGCGCAGCTCGCGATCGTGCTCACCGGCGGCGCGGCCAAGGGCGACGGCGCGGGCGACCGCGCGGCCACGATCGCCCGGTTCGCCACCCAGGTCGACCGCTCGGGGGCGGGTGCGGTGCTCGCCGGGTCGGAGGGCTCGGCGGACGGGACCGGCGCGGTGGGCGTGGTGCGCGCGGACACCGCCGCCACGTCCATTCTGTCCACTGTGGACAACGTGCGGACGCCGGCCGGCCGGGTCGTGACCATCCTCGCGCTGCACGAGCAGCTCAACGACAAGTCCGGCCGCTACGGCAGCGCGGGCAACGCGGAGGCCCCTGCGCCGGGCGCACCGGACGAGTGACGCAGGGTCACCCGCCCGCGTGTCGTGAGAGGAACTCCGGACCAGGTGATACGGTGAAACCCCGTGGAGAGTCAGGCGGGTAGTCCCGCTGCGAACGGTATCGCCAGTAATGGATTCGGACCGAAGGTAACGCCACGGGGGGCGTCCCTGGTGCAACACTCACGCACGACGAAGTATGTGTTCGTGACCGGTGGTGTCGCCTCGTCCCTCGGCAAGGGCCTCACCGCGTCCAGCCTCGGTCAGTTGCTCACGGCGCGTGGCCTGTGGGTCACGATGCAGAAGCTCGATCCCTACCTCAACGTGGATCCGGGCACGATGAACCCGTTCCAGCACGGAGAGGTGTTCGTCACCGAGGACGGCGCGGAGACCGACCTGGACGTCGGTCACTACGAGCGGTTCCTCGACCGCGACCTCGCCGGTCGGGCCAACGTCACCACCGGTCAGGTGTACTCGACCGTCATCGCCAAGGAGCGGCGCGGCGAGTACCTCGGGGACACGGTGCAGGTCATCCCGCACATCACCGACGAGATCAAGGCCCGGATCCGCGGCATGGCCGAGCCGGGCGAGGACGGCAACGCGCCGGACGTCGTCATCACCGAGGTCGGCGGCACGGTCGGCGACATCGAGTCGCTGCCGTTCCTGGAGGCGGCCCGGCAGGTGCGCCACGACGTCGGCCGGGACAACTGCTTCTTCCTGCACGTGTCGCTGGTGCCCTCCCTCGCGCCGTCGGGGGAGCTCAAGACCAAGCCGACCCAGCACTCGGTGGCGGCGCTGCGCAACATCGGCATCCAGCCCGACGCCGTCGTGTGCCGGGCCGACCGCGAGGTGCCCAGCGGGCTCAAGCGCAAGATCGCGCTGATGTGCGACGTGGACCTCGAGGCGGTCGTGGCCGCGCCGGACGCGCCGTCCATCTACGACATCCCGAAGGTGCTGCACAGCGAGGGCCTCGACGCCTACGTCGTGCGCCGGCTCGGGCTGCCGTTCCGGGACGTCGACTGGACCGTGTGGGGCGACCTGCTGTCCCGCGTGCACAGTCCCAAGGAGACGGTGCGGATCGGTGTCGTCGGCAAGTACGTCGACCTGCCGGACGCGTATCTGTCGGTCACCGAGGCGCTGCGTGCCGGTGGGTTCGCCCACCGGGCCAAGGTCGAGGTGGTCTGGGTCGCCTCGGACACCTGCGAGACGCCGGCCGGCGCGGCGGCCGCACTGTCTGGTTTGGACGGTGTGCTGATTCCCGGCGGGTTCGGCGTGCGCGGCATCGAGGGCAAGATCGGCGCCATCCACCACGCCCGGATCAACCGGATTCCTGTGCTGGGCCTGTGCCTGGGCCTGCAGTGCATGGTCATCGAGACCGCCCGCAACCTCGCGGGCATCGCCGACGCGAACTCCTCGGAGTTCGACGAGACCACCAAGCACCCGGTGATCAGCACGATGGCCGACCAGGAGGACGTGGTCGCCGGCGAGCGGGACATGGGCGGCACCATGCGGCTGGGCGCCTACCCGGCCAGGCTGGCCGCGGGGTCGGTGGTGGCGTCGGCGTACGGGACGCGTGAGGTGTCCGAGCGGCACCGGCACCGGTACGAGGTCAACAACGCCTACCGGGCCAAGCTGTCGAAGGCGGGGGTCGTGTTCTCCGGGCTGTCGCCGGACGAGCACCTGGTGGAGTTCATCGAGCTGCCGGCCAAGACGCACCCGTTCTTCGTCGGCACGCAGGCGCACCCGGAGCTCAAGAGCCGGCCGACGCGGCCGCACCCGCTGTTCGCCGGCTTCGTGAAGGCGGCGCTGGCCTACCGCGCGGCCGAGCGGCTGCCGGTGGAGCTGCCCGAGCCCCTCGGGGTCAGTTCGTGACCGAGCCCGGCCAGCACGACTTCCAGGTTCTGTCCTCTGCGGACGTCTACGTCGGCCGGATCCTCGCGCTGCGGGTCGACGAGCTGGCGATGCCCGGTGGCGGCCGGGCGGCCCGCGAGATCGTCGAGCACCTCGGCGCGGTGGCGGTCGTGGCCCTCGACGAGGACGACCACGTGACGTTGATCCACCAGTACCGCCACCCGCTGGGACGGCGGATCTGGGAGCTGCCCGCGGGCCTGATCGACAAGCTGGGGGAGGACCCGGTCGAGACGGCGCGGCGGGAGCTGGTCGAGGAGGTCGGCCTCGCGGCGGGGGACTGGTCGGTGCTGGTCGATGTGGCCGCGTCGCCGGGCTTCACCGACGAGGTGGTGCGGGTGTTCCTGGCCACCGACCTGGCGGCGGTCGACCGCGTCATGGAGGGTGACGAGGAGGCGGACCTGGTGGCCCGCCGCTTCCCCCTCGACGAGGCCGTCCGCATGGTCCTGGCCGGCGAGATCGTGAACGGCGCCGCGGTCGGCGGTCTCCTTGCCGCCCACACGATCCGCACGGTCGACGCGCCCGTCCGCCCCGCCAACGCCCCGTGGCCCGACATGCCGACCCGCCTGCCGAGCCGCCGCGCTAGTCCGCCTCCCCGGGATTGACAGTGTGCGTTGGGTCCCGGCGAATGGTGCGGGTGTCGGGGTGGGTGGTGGCTGGGTGTCGTCACGGTCCCCTGAGGTTCCGGTGGTCGGCGCAGTCGGTGCGGGACTTCGCACGATGATCTACGAGACAGGCCTTAACCCAACACCGATGCCGCGGCCCGCCCCGATCCGCTCGCTACCCCCAGTCCAACTTCAGCCACGATCGGCCACCGACTTACCGATACCGGTGGTCCGTTATTCGCGCGTGATACCGACGTGATACCGAAATGCCACCGACGACTACCCGCCAGTACACACACATGCTCACGTTTTTCCGCGCCCCGATTGAGTTATCGCCGCGCGGGCCACCCGTGACGGCCACTCAGCCGAAGCCGCGGTTTCAGCATGCGGATACCCCCGTCCGAGTGAATTATGAGAGGGAACTCTGACCCCAAGTTGATCGTTGCGCAGATATGGGAGACAGGCACGACGACGGTGCCGAGCCACCGGCCGGAGCAGCAAAGGCTCTGGCTGTGCCTGGTACGGCTGGACGAGCGACGGTTCCGCCGCTCCACCGGACGGTCATGCGCAGTGGGCCGCGGTCGCTCCCGTCGCGGTTGCTCTCCGTAGGCGAAGAGAGGCAGGGAAGTTCCCCCGCCGAGGGGGCTTTTGCGAAGGCACAAGCCAAGCTAACGTGCCCGCTATCAGCTTTCCCGGTTCGCAGGGAGGAGGCGAGGAGCCCATGACCCTGGCGCCGGCGGAGCTTTGAGGCAGGGGAGTCCTCCAGCCCTTCAAGGGTCTGGCCGTCCACCAATCCTGGATCCCAGATTTCCGGCGCCGAAGTTCGATCACTAGCTCGCTCAGGCGAGGGAGGTCGTGTATGGACATCGTCGTTAAAGGCCGCAACGTCGAGGTGCCCGAGCACTACCGAGTGCACGTCGAGGAGAAGCTGATCCGCCTCGAACGGTACGACCGCAAGGTCATCCGCTTCGACGTTGAACTGTTCCACGAACCCAACCGTCGGCAGGCCAAGAACTGCCAGCGGGTCGAGATCACCGGCATGGGCCGGGGCCCGGCCGTCCGCGCCGAGGCGTGCGCCGGCGACTTCTACGCCGCACTCGACGCCGCGGTGACCAAGCTCGAGAACCGACTTCGCAGACTGCATGACCGCAGGCGCGTGCACTACGGGCGCCGTAGCCCGTCCTCCGTCGCGGAGGCCACCGCAGCCGCGCCAGAGACGCCCATGACCAACGGCGAGACCAACGGTCGCGCCCGCACCGCCGTGCTGCCCGCCCGCACCGAGGAGTTCCAGGGCGTCCCCGCAGTACCCGCCCAGCGCTGGGACGGCGCCGAGGACGACAACCTGCCCGGCCGCGTGGTGCGCGAGAAGGAGCACCCCGGCGACCCCATGACGGTCGACCAGGCCCTGTACCAGATGGAGCTGGTCGGGCACGACTTCTACCTGTTCAACGACAAGAGCTCGGGCGTCCCCTGCGTCGTGTACCGCCGCAGGGCATTCGACTACGGCGTCATCAGGCTGGTCTGACGCCGCACCGCGGACCGACTGTCAACGACCGACCCACCGGGTGCCCCCGGGCCAATGTGCCCGGGGGCACCCGAACGTGTGACGAGCCCCGTTGGGCCGCCTCGCTCGTTCCGGCTGCCTGCGGTGACGACTCCGCCAACGGACATGGTCTGGTCGGGGCAACCTCGTCGGCATGGATCTGGTACCGCCTACGATGGCAGGTGACGAGGCGCCCACGGCGGGCGCGCGACAATCCAGCTAGCGAGGTTGACCTGATGGTGCTGTCCCGGATACTCCGCGCCGGTGAGGGCAAGACGCTCAAGACGCTGCGTAAGACCGTGGGTGAGGTCAAGGACCTCGAGGGCTCCGTCATCGACCTGACCGACGCCCAGCTGCGCGCCAGGACCGACGAGTTCCGCAAGCGCTACGACGAGATGCGCGAGGTCGACCCCGACGACGAGGAGGCCACCGACTTCGCGGCGCTCGACCTGCTGCTGCCGGAGGCGTTCGCCGTCGTCCGCGAGGCGGCCAAGCGGGTGCTGGGCCAGCGGCACTTCGACGAGCAGATCATGGGCGGCGGTGCGCTGCACATGGGCAACGTGGCCGAGATGAAGACCGGTGAGGGCAAGACACTTACCGCCGTGCTCCCGGCCTACCTCAACGCGCTCTCCGGCAACGGCGTGCACGTGGTCACGGTCAACGACTACCTCGCCAAGCGCGACGCGGAGTGGATGGGCCGGGTGCACCGCTTCCTCGGCCTCGAGGTCGGCGCCATCCTGTCCGAGATGACCACCGAGCAGCGCCGGCGGGCCTACCGGGCGGACATCACCTACGGCACCAACAACGAGTTCGGCTTCGACTACCTGCGCGACAACATGGCCGGCAGCCTCGAGCAGATGGTGCAGCGCGGCCACAACTTCGCCATCGTCGACGAGGTCGACTCGATCCTCATCGACGAGGCCCGCACGCCGCTGATCATCTCCGGCCCGGCCGACCAGTCCTCGCGCTGGTACACCGAGTTCGCGCGGATCGTCACGCGCATGACGGGCATCGACACCACCGCGATGACGCCGCGCGAGAAGGACGCCCGCGCCGCCGAGATCGCCGCCAAGCACTACGAGGTCGACCGCAAGCGGCGCACCATCGGCGTCAGCGAGAAGGGCGTCGGGTTCGTCGAGGACCAGCTCGGCATCGAGAACCTCTACGACGCCTCCAACACCCCGCTGGTCGGCTACCTCAACAACGCCATCAAGGCCAAGGAGCTGTACCAGAACGACAAGGACTACCTGATCCGCAACGGCGAGGTGCTCATCGTCGACGAGTTCACCGGCCGCGTGCTGTCGGGCCGTCGTTACAGCGAGGGCATGCACCAGGCCATCGAGGCCAAGGAGAAGGTGGAGATCAAGGCCGAGAACCAGACGCTCGCCACGATCACCCTGCAGAACTACTTCCGGCTCTACACCCGGCTCTCGGGCATGACGGGTACCGCCGAGACCGAGGCGGCCGAGTTCTACAACACCTACAAGCTGCACGTGGTGCCGATCCCCACGAACCGGCCGATGGTCCGGCACGACCGCACCGACCTGATCTACAAGACCGAGGAGGCCAAGTTCGAGGCGGTCGCCGAGGACATCGCCGAGCGGCACGAGAAGGGCCAGCCGGTGCTGGTCGGCACCACCAGCGTCGAGCGGTCGGAGTACCTGTCGAAGCTGCTGGTGAAGATGCAGGTGCCGCACAACGTGCTCAACGCCAAGCACCACGAGAAGGAGTCGGCGATCGTCGCCCAGGCCGGGCACCGCGGCGCCGTCACCGTGGCCACCAACATGGCCGGTCGAGGCACCGACATCATGCTCGGCGGCAACCCCGACCACCTGGCCGAGGAGGCGCTGCGCGCCAAGGGCCTCGACCCGGTCGAGACTCCCGAGGAGTGGACCGCGGAGCTGCCCGCGGCGCTGGAGCAGGCCAAGGACGAGGTGCGCGCAGAGTCGGAGGAGGTCCGCGACGCGGGTGGGCTGTACGTGCTCGGCACCGAGCGGCACGAGTCCCGGCGCATCGACAACCAGCTGCGTGGCCGGTCCGGCCGTCAGGGCGACCCGGGCGAGTCCCGCTTCTACCTGTCCCTGGGCGACGAGCTCATGCGGCGGTTCAACGCGCAGTTCGTCGAGCGGGTCATGGTCACCATGCGGGTGCCCGATGACCAGCCCATCGAGGCCAAGATGGTCACCCGGGCCATCCGGAGCGCGCAGACCCAGGTCGAGCAGCAGAACTTCGAGGCGCGCAAGAACCTCCTCAAGTACGACGAGGTGATGAACCAGCAGCGCAAGGAGATCTACGCCAACCGCATGCGCGTGCTGCAGGGCGAGGATCTGCGCGAGCACATCGACCGGATGATCGAGGAGGTCGTCGGCGACTACATCCAGAAGGCCACCGCCGGCGGGTACGCCGAGGACTGGGACCACCACAAGCTGTGGACGGCGCTCAAGGAGCTGTACCCGATCACGCTGAGGTGGGACGAGCTCGTCGACGAGATGGAAGACCGCGGCGACGACCTCACGGCCGAGAACCTGCTGGAGGCCGTGCTCGAGGACATCCGCAAGGCCTACGACGAGCGCGAGGTGTCCGTCAACAGCCGCGTGCTGGGCCCCGACGGCAAGCCGACGGGCGACGGCATGCGCCGCCTGGAGCGGCTGGTGATGCTGGACGTGCTGGACCGCAGGTGGCGCGAGCACCTGTACGAGATGGACTACCTGAAGGACGGCATCGGCCTGCGAGCCATGGCGCAGCGCGACCCGCTGATCGAGTACCAGCGCGAGGGCTACGACATGTTCAACACGATGCTCGACGGCCTCAAGGAAGACTGCATCATGCTGCTGTTCCGCGCCCAGGTCGCGGAGCCGGAGGCCGCACCGCCTGCGCCGCAGGGCGCGCCGGCGGCACGCGTGGCCCAGGCCGCGGCCAGGGCGGCGCAGGCTGTTCAGGTTCAGCAGCCGACCCCGCC
>NZ_DASWSJ010000312.1:0-7954 GCF_036402745.1 Actinophytocola sp. | reverse complement strand
GCGCCTTGGCTGAGCAGGAGGCTCATCGGCGGGTTGGACGAGAGCGGGAACGGGGTGAGGCCGGGGAAGCCGGCCTCGGTGGACCACGTCAGGTAGGCGGTGAGCGGGTACACCCGGCCCACGCTCGTGCGCAGCAGCAGTCCGAGTTCGTAGCGGCTGATCGCCAGCTGCTCGGCCGGGTCCGTGGCGGGCAGCATGTCCACGATGGCGATCCGGCCACCGGGCCGGACGCTGCGCCGGAGCTTGGCGAACAGGGTCCGGTTCAGTTCGGGACCGAACAGGTGGCAGACGTTGCCGACGATGGCGAGGTCATAGGCGGCTGCGGGCAGGTCAGTGGTGAAGACGTCGCCTGCCAGGTAGCTGAAGCGTGTGGTCAGCCCCGCCGAGGCGACGGCGGCCCTGGTGGCGGGGAGCACCGCCGGCAGGTCAATCGCGGTGACGTGCGTGTGCTCGTTCCCGACGGCGATGGCGATGCTCCACGGGGCGGCCCCGGCGCCGACGTCCAGGACCCGCCCCGGTGGTGGCGACAGCATCTCGCCGAGCCGGGCGGCGGCCGGCGCGAACCACGCGGCCAGCTGCGGCGCGACGATCGGGTAGAGGGCGGCGGCGCCGTCCGCGGTGTCGGCCGGCGTCATCGGGATGCCGGTCCGGACCACGTCGGACAGGGTGCCCCACGCCTCGGTGATCCTCTCGAGCCAGTGCACCGCGGCCGGGTCCGCCGCGCACGAGCCGCCGGCGTCACGGCGCAGCAGGCCGAGCCGGACGAGTGTGTCGAGCAACCGGCTGGTGGCGGGCAGGTCCAGGCACAGGTCGTCGGCCAGCTCGGTCGCGGTCCGCGGGGACGCCGTCAGCAAGCGCAGCACGCCGAGCCGGTGCGCCGCGGCGATGACGGCGGCGGTCTCCACGGCTCCTGTCATCTGCCACACCGAGCTGGTCATCGGACGACCCGGACCTGGCCGGTGGTGCCGTCCACGGTGACGACCTGGCCGTCACGCAGCCGCGTGGTGGCGTCGCCGGTGGCCACGACCGCGGGCACGGCGTACTCCCTGGCGATGATCGCCGGGTGCGACAAGGTGCCGCCGGTGTCGGTGACCAGCGCGCCGACGTTCGGGAACAGCACCGACCAGACCGGCGAGGTCGTCGGGCAGACCAGCACCTCGCCGGCGCGTAGCCGGTCGAACTCGGTTTCGTCGTGGATGACGCGGACGGGGCCGGTGTGGCTGCCGGGCGACGCGGCGATCCCGGTGAGCGGTTCCGCTGCCGCGTCGCGGGGCGCGCCGAGGATCCGGTCGAGGAGCCAGAGGAACGCCTCGTTCGCGAACCGCGCCTCGGCGGGCAGTGACGTCATCGGTGGCGGGGATGGCGGTGGGCTGCCGTAGCTGGGTGGGCCGGGGTTCGCCATGGCCCAGGCTCGCTCGCCGGCCCGCAGGGCGACCAGTTCGCGCAGGTCGTGGCCGAGCCGCAGCGCCGCCCGCAGCTCGGCCGGGCGCAGGTGGAAGGCGGCGTCGGGCGCGGGGAGCTGGCCTCGCCGCGTCAGCCGCCTGCCGAGCTCCAGCACGGCTCGGCGCACGAGTGCCCCCGGCGTGCTGATGGTGTAGAACTCGTTGTCCTCGCGCACCGGGTAGCCTTCGACGGCGTTGGACAGCGCGGTCTCGAACCGCTCCGTGCCGGCGAAATCGCGGCCGGCCAGCGCGGCGCGTGCCTCGGCTGCTGCGGTGGCACGCCACTCGGCCAGCTCGCGCCCCCGTGCCATCGGGTCGTAGTCTGCGGCCAACTGGTCCCGCAGCAGGGCTAGGACCAGCTCGGGCCGCTCGTCGAGGGCCGGCTCGGCGAACTCGTAGCTCAGCGCGCGGCGGCCGTACCGACGCAGGTAGGCGGAGAACCTGGCGGCGAAGTCGGTGTCGCGGGCGAGTACGTCGGCCACCGGTGCCGGTTCCTCGACGAGCAGGCGCAGCCGCGGGCACGCGGCGACGTGGGCGGCGAGTTCTGCCAGTGCGCGGGCCGGTTCGGTGGATCTGGCCGAGGTGCCGGCGACCAGTCGCAGCCAGGCCTGGTCGTCCCAGCCGAGCAGGTCCCGGCAGACGTGGCCCAGCTCGCCGAGCACCATGGCCAGCGCCAGTTGGAGCCGGAAGTGGATCGACGAGCCGTCGTCGGACAGGCTCAGCGTCGACTGGAGGTGCGTGTCGAGCGCGTCGTCGTCGAGCACGTCGAGGTCGACGTCGCGCAGGCCAGCTATGCGGGCTTCGAGTTCTGGCTGCCATTCCTGGGTCCAGCGGTGGATGTTTCGCATCGGGACGTCGGCGCGGATCGCGGCGACGCATTCGCGTACGCGTCGCCGTAGCGCCGGCACCAACCGGAACGCCAGCGGCACGGCCCAACTCGGCAGCCGTGGTGGTGCCTTGCCACCGAGCGGGACGACCCGGAGGTACTCCAGGCCGCCGATGTCGCGGATGTCCACGCCGTCGAGTAGCAGGCCGAGCTCACCGACCGCGGTACGGATCGCCGGAAGTCGGTTCTGGTAGACGGCGTGGGTCAGTCTCGTCCACGGCAGCGGGGCATGGCTGCTCTCCCTGGTCCAGTAGCCGGCCGGCACCTCGACCGGCACCGGCACCGGATGGACGGGTGGCTCGGGTGGCTCGGGTAACGCGGTGACCGGGCGCGCCTGCAGGAGCACCACGTCACCGCCGGCCAGCGCCCACTCGACGTCCTGGGGTGTGCCGCGGAGCCGCTCCACGCGGCGGGCCAGGTCGGCTACGGCGAGCGCCGAGGCGGCGTCGAGCGCCTCGGTGTCGGTGCCCGGCTCACGACTGGCCCGGCCGGCGCGGACGGTCCAACGCTCGGGGGTCACCGCACCGGAGACCATGCGCTCGGCCAGGCCGGGCACGGCGTCGATCACCACGACGGCGCGCTCGCCGGTGACCGGGTTCGCCGTGAACGCCACTCCAGCAGAGGTCGCCGGCACCATCGGTTGCACCAGCACCGCCATCGCCGGCCGGGCATCTCCGTCCATCCCCCTCGAATACGCGGTGACCCGGTCGGCGAAAGCGGATGTCCAGCAGCGCAGCACGGCCTCCCGCAGTGCTTCGGGGCCGTGCACGTGGAGCACCGACGTGTAGAGCCCGGCGTAGGAGGAGTCGGCCAGGTCCTCGTTCACCGCGGAGGCGCGCACGGCGAGCGCGACGTCGCCCCACGACCGGACCGCCTCGGCGAGCGCGGTGAGCACGCCGTCGGGCACTCCGAGGCGGGCCGTGGGCGGCTCGCGGGCCGCGTCCACGGCCCGCGCGAAGACGCCGGTCGGGATGACGACCCCGTCGGGCACCGGGAGTCCCCGCGCTGCCAGCGTCGCCAGGGTGGCGGCCTTGACGCCGGCCTGACGGGGGTCGGTGGCCTGTCGCAGCGGTAGCACGGTGTGGACCTGGGGCGTGGTCATCGGTGACTCCTCCGGATCGGTGGAGTTCACGATCGGCCACTAAGCAGGGACCGCGGCATCGGCCGGACTACGTATTTCGGGGAGCGGGCAACCGCTCGAGTACGTACCGGGTGAGCGCCGTGCGGGAGTTGAGGCCCAGCCGGCTGTAGATGTTCTGCAGGTGCGTGGTGACCGTTCGCTTGCTGATGAACAGCCGCTCGGCGACCGCCGCGTTGGACAGCCCTCGCGCGACGAGCCGGGCGACCTGCTCCTCGCGATCGCTCAGCTCGCTCGGCCGGTCCCGGTCGGGCCGCGGCGCGGGACGTTCGCCGAGCTTGCGCAGCAGCTGCCGGGCCCGGTCCGCCTGCGGCCGCGCGCCCAGCTCGTCGAGCACCTCGACGCACTGGCCGACCTCCGCCACGAGCGTCGCGTCGGGGACGCCGGTCAGCAGCTCCGCCCGGTCCAGCCGCGTCACCACCTCGTCGTAGACCATCCCCAGGGTGGCCAGGCGGCCGGCGGCCGCGTCGAGCAGCGCCGGGTCGCAGGTGATCCGGCCACGCAGCCGCAGGGCAAGAGCGGCCGGGTACAGCGCGTCATCGCCCAGCGCCTCGAGCCGGCCCGCGGCACTGCGCGCGGTCGGGATGTCGCCCGCGCGCTGTGCCGCGTCCCCGAGCGTGGCCAGCACGAGCGGTAGCAGCACGGGCCGATGACCGGCCAGCTCGCGGGCCAGCCGTGCGGCCTCGGCGGCGGCGTTTCGGCCCAGCGCGACCTCCATCGTCACCTGGTCGAGGACGCCGAAGACGCGCCGGTCGACGTCTGGCCAGTGCCCGAAGTGGGCTCGTGCCTCCGTCACCCTGGCGGCGGCGTCGTCGAACCTGCCGCGACGGGCGAGCAGCAGCCCCTGCAGCGCCAGCCCGAGAGCGGCGTGGCGGACGTTGCCGACCCGCTGGGCCAGCTCCAGCACGTCGAAGGACCTGGTCATGCCGTCATCCCAGCGGCCACCGAGCAGGTCGGCGAAGCCGAGGAGCAGCTGGGGAATGATCTCCAACGTCGGCACCCCGACCGCACGGGCCTGGTCGAGCGCCTTGGTCGCCTGCGCCCGCGCCAGCGCGAGGTCGCCGTTCATCAGCAGGAGAACGAAGACCGGCCGGGTGACCAGCTCCGTGACCAATGGGTCCCGCAGCTCGTCGACCTCCCGGACGACGTCGCCGACACCGGCCAGGCCGGTGCGGAAGTCACCCTCGATCAACGCGATCCCGAGCCGCTGGATGTTCGCGGCCACCCTGTCCCGCCGGGACCCGACCGCGTCGACAATCCGGTCCAGCTCGGCGACCAGCCGGCGCTGGGCGACGGTGTCGCCGCGGCGGCCGGCCACCCGCGCGCGGGCGGCGGTGACGGTCAGGTGCTCCTCGCCCACCGGCACCCCGGCGAGTGCCTCGGCGGCCAGCGCCAGGTGTGCCTCGGCGTCGCCGAGCTGGCCGCGGTCCCACTCCGCCATGGCGGCTCTGGCCAGGCACCGCGCCCTGGTCCGAACGGCGTCGCCGGCCGCGTCCGCCGCGGCCAGCCACGCGGTCCAGGCGTCTTCCGGCCGGCCGGCGAGCTCACTGGCCTCGGCGAGCAACTCCAGCAGCTCGACCATGACCTCGGTGCGACCAAGGCGGTCCGCGGCCGCGAGCGCGGCCCGTGCGTTGGCCGCCGCCTCATCGCCCCGCTTCGCCGCCACCGCCTCGCGGGCCGTGCGGTACAGGACATCGAAAGCCTCCGCCGGCGCCAGCGCCTGGCCGGCGCCGCGGACGTGGAAGGCGAGACCACGAAGGTCGTCCGGGGCGACACGTGCCATGGCGCGGGCCGCCGCCGCGTGCCGCTCACCGCGGGTGGCCGCGGGCAGCAGTTCGTAGGCCACCTCGTTGAGCAGGGGGTGAGCGACCCGGTAGCGCACCGAACCGGCCACCAACTGTTCCTCGACCAGGTTGGCGGCACGAAGCCGGGCGACCCCGTCGAGCAGAACCGCCTCGTCGGCCACGACGTCGCGCAGCAGCACGTGCGTGGACTGCCCGCCGAAGACCGCCAGCAGTTCCAGCACCGTGCGAGCGGCGTCGGACAGCAACTCGATCCGGTCACGCAGCAGATCGCCGACGACCCGCGGAATCGGTGCGAGCTCGCCGGAGCCGAGCGCCCACCGCTCGCCGGAGCGCGTCAGCGAACCGCGGTCAACGAGCGCGCCGAGAAGTTCCTTGACGAACAGCGGCACCCCGCCAGCCCGGCCGGTCAACGCCCGCAACAACGCAGTGGGTGGCTCGCCACCCAGCAACGCCCGCACGAGCGAGCCGACCTCGTCCTGATTCAGCGGACGCATGGTGATCTCGGTGAGCATGTCGCCACGCCGCAGCGCGGTGAGCAGTTCGCGTACCTCCCGTCGCGACTCCCCAGGACGGTGGGTGAGCACGAACAGGATCGGGCGGTCGGCCAGTCCACGGACCAGGTAGTGGAGCACGGCGAGTGATTCCGCGTCGACCCAGTGCAGGTCGTCGATCAGTATCGCGAGCGGCTGCCGCCGGCTCGCCCGGCGTAGCAGGCCACACACCGCCTCGAACAGCCGGATGCGCTCCAGCCCCGCGTCGCCGAGCGGAGCGGGGCGGGGGCCTGGCAGACCGTCGAACAGCCGGGCCAGGTCGCCCAACCCGTCGACAAGCGCGGCGACGTCGGCCGCGGGACCATGCACCAGCGGTCGCAACGCCTCAACCACCGGCGCATACGACAAGTCGCGATGCAGCGGCCCCCCGCTGCCGCACAACGCAATGAAGCCCTCCTCACGCGCCCGCCGCAGCGCGGCCGTGGCCAGCCGCGACTTCCCAATCCCGGCCTCACCCCCGATCGCCACCACAGCCGCCCCACCCGACCGAACCCGACGCGCACACTCCACGAGCCGCCGCAACTCACGATCACGGCCGACCAACGGAACCTCCAGGTTCACGGCGATGGCCACGACAAACTCGCCTCCTCCACCCCAACCCTGCCCCGCCCCCGCCAACAGCGCCAGCACGAAACGCCGCTGATGCGGCTTTGCCCGCGCGGACCTCGTCTAATCAAAGGGCCCGCGAAAAGACCCAGACGGACCTTGAGCACCAGGCGTTTACCTCGCGGCCGCGAGCGGTGGGCCCAAGTTTGAACGTCCTGTCATGGCTCCCTGAGGGCGCTTCGTCGGCTCGCAGGCAGATCGCTCGTGGCGTGACTCAGTCGCTGGGAGCGATCTGTCTGGCTCGGTTATTGGGCTGCGCCGACGGCGGGAATCCCGAGGTCGACCTGGCGGGTGATCCGGGCGAGTCGCAGCGCGTCGGCGCGCTTGTCGCGCAGGCACTGGAATGTGAGGTCCACACCCTCGATCTCGCCCAGCCACCCCTCGGCCGTTGCGCGTTTCCTCCGCTCCTCCAAATCAGACTCCAATTCGTCGACACGGGGCAGCATTTTCGGGCTCACATGCAATTGCGCGCACCGTAGGCAAGCTTCTCTGAACTAACTTCGAGCTGCTCGATGGTGTCGCGGATCAGTGGTTGTCGGCCGCCTCGCTGGCGGCGAGTTGAGTTCTGCATGCGTTCCGGACCTCGAGTTTGATTTGTTGCTCCGTCCGGCCCCAGCCTGCTCCCCACTCGTCTGACAGATCGAATATCTGGCCGAGTGGAAGTTCGATGACGCTGTTGGCGTAGCCGGACCGGCGACGATCTCGCAGACCTTGTCGAGGACCCACCTCTCGGTGGCGCGGTTGTCGGCGTGCATGCGGGCGAGTTTGATGAACGCCACCTGTGCCGCAGCTGCGTCTGAATCCGGGATAGGTGCAGCGCAGTCGGCTAGCGCGGCGGGCAGTGCGTCGTGGACGTCGTGAGGGTCTGTGCCGCTGAGGCCGGCCAGAGTCCTGAGGGTGTCCCCGTCATAGCCCTGGACGAGCCAGTGCGCCGCCCAGAGCGGGATCCGTTCGGTAGGGATGATGCCGAGCGTCACCCAAGCGGCAACCAGCTTCGGCGTGGGAATTTCGTCGGACTCGGGTATGGGCCAGTCGTGCATGACAGCATGATGCCTGGTCACTTCGGGCTGGAGTCACTGATTTTGGCCAGGGTCGCCGGGTGCAACGTCGAGGCGGTGCAGGCACCCGCCTGAGGAAGTGCCGCGCACGCTGAGACTGATCATGGTGGCATCGCGGTGAGACAGCTCTGGAAGTGGCCGTGGCCGGAGCTCACCACGTTCAGTGTCCATGATGGACAGTCCTCCGAGAACCCGTGTCGACGACGGCAATCTGGTGCATGTCAACGGGCTACGCACGCCACAGCCAGTTGGCCCGCTCATACAACGGCTCGAAGCCGACGCGCACCATGTTGTGCAGCGACGGGTTGTGTTCACCGGGACCTTCCGCGCCGGTCTCGGCGACGAGCCATCGACAGCCCTCACCCGTGGCCGCCCGGACGCGAGCGGTGAGCAGCGCCGACTGGGCGCCACGGCCGCGCGCTTCCGGGAGCGTCGCCCCGCCGAACATGTCGGCGCACTCCCCGTTCA
>NZ_DASWSJ010000311.1:0-23235 GCF_036402745.1 Actinophytocola sp. | reverse complement strand
GGCGCGCCTGTGGATGATCTCGTCGAGCGACGGGGCTCGTTCTGGTGTTTGCTTTAGTCCGGGGGGTCTGACTGGAGGAGGTGCCCGGGTTGACCGTTCTGGCCGATGCGAACCTGCGGATTGACGCCCACCCGGTGGACTACGTGTTGCTGGCGCTCTACTTCGTCCTGGTCATCGGCATCGGCTATGCCGCGAGACGGCGGGTGTCGACGAGCCTGGACTTCTTCCTGTCCGGGCGTTCCCTGCCCGCCTGGGTCACCGGGCTCGCGTTCATCTCGGCCAACCTCGGCGCCATCGAGGTGATGGGCATGTCGGCCAACGGCGCCGAGTACGGCATGCCCACCGCGCACTACTTCTGGATCGGCGCGGTGCCGGCGATGCTGTTCCTCGGCATCGTGATGATGCCGTTCTACTACGGCTCCAAGGTCCGCAGCGTGCCCGAGTTCATGCGGCGCCGCTTCGGAAAGCCCGCGCACCTGGTCAACGCCATCAGCTTCGCCACCGCCCAGGTGCTGATCGCCGGCGCCAACCTGTTCCTGCTCGCCAGCGTGGTCAACCTGCTGCTGGGCTGGCCGATCTGGGTGTCGGTCATCGTCGCGGCCGCCATCGTGCTCAGCTACACCGCGCTGGGCGGGCTGTCCGCGGCCATCTACAACGAGGTGCTGCAGTTCATGGTGATCGTCGCGGCGCTGCTGCCGCTCACGATCGTCGGGCTGTACAAGGTCGGCGGCTGGCAAGGGCTCGTCGACAAGGTCTCGGCCGGGCCGGGCGGCCCCGAGCAGGTGAACAGCTGGCCGGGCAACCAGCTCACGGGGTTCGGGAACAACTTCCTGTCCATCCTCGGCCTGGTGTTCGGCCTCGGCTTCGTGCTGTCCTTCGGCTACTGGACCACCAACTTCGTCGAGGTGCAGCGCGCGATGGCGGCCAAGAGCATGTCCGCCGCCCGGCGCACGCCCATCATCGGCGCGTTCCCGAAGATGCTGATCCCGTTCATCGTGATCATCCCGGGCATGATCGCCGGCGTCGCGGTCACCGAGCTGCAGGGCGAGAACAAGGCCGCGCTGATGGCCGGCGGCAGCGCACCCAGCGGCGCCACCTTCAACGACGCGCTGCTGCTGCTCATGCGCGACCTGCTGCCCAACGGCATGCTCGGCATTGCGATCGCCGGCCTGCTCGCCTCGTTCATGGCCGGCATGGCGGCCAACCTCAGCTCGTTCAACACCGTCTTCACCTACGACATCTGGCAGTCCTACCTCAGGAAGGACCGGCCGGACGGCTACTACCTGCGCGTCGGCCGGGTGATCACCGGCATCGCCACGGTGCTCGCCATCGGCACCGCGTTCATCGCGTCCACCTACGCCAACCTGATGGACTACCTGCAGCAGCTGTTCTCGTTCTTCAACGCGCCGCTGTTCGCCACGTTCATCCTCGGCATGTTCTGGCGCCGCATGACGCCGGCCGCCGGCTGGATCGGCCTGGTCAGCGGCACCCTGTCGGCGATCGCCGTGTTCGTGCTCACCAAGACGGGCGTCTGGACGCTGCCCGGCCAGGGTGGCGCGTTCGTCGGGGCGGGGGCGGCGTTCGTCGTCGACATCGTGGTCAGCGTCGCGGTCTCCTACGCCACCAGGCCCAAGCCGGCCGAGGAGCTCGCCGGGCTCGTGTACTCGTTGACCCCCAAGGAGGACCGGCAGCACGAGACCACCGGCGACGACGCCGGCTGGTACCGCAACCCGGGCCTGCTCGCCGGCATCGTCCTCGTCGTCACCATCGCGCTGAACTTCATCTTCTAGGAGGGTCGGATGAGCTCGACACCGCACACCCGCCGCCGGGCGGCCGCGTTCGACGTCCGGCTGATCATCGCGCTGCTGCTCGGCGTGTACGGTCTGGTCACCACCGTGCTCGGCCTCGCCTTCACCAGCGCCGACGAGATCGACAAGTCCGCCGGGATCAACATCAACCTGTGGGCCGGGCTCGGGATGCTGGTGGTCGCCGCGTTGTTCACGCTGTGGACGATGCTGCGGCCGCTGAGGGTGCCGGAGGAGCAGCAGAAGGAAGGCGAGCAACAGCCCGCCGCCGAGTAGGAGGTCCGGGTTGGACGCCGGTTTGGACATCGCGGCCGCGATCATGGTCGGCCTGGTGGCTGTGCTGCACGTGTACATCCTGGTGCTGGAGATGTTCCTGTGGCGCACGCCGCGGGTGCGCGCGATCTTCGGCACCACCGCCGAGGTGGCCGAGTCCAGCGCACCGCTCGCGGCGAACCAGGGACTGTACAACGGTTTCCTCGCCGCCGGGCTGGTGTTCGGCTTGGTCGAGGGCGGCCCGGACGGCACCGTGGGCTTCCCGGTCACCGTGTTCTTCACCGCGTGCGTGGTGGTTGCCGGCGTCTACGGCGCGGTCACCGCGAACCCGCGGATCCTCATCGTGCAGGCACTTCCCGGCGCTGTCGCGTTGGGACTCACGCTGCTCGCTCACTAGACGCTCGGCGGTCGAGCCGGGGGCCCGACCGCCGAGAGACGATCCCGCCAGCTGGGTGTTCAACTCGCGGGATCTGGGACCGCGTCTGCTCCCGGGTGCGACGTGGCCCTGTCCCGGGCGTACCCGATGGGCACCCGATCAACCCTGCTCCGGGTCCTCCCGCAGGGGCGGGTCGTCCTCGTCCGGCAGCTCCGGCTGGCGCCAGTCCTCGGCCCTGCTGGGGCCGTTGGCGTGGAGCATGCCGTCCAGCTCGTGCTTGAGGTTGTCGTCCTGCCGTGGGCCGTGTACGTCGCTCTCCCGCTGCATGGGCGTCCACCTCCTCTCGGTGAGGTGGTGCGGCTACCCCCGGGCCCCGAGTGCGAAACTCGATCGACGTTTGACCAGGTCAGGGCCGGGTAGTCAGTGGCAATGGGTGCAGAACGCTTCGTGCCCGCGGAGGCCGACCTCGACGGCCTGCGCGCCGCGGCCGCTCGCTGTCGGGGCTGTGACCTGTACAAGGACGCGACCCAGACCGTCTTCGGCGCCGGCCCGGCCGATGCCCGCATGGTGATCGTCGGCGAGGTGCCGGGCGACCAGGAGGACCGCAAGGGCGAGCCGTTCGTCGGGCCCGCCGGGCGGCTGCTCGACCGCGTGCTGGAGGAGGTCGGGATCGACCGCTCGCAGGTGTATCTCACCAACGCGGTGAAGCACTTCAAGTTCGTGCCGGCCGAACGGAGCAAGCGGCGCATCCACAAGACACCCTCGCGCACCGAGGTCGTCGCGTGCCGGCCCTGGCTCGACGCCGAGCTGGACCTGGTGCGGCCGGAGCTGGTGGTGTGCCTGGGCGCGATCGCCGCGAAGTCGTTGCTGGGCCAGGACTTCCGGGTGACCAAGGAGCGCGGCAAGGTCGTGTCGATGCCCGACCGGCCCGAGCGCGCGCTGGCCACCGTGCACCCGTCGGCGGTGCTGCGCGCCAAGGACCGCGAGGCTGCCTATCAGGAGCTGGTGGCCGACCTCGCGGTCGCGGCGAAGGTGTTGAGCTAGCGTCCTGCGCGGGACACTAGCGAACCACGCGGCGGTAGCGCTGCACCCGGCGCGGGCCGGGCAGCGCGAAGCGGCGGATCAGGTAGGTGAGCACGCCGCCGATCACCAGCCACAGGATGGCCGCGAGGCCCTCGTTGAACAGCGTGGCCAGTTTGGCGCTGGCGGGGGTGAAGAGCCCGTTGAGTCCCAACCGGACACCGGCGGCCCAGCTGTCCACAAAGGATGCGAAGCCGTTGGCCATGTTCGCGTTGCCGAGCACCAGCACGATGTGCACGGCGAGCACGACGGCGAACGCCGCGGTGACCACGTTGATGATCGTGCAGACGACGCCGACCGTGCGAATCCGCCGGTAGTCGGGGTTGGTGACGCCTTCCTCGACGATCTCGTCCTCGTACGGGCCGGTGGTGCGGGCCGCGGACACCGGCGGTGGCTCCGGGGTCCGGGACACCGCCTGGTTCCGCATCGTCGGCGGGTCGGCGGCGGGGAACGGGTCGAGGCGGGTTCTGTCCGGGTCTTGTTCGTGGCGCATGGTTCCTCGCAGACCAGCCGCGCGGCCATGGCACGCGACCTATCGTCATGACGATTTCCCTACGAACCGAGTCTAAGTCCGGGCCGGTGCGGTCGCTGATTAGCGAGCGGCGTAGTCCTCGCGGGCCCGGCGCAGCTCGGCGAGGTGCGCGCGGGTCCACGCGCACTGGGCGGCCATGGGTTCGAACAGGGTGTGGCCGAGCGGGGTGAGCTCGTAGGTGACGCGCGGCGGCAGTTCGTCGTGGACGGTGCGGGTGAGCATGCCGTCGCGCTCGAGCCCGCGCAGCGACTCGGTGAGGACCTTGGCGGTGATGCCCCGGAGCGGGACGGCGAGCTCGGAGAACCGGCGCGGCCCGTCCCGCAGGCAGGTGATGATCTTGGCGGTCCACTTGTCGCCGACGCGCATGGGGAGCGGCTCGGTGAGGCAGTTTGTGAACAGGTCGGGGTCGAGTGGCTCGGACACGATGTCCAGCGTACGCACACTATCGTTGCGGAAACCGTGGTCCGGCCTCCTACCGTGCGCTCGTCGTTCTGTTGAGGAGGCACAGCCAATGAGCAAGATCGTCGTCTTCGGCGCCGGCGGGCGCGCCGGCCGCCGCGTGGTCACCGAAGCGCTGGCCCGAGGTCATGAGGTGACCGCGGTCGTCCGAGATCCCCACCGCTACCCGTCGCTGCCGGTGGTGGCAGGCGACGTCACGAACCCCGACGACGTCGCGACCCTGGCCGCCGGCCACGACGTGGTCGTCAACGCCGCGGCCCGCCTGGACCTGCCGTCCACGACCTTCTACGCGGCGGCGACCCAAGCCCTGGTCGACGGCCTCGTGCGCGCCGGCGTCCCGCGCCTGGTCGCGATCGGCGTGGGCACCGTGTTGTTGGACGCCTCGGGCGTCCCGCTGTACGAGGCCCCGGACTTCCCGGCGCCGGCGCGCGAGTTCACCCTGGGCCACGTGGCAGAGCTGCACATCCTCCAGGCGACGGACCTCGACTGGGTGGTGCTGGCCCCGCCGCCCACGCTCCTGGACCCGGACGCGCCCGCCACGGGCACCTACCGCGTCGGCGGCACCCACGCGCTGCCCGCCGATCCCACCGCCCCGCGGTTCGCCTACGCCGACGTAGCGGCAGCGATCCTGGACGAGATCGAGAAGCCGACCCACCACCGAGCCCTGGTGGCAGTGGGCCCAGCCTGACGGCCACTGGGCCTCCGGCGCGCCGGAGGCGGCCTGGCCTCCGGTCCGCCGGAGGCCACGGCCACGGCCGCGCCGCGCTGGGCCACGGCCGCGCCTCGCCGTGCCGGGCCTTGCCGCGCCGGGCCGCGCTGGGCCACGGCCGCACCGCGCCGCGCTGGGCCACGGCCGCGCCGCGCCTCGCCGGGCCGCGCCGCGCCTCGCCGGGCCGGGCCTTGCCGGGCCGGGCCTTGCCGCGCCGGGCCTTGCCGGGCCGGGCCTTGCCGGGGCTTGCCGCGCCTCGCCTTGCCGGGCCGGGCCTTGCCGGGGCTTGCCGCGCCTCGCCTTGCCGGGCCGGGCCTTGCCGGGGCTTGCCGCGCCTCGCCTCGCCGGGTCGTGCCGGGGCTTGCCGGGCCGGGTCGCGCGGGGTCGCGCGGGGTCGGCGGTCGTTCACTAGCCTGGCTTCCCGTGCGGGTGAGTCGGGCGCGGGTTCGGGCGGCGGTGCGGCAGCGGGTGCTCCTGCTGCGCCGCATGGCGCTGCCCATCCTTCAGTGCGCGGTCGCCGCGGCGCTCGCCTGGCTCGTGGCCACCGCCGTGTTTCAGCACCCCCGCCCCTTCTTCGCGCCCGTCGCCGTCGTCATCTGTATCGGGGTCGGGCTCGGGCAGCAGCGGCTGCGGCGGGTCGTCGAGCTGGTCGCCGGCGTCAGTGTCGGCATCGGGGTCGGGGACCTGCTCGTCTCCCGCATCGGCACCGGGCCCTGGCAGATCGCGCTCGTCCTCGGGCTCGCCATGGCCGCGGCCGTCCTCCTCGACGGAGGGCCGCTCGTCACGCTGCAAGCCGGATCCTCCGCGGTCCTCGTCGCGACGCTGCTCCCGCCCGGCGGCACCGGCGGCATCGACCGCATGCTCGACGCGCTCATCGGGGGCATCCTCGGCCTCGCCGCCATCGCCGTGCTGCCCGGCAACCCACCTGAGATCGCCCGCAAGCACGCCCGGCAGATGATCGCCGAGCTCACCACCGCCCTCACCAGCGCCGCCGACGCCCTCGAGACCCGCGACCGCGACCTCGCCGCCCGCGCCCTGCGCCGCATCCGCACCCAGCAACCCATCGACGACTACCGCAACGCGCTGCGCACCGCCCGCGAGATCATCGCCATCTCACCGCTGCACCGCCGCCAGCGCCACCTCCTGCGGTCCTATGTGGACGCCGCCGAGCCGCTCGACCACGCGCTGCGCAACTGCCGTGTCCTCCTCCGCCGCGTCCGCTCCGCGCTCACCGACGACGAGCCCGTCCCACCCACGCTGCCCGAGGGCCTGCGCGCGCTCGCCGCCGCCACCCAGCTCCTCGCCGACGAGCTCGGCGACGACCCGACCGCCACCCGCGAGGCCCTCCGCGAGGCGGCCTCGACGGTCGACACCGACAGCCTCGCGCACAGCGGCTTCTCGGCCCAGGTCGTGGCCGCGCAGCTGCGCTCGGTCGCCGTCGACCTGCTTCAGGCCACCGGCCTACGCCACGACGAGGCCCGCGCGATCCTGCCCCCGATCAACGGCTGACCGCGGCCGCGCTGGGGTTCCGGCGCCGCGGCAGCGTGGCCAGAGCCGGTCAGCTGCTGGGCCCGCCGGGGCGCGGACATGCACGTGCCGCCGGTCGGCGGTTCAGGTGGCGATCGCTGCCACGCGGCGCCGCGCACGCCGTCGATCAACGGGTGACCGCGGCCGCGCGTGCGTGGTCAGCGGGCCAGGGCGTTCATCTCCGGGCTGTTCAGGATCCGGGTGTCACCGCCGCGGCCGCGGGCGAGCGCGAGCATCGCCCGGCCGATCGTCTCCGTCGTCGTGATGTGGTCGCGGGCCAGCAGCCGCAGCAGCGGGTACAGCAGCGACGTCACCCGGTACAGCGTCCGGTACAGCGTCACCTTCGATCGCGCGCCGTGCAGGGGCTGGATGTAGCCCGGCCGCAGGATGTACGCGTCCAGCGGGCCCGCCAGCAGCGCGTTCTCCGTCCGCCCGCGTACCCGGGCCCACATGACCCGGCCCTTCTCGGTGCTGTCCGCGCCCTGACCCGACACGTACCCGAACACCGCCGACGGGTTCCGCGCGGCGACCGCGCCGGCGACAGACATCGTGAGCTCGTAGGTGATCCTCGTGTAGTCCGCTTCGCTCATGCGGGCCGACGGCACGCCGAGGCAGAAGAAGCACGCGTCCACTCCGGACAGCTCGGCGACGTCGGCCAGGTCCGTCAGGTCCGACCGCACCACCTCGTGGAACTTGGGGTCCTCGACGCCGGTGGCGCTGCGGCCGACCGCCACCACCGCACCGACGTCCGGCGCCAGCAGGCACTCCCGGACCACGCCCTGGCCGACCATCCCGGTCGCGCCGAACACCAGCACCTTCATCCCGCGACCGTACCGCCGGCCGGCATACTCGGCGGATGGCCACGCCGATCGTCCTGGACTGCGACCCGGGACACGACGACGCACTGGCGATCATGCTCGCCGCCGCCCACCCGGCGCTGCGGCTGCTCGCGATCAGCACCGTGGCCGGCAACCAGACGCTCGACAAGACCACCCGCAACGCCCAGCGGATCTGCGACGTGGCCGGCATCAGGAACGTGCCGGTCGTCGCCGGGCGGGCGGAACCCTTGCGCGGCAACCAGGTCGTCGCCGGCGACGTGCACGGGGAGTCCGGGTTGGACGGTCCACGGCTCGGCCCGCCGGTCACCCCGGTCACCAGCACCGACGGCATCGGATACGTGCGTGACCTGCTGCGCGCACGGCCCGAGCCGGTGACCGTCGTCGCCACCGGGCCGCTGACCAACGTCGCCGCGCTGCTGCTCGCCGCGCCGGACGTCGCCGGGAGGATCGACCGGGTCGTGTTCATGGGCGGCAGCACCGGGCAGGGCAACGTCACGCCCTACGCCGAGTTCAACGTCTACGCCGACCCCGAGGCCGCGGACATCGTGCTGCACAGCGGAATCCCGGTCACCATGTGCGGCCTGAACGTCACCCACCAGGCCCTCGCCGACGCGGACGTCCAGCAGCGGATCACCGCCATCGGCAGCCCGCTCGCCCGGGTCTGCGTCGAGCTGCTCGGCTTCTTCGCCAGCACCTACCGCGACATCTGGGGCTTCCCCGCGCCGCCGCTGCACGACCCGGTCGCGGTGGCACTGCTCGCCGAGCCCGGCGTGGTCGAGACCACCCGCACCCGCCTCGACATCGAGCTCACCGGAACCTTCACCCGCGGCGCGACCGTCGTCGACCTCTACCGGCGCACCGGCCGCCCGCCGAACGCCGACGTCGCCGTCGGTCTGGACACCGGCCGGTTCTGGGACATGGTCGTGGCCGCCATCGCCGCACTGTCCACCTGAGCCGCTGTCCCTGAGCCGCCTGCCGGGGTTTGAACCGGGAGGTTTCGGGCTAATGTTCGTGGGATGAGCGAGACTCCCGCGGCCCGGTCCTCCTCGGACAGTGTGCGAGACACCGGGAGCTGGCGGTCCGGGCGGATGGGTCGGATCGCCGTCCGCTGCTCGCAGTTCCTGATCATCGCGGCGACCGTGTGGGTGGCGGGCCAGGTGCTCGGCAGGCTCGCGTTCGTGGCGGTGCCCGTGGCGATCGCCATCCTGCTCGCCGCGCTGTTCGTGCCGGGCGTCGTGTTCCTGACCAAGCACGGCGTGCACCGCGGGCTCGCGACGCTCGTCGTGCTGCTCGGCGGGATCGGCGTTCTCGGCGGGCTGCTGCTGTTCATGGTCACCTCGGTGGTCAACGGCCTGCCGGACCTCGGCGCGCGGCTCAACCAGAGCGTCGGCGAGCTGCGGAACTGGCTGACCACGTTCGGGCTCAGCCCGGGCCAGCTCGACAGCATGATCAACGAGGGCAAGGACTGGCTCGCGACGAACCGGGCCGGGCTGGTGTCGGGGGTGTGGGGTGTGCTGTCCACCGCCGGGACGATCCTCGCCGGCCTCGCGCTCGCGCTGTTCCTGCTGATCTTCTTCGTCTACGACGGGCCGCGGCTGTGGCGCGGGCTGATCCGGCCGCTGCCCGAGTCCTCCCGCGACCAGGTCCACGCGGCCGGCGCGCACGCGTTCGCCGCCCTGACGTCATACGTGCGGACGACGCTGGTGGTGGCGCTGATCGACGCGGTCGGCATCGGGCTCGGGCTGTGGCTCACCGGCGTGCCGCTGGTGCTGCCGCTCGCCGGGCTGGTGTTCCTCGGCGCGTTCGTGCCGGTGATCGGCGCGTTCGTGACCGGGATCGTGGCGGTGCTCGTGGCGCTGGTCAGCCAGGGGTTCGTGGTGGCGCTGATCGTGACGGCGGTCGTGATCGTGGTGCAGCAGCTCGAGGGCAACGTGTTCGAGCCGCTGCTGATGAGCCGCGCGGTGCAGCTTCACCCGGTGGCGGTGATCCTCGGCGTGACGGTGGGGGCGGAGCTGGGCGGGATCGTCGGCGCGCTGCTGGCGGTGCCGGTGATGACGACCGTGCGCAGCGCCACCCGACCGCTGCTCACTGCAGATAGCCCTCCACCACGTCCGGCGGCCTGACCTCGGCCTCGTCCGGGTTCTCGCCGGCCGAGCGGCGGGCGCGGCGCTGGCGCAGCAGGTCCCAGCACCGGTCGAGCTCGACCTCGAGGGCCTTGAGCCGCGTCGGGTCCGGCTCGCCGCTGCGCTCGAGCTGGTGCTCCTCGTCGATCAGCTCGTCGATGCGGGACGAGATCTCCTTGTCGTCCATGACTCCCCTTCGTGCGGCTGGGTGCTCTGCCATGCTCGGTGTACCCAGCCATGCTCGCAGACACCGGTGGGGTCGGCCGGTGAAGGTGCCGACGGCCACGACGACGGGTCCGGGCATTCGGGCTGGGTCGGCGCCATCACACGATCGCGAAGGACTCGGGTGGAACTCGGAGGTGGGTGCCGGTGATCTCGGGTTGCGCCGAGGCCAGGAGGATCTCGCCGGGTGGGCGGTCCAGGAGGATCTTCGCGTCCGTGGGGGACAGGTTCACGATGACCCGGCGGTCGCCGCGGTGGAGGATCAGGCAGCCGTCCACCGAGTCGACCTTGAACTGGTCCAGCCTGGGGTCGGCCAGCTCCGGGTGGGTGCGGCGGAGCGCGATGAGGGCCCGGTAGGTGTCGTAGACCGCGCGGTGGGCCGGGTCGTGGAGCTCGGCCCACGGCAGCGTGGAGCGGATGACCGTGCCGACGTCCATGGGGTCGGGGACCTCGGACTCGCCCCAGCCGTGCTCGGCGAACTCCTTGCGGCGGCCGTCGCGTACGGCCGCGGCGAGCGACGGGTCCTCGAAGGACGCGAAGAACTGCCACGGAGAGCTGGCCGCCCACTCCTCGCCCATGAAGAGCATCGGCGTGTACGGCGAGCAGAAGACGATCGCCGCGCCGCAGAGCATGCGGGCCGGCGAGATGGTGGCGGTCATCCGGTCGCCCTGGGCGCGGTTGCCGATCTGGTCGTGGTTCTGCAGGTAGACGAGGAACCGGTGGCCGGAGGTGCGCCGGACGTCGACCGGGCGGCCGTGGGTGCGGGCACGGAACGACGACCACGTGCCGGCGTGGAAGAACGCCTGCCGCAGGGTGGTGGCCAGCGCGCCGGGGGCGGCGAAGTCGAGGTAGTAGCCGTCGGTCTCGCCGGTGAGCGCGACGTGCAACGCGTGGTGCAGGTCGTCGCACCACTGGGCCTCCAGGCCGTAGCCGCCGGCGTCGCGGGACGTGACCAGCTTGGGGTCGTTGAGGTCGGACTCCGCGATGAGGTGCAGCGGCCGGCGCAGCCCCGCCGAGAGCGCGTCGACTTCGGTGGCCAGCTGCTCCAGCAGGTGCGTGGCGCCCTTGTCGACCAGCGCGTGCACGGCGTCGAGGCGCAGGCCGTCGAGGTGGTAGTGCCGCAGCCAGCACAGCGCGTTGTCGAGCACGTAGCGGCGGACCTCGTCGGAGTCGGGGCCGTCGAGGTTGAGCGCGGGGCCCCAGATGGTGCGGCCGGCGAAGTACGGGCCGAACCGGTCGAGGTAGGCGCCGGACGGGCCGAGGTGGTTGTAGACGACGTCGAGCAGCACGCCGAGGCCGCGCGCGTGGCACGCGTCGACGAACCGCTTGAACGCGCTGGGCCCGCCGTAGGGCTCGTGGACCGCGCCCCACCCCACGCCGTCGTAGCCCCAGCCCGCGGTGCCGTCGAAGGCGTTGACCGGCATGACTTCCACGAAGTCGACGCCGAGGTCGACGAGGTGGTCGAGGTGCTCGAGCGCGGCGTTGAACGTGCCGTGCTCGGTGAACGTGCCGACGTGGAGCTCGTAGACGACGCTGCCCGCGAGCCGGCGGCCGGTCCAGTGCTGGTCGGTCCAGGTGAACGCGTCGTGCGAGTAGCGCCGCGACGGCCCGTGCACGCCGGCCGGCTGCCACTGCGAGCGCGGGTCGGGCAGCGGCGTCTCGTCGTCGTCGAGCAGGAACGCGTAGTCGGTGCCGTCGCCGGTGCCGGGGACCTCGGCGTGCCACCAGCCGCCGTCGTCGCGCCGCATCTCGTGGCTGGTGGGGCCGAGCGCCAGCCGGACCCGGTCGCGGTGCGGGGCCCAGACGGCGAAGTGCTCGTCGCCCCGGGTCACGGTGCCTCCCGGCGGAGGAGGGCGACGGGGTAGCGGGTGAGCAGCTCGCCGAGCGCGGCGGTGGGGGCGACCTCGCGGCCGGTGAGCAGGTCGGTCCACGTGCCCGCGCCGGCGGGGAGCGCGAGCACCGTGTCGAGCCAGCCGGTGCGGGCCAGGCCCACCGGGAGGCGGGTGGCGACCGCGACCAGATCGGGGCTGCGCATGAACGCCAGCGCGTGGGCGGCCGCGGGGCCGTCGGCGTGCAGCGGGCGGTAGCCGGTGAACAGGTGGGGCGCGGTGCGGCGCAGGCGCAGGACCGTGCGGACGACGTGGAGCTTGGCGGCGCCGGTGTCGTCGACGTCGGGGAGCCGGCCCTGCTCGAGGCGGGCCAGGAGCTCGGCGCGGAGCTGGTAGTCGACCGGGCGGCGGTTGTCCGGGTCGACCAGCGACAGGTCCCACAGCTCGCTGCCCTGGTAGACGTCGGGCACGCCGGGGCCGGCCAGCTGGACGAGCTTCTGGCCGAGCGCGTTGGACCAGCCGGGCATGCGGACCCGCTCGACGAACGCGGCGACGTCGTCGGCCAGGCCGGGGTCGTCGAGCACCGCGGCCGGCCACGCGTTGACGGCCTTCTCGAACTCCTCGTCGTGGTCGACCCACGACGTGCGGACCTTGGCCTCCTTCGCCGCCTTGTCGAGGTAGGCGGCCAGGCGCTCCGGCGTGATCGGCCACGCGCCGACCAGCGTCTGCCACGCGAGCAGCTCGAGCGTGGGCTCGGGCAGCCCGCGGCGGGCCGACCACCGGCCGACCGCGTCGGCGAACTCGGCCGGCAGCTCGGCCAGCACCGCGAGCCGGGCGCGGACGTCCTCGGAGCGCTTGGTGTCGTGGGTGGACAGCGTGGTCATGCCGGCCGGCCAACCCGCCTCGCGGGCGGCCGCCCCCGCGTGGAACTCGGCCACCGGCACGCCGAACCGGTCGGGCGCGCCGCCGACCTCGTTGAGCGCGGTGAGCCGCGGGTACCGGTAGAACGCGGTGTCCTCGTCGCCCTTGGCCACGACCATGCCGGAGGTCTGCTGGATGCGGGTGGCCAGCTCGCCCCGCGGGTGGGCGCGGACCGTGCGGTCGATGGCGTCGACGGCCTCGGCCAGCTCCGGGCGGCGGGCCCGGCGCACGGCGGCCGACCAGTGGTCGAACCCCTCCGGCAGGTACGAGCGGTAGACCGGGAAGGCGACCATGAGCTCGGCGACCGCCCGCCGCGCCACGTCGGCGGGGACGCCGGGCACCAGCGCGGCGATGCGGCGCATCTCGGCGACGAGCGAGCGCCCGGTGATGAGCCGGCGGCTGCGCTCCTCCTCGGCGTGGAAGTCGATGCCGCCGAACTTGGCCGCGAGCTCGGTGAGCGGCGCCTCGCCGGCCGGGTCGACGAACACGCCGCCGACCTGGCGCAGGCTGTCGTAGCCGGTGGTGCCGTGGACCGGCCAGGACGCGGGCAGCTCCTCGCCCGCCGCGAGGATCTTCTCGACGACGAGCCAGCCGTCGGTGTGCTCGCGCAGCCGGCGGACGTAGCCGCCCGGGTCGGCGAGGCCGTCGGGGTGGTCGATGCGCAGGCCGGTGACCTCGCCGTTGGCGACCCAGCGCAGGACCTCGGCGTGGGTGGCGGCGAAGACGTCGGGGAGCTCGACGCGGACCGCGGCGAGGCTGGTGACGTCGAAGAAGCGGCGGTAGGTGAGCTCGGCGTTGCCGCGCTTCCAGTGGACGAGCCGGTAGTGCTGGCGCTCGTGGACCTGGTCGGCGGTGCCCTCGCCGGTGCCGGTCCCTGGGGCGATGGGGAACTCGTGGTCGTAGTAGGTGAGGCGGTCGCCCTTGATCTCCAGCCGGCCCTCGTCGCCCAGCACCGGGAGGAGGATCGGGCCGCGGGCGAAGTCGACGTCGAAGTAATGGGCGTAGCGCGACTCGGGGCCGTGCTGGAGGACGTCCCACCACCACGGGTTGGCCGCGGGGACCTCGACGGACATGTGGTTGGGCACGAGGTCGACGACGAGCCCGAGCCCGGCTTCGCGGGCCGCGGCGACGAGGCGCAGGCGGGCCTGCTCGCCGCCGAGCTCGGGGTTGGCCTTGGTGGGGTCGACGACGTCGTAGCCGTGCGTGGACCCGGGCGCCGCGGCCAGGAGCGGGGAGGTGTAGACGGCGCCGACGCCGAGCCGGTCTACATAGGACACGAGGTCGGCGGTGGCGTCGAGGTCGAAGTCGGGGCGGACCTGGACCCGGTAGGTGGAGCTGGGCACGGTCATGCCGGGGCCTCCGCTGTCGGCGACCGCCCGGTCATGCTGGGGCTCCGGTGCGCTGCAGGACCAGGAGGGAGCGGGAGGCGACGTTGACCGGGTGGCCTGCTTGGATCGTGCGGGCTCCGGTGGGGTTGTCGCCGGCTACCACGCCTACCACCACGCCCCCGCCGGACTCGGCGTAGACCTCGCCCGTGAAGGTGTCGACGATGACCGTCCACTCGCTGCCGTAGTCGGCGTCGGGCATCGTCATCTCGATGTCGTCGTCGTGGGCGTTGAAGCACATCAGGAACGAGTCGTCGCGGACGCGTTCGCCGCGGCGGTCGAGGTCGCCTATCGCGTCGCCGTTGAGGAAGACCATGATGCTGCGGCCGAAGCCGGACTCCCAGTCCTGCTCGGACATCTCCTCGCCGGCGGGGGTGAACCACGCGATGTCACGCAGCTCGTCGCCCTTGCGGATGGGGCGGCCGGCGAAGAACCGGCGCCTGCGGAACACCGGGTGGTTGTGCCGCAGCTCGATGACCGCGCTGGTGAACTCCACCAGGTCGCCGTTGCGCTCCTGCAGCGACCAGTCGACCCACGACAGCTCGGTGTCCTGGCAGTAGCCGTTGTTGTTGCCCTGCTGGGTGCGGCCGAGCTCGTCGCCGTGTACGAGCATGGGCACGCCCTGCGACAGCAGCAGCGTGGCCAGCAGGTTGCGGCGCTGCCTGGCCCGCAGGTCGTTGATCTTCTCGTCGTCGGTGGGGCCCTCGGCGCCGCAGTTCCACGACCGGTTGTCGTCGGCGCCGTCGCGGTTGTCCTCGCCGTTGGCCTCGTTGTGCTTCTCGTTGTAGGACACCAGGTCGTTGAGCGTGAAGCCGTCGTGTGCGGTGACGAAGTTGATCGACGCGTACGGGCGCCGGCCGTCGTCCTGGTAGAGGTCGGACGAGCCGGTGATGCGCGAGGCGAACTCGCCGAGCGTGGCCGGCTCGCCGCGCCAGAAGTCGCGCACGGTGTCGCGGTACTTGCCGTTCCATTCCGTCCACAGTGGAGGGAAGTTGCCCACCTGGTAGCCACCGGGCCCGACGTCCCACGGCTCGGCGATGAGCTTGACCTGGCTGATGATCGGGTCCTGCTGCACGAGGTCGAAGAACGTGGACAGCCGGTCGACGTCGTAGAACTCGCGGGCCAGCGTGGCCGCGAGGTCGAAGCGGAACCCGTCGACCCGCATCTCGGTGACCCAGTAACGCAGCGAGTCCATGATGAGCTGCAGGGTGTGCGGGCTGCGTACGTTGAGCGAGTTGCCGGTGCCCGTGTAGTCCGTGTAGTACCGCTTGTCGTCCTCGACCAGCCGGTAGTACGCCTCGTTGTCGATGCCGCGCATGGAGAGCGTGGGCCCGAGGTGGTTGCCCTCCGCGGTGTGGTTGTAGACGACGTCGAGGATGACCTCGATGCCGGCCTCGTGCATGGCCCGCACCATCGCCTTGAACTCCTGGACCTGGTTGCCAGGCATGAGGTTGTCGGCCGCGTAGCCGGCGTGCGGGGCGAGGTAGGCGACGGTGTTGTAGCCCCAGTAGTTGCGCAGGCCGCGCTCGGTGAGCCCGTGGTCGTGGAGGAACTGGTGGACCGGCATGAGCTCGATCGCGGTGACGCCGAGGTCGATGAGGTAGTCGATGATCACCGGGTGCGCGAGCCCGGAGTAGGTGCCGCGCATCTCCTCGGGGATGTCCGGGTGTCGCATGGTCATGCCGCGCACGTGCGTCTCGTAGACGACCGACTCGTTGTAGGGCGTGTTGGGCGGGCGGTCGGTGGCCCAGTCGAAGAACGGGTTGATGACCACGCCGCGGATGGTGTGCTCGGCGGAGTCGGCGTCGTTGCGCTCGTCGGGCTTGCCGAACGGGTAGCCGAACACCGACTCGTCCCAGTCGACCTCGCCGGTGACCGCCTTGGCGTATGGGTCGAGCAGCAGCTTGTTGGGGTTGCAGCGCACGCCGCGCGGCGGGTCGTAGGGCCCGTGCACGCGGAAGCCGTACTGCTGGCCCGGTCCTACCCCGGGCACGTAGCCGTGCCACACGAAGCCGTCGACCTCGGGCAGGAGGATGCGGGTCTCGGCGCCCGACGCGTCGAACAGGCACAGCTCGACCCGCTCCGCCACCTCCGAGAACAGCGCGAAGTTGGTGCCGGCGCCGTCATAGGTGGCGCCGAGCGGGTAGGGGGAACCTGGCCAGGCCTGCACACGTGCTCCTCGGTGGGGCGGGGTCGAAGCAGTTCATCAACAACGTTAAGGGTCGGCACCGACAGTGCTACCGCCGATTGAGCGGCTGCGCGGCGGGACCAGCCGATCGAGTCACGGCGTCGGTCCCCGGTCGGGCAGCGCGCAGGTACGCGATCGCCCGGACGACTACGGGGTGCTCCAGCAACTCGTCCACCGCCACCGGAAGGGGGATCCGCCAGTTGGGGTACTGGTCGACGGTGCCGGGAAGGTTGGGCTGGTCCACCACGCCGAGCGCGTCCTGCGGCGAGGTCAGCAGCAGCCTGCTGGCCGACGTCGCGAGCAGCGCGTGCAGCGCGGCGACGAGGTCGGTCTCGCTCGGGTCGGCCGGCAGCAGGCCGTGCTCGGCGAGCTCGGCCAGGAGCTCCTCGCGGTCGGCCGCCGCCCGCGCCCGCTCGGCCTCCGGGTCGGCGAGCATGCCGCGCTCGGCCCGGACCCGCACGTGCTCGCCGCGCAGGAAGCCGGCCGCGGTCGGCAGGTCGTGGGTGGAGATGCTCGCCATCGCCTCGGTCGGCCAGCGGCCCGGCGCCAGCAGCGGCTCACCCGGCGCGTCCTCGTCCCGCTGGAACCACAGCACCGCCGAGCTCAGCACGCCGCGGTCCCGCAGGTCCGTGCGCACCTCGTCGGACACGGTGCCGAGGTCCTCGCCGACCACGATCGCCGACGCGCGGTGCGCCTCCAGCGCGAGCACGCCGAGCAGGGCCTTCGCGTCGTAGTGGACGTAGGTGCCCTCGCTCGCCGGCCGGCCCGGCGGGATCCACCACAGCCGCCACAGCCCCATGACGTGGTCGACCCGGATCCCGTCGGCATGGGCGAGCACGCTGCGGATGACGTCACGGAAAGGCGCGTACCCGGCCGCGGCCAACCTATCCGGGCGCCACGGCGGCAAGTTCCAGTCCTGGCCCTGCTGGCTGAACGCGTCCGGCGGCGCGCCGACGGTGACCTCGGAGGCCAGCACGTCCTGCAGCGCCCACGCGTCCGCGCCCGCCGGGTCGACGCCGACCGGCAGGTCGTGCACGATCCCGACGGCCATGCCCGCGTCCCGGCCGGCCGCGCGCACCCCCGCCAGCTGCTCGCGGCACAGCCGCTGCAGCCACGCGTGGAAGGCGACCCGCGGGTTGTCCCGGCGCGCGGCCTCGACCGCGCCGCTGCGGGGGTGGCGCAGCTCGGCGGGCCACGTCCGCCAGTCCGGCCCGTGCCGCTCGGCCAGCGCGCAGAACGTGGCGAAGTCGCACAGCGCGGGGTCCTCCGGCGGGGGCGGCAACGGCAGCGAGTGCCGCCACAGCCGCTCCAGCGCGGCGAGCTTCGCGGCCCACACGGCGTCGTAGTCGATGAGCCCGGTGCCGGGCGGCGGGGCGAGCGCGACCACCTCGGCCCGGACCTCGGGGGAGGCCCGGCGGAACGGCTCGGTCTCGGTGATCCGCAGGTAGAGCGGGTTGGCGAAGCGGCGGCTGGACGGCGAGTACGGCGAGCGCTGGATCGGCGGGACCGGGGTGATCGCCTGCACCGGGTTGACCAGCAGCACGCCCGCGCCGAGCCGGGCCGACCCGGTGACCAGCGTGCGCAGGTCGGCGAGGTCGCCGATGCCCCACGAGCCGGCCGAGCGCAGCGCGTAGGCCTGCACCATCCAGCCCCACGCCGGCGGCACCGGCGGCAGCTTCGGCGGCGTGACCACCACGGTGACCTGGCGTTCGCCGATGGTGAGCGTGTGCCAGCCCAGCGGCAGGTCCGGCGGCAGCTGGTCACGCACGGGGCGGACCGTGCCGTCCTCGAGGGTGAGCTCGCCGGGCACGCCGAGCGCGGGGGACTCGCCCGCCCGCAGCACCAGCGGGTCCGGCACGGTGCTGTGGCCGTGCCGGCGCAAGGCGTCGGTCAGCTCGGCGTGGACGGTGTCGGGGGTTCCCGCGTCGACGCCGAGTTGGGCGAGCACGGCGACCACGATGTCGTCGGCGACCTCGATCCGGCGGCGTTCGGTGTCCTCGTACCAGGTGGCGACACCGTGCGCGCCGGCGAGCGCGCGAAGCTCAGCGTCCATTCGCGACCGGGTCAGCGCGCGTCGTGCTGGCTCGGCAGCGAGCGGCCGAGCCCGTCCCGGGCGCTGAGCAGGGCGTTTCGTGCCCCGTCGGGGTCTTGCGCGCCGAGCCGGACGCGTGCGGTGCGCACGGAGTGCACCGCGGACTCGATGCGGCAGGTGTCCCCGGTGGCCGCCGCCCAGGCCAGTCCGCCGACCAGGAGGTCGTCGAGCTGGCGCAGCGTCCCGTGGTCGGGGGAGTCGGTCGCGGCAAGCTCGGCGAGCGCCGCTTCCACCGCCCTTCGAAGCCTGTCGCCGGGCCGCGGTGCCTGGCGTTGAAGGAGCGGTGCGGGAATGCCGGATCTCAGGTCTTCGTGGACGTCGACGGACAGTCTTTGCTTGGCCACCATGGCCCTCCGCTGGGGTGATTCGCAGGGCCGACCGGACCCGCAGCCGGCGCGTACCCCGATCCTTGCACCTTTAAACGCAATAGCCCAGTCCGGACAGGTCAGCTCACCTTCTTCGGCGATCTTCGCCGATCTGTAGTGCCATGGGACAGGTGAACACGTTCCGAACACTCGTGGACAAGCTGGACGAGCGGCTCGGCGACGGACTCGAGCACGTGCTCTGCGCACACCACGGGCGCCGATTACAGCGGCTCGGCTGGGGGGACGTCCTGGAGCCCGGCGGCGCGGGCGACAGGTTCGGTGGCCGCGCGCCGGTCCGGGCCGGCAACTCGATGGAGGTGCTGGTCGACGGCGAGGAGGCGCTGCCCGTCATCCAGGCCGCCATCGAGGGCGCCAAGGAGAGCGTGCACATCGCGAACTGGCACGCGAGCCCGGACTTCCGGCTGGTCAGGACGCCCGGCGCGGCGACGCTGCGGGAGCTGCTGCGCGCGACGGCCGAGCGGGTCCCGGTGCGGCTGCTGCTGTGGGCCGGGCCGCCGGTGCCGGTGTTCCAGCCGACCCGCGAGCTCGTGCATGCCGCGCACGAGGCGTTCGCCCGCGACTCGAAGGTGCGCTGCGTGCTGGACTCGCGCGAGCACACGATGCACTGCCACCACGAGAAGCTGGTGATCGTCGACGGCACGACCGCGTTCGTCGGCGGGATGGACTTCACCGCGCTGCAGGGCGACCGGCACGACAGCGTCGAGCACCCGCCGGACCGCCGGCTCGGCTGGCACGACGTCGTGGCCCGGCTGCGCGGGCCGGTGGTGGCCGACGTCGCCGAGCACTTCCGGCAGCGCTGGACCGAGGTGGCCGAGGAGGACCTGCCGCCGGTGCCCGTGCCCGAGCGGGCCGGCGACACGAACGTGCAGCTGCCGCGCACGGTGCCGGACAGGACCTACGCCTTCGCCCCGCGGGGCGAGTTCACGATCCTCGACTCCTACCTGCGTGCCTTGCGGTCCGCGCGGCGGCTCGTCTACCTGGAGAACCAGTTCCTGTGGTCGCCCGAGATCGCCGAGGTGCTGATCGACAAGCTGTGCGACCCGCCGGATCCGCGCTTCCGCGTCGTGCTCGTGCTGCCGCGCAAGCCCACCAACGGCGCGGACACGACCCGCGGCCAGCTCGGCCGGATGCTCGCCGCCGACGCGGCCGACCCCACCGGCGAGCGGCTGCTGCTCGCCGCGACGATCAGCGCGCACGACGGCGCGGAGAGCGCGCCGGTCTACGTGCACGCCAAGGTCGGCATCGTGGACGACGAGTGGATGACGATCGGCTCGGCCAACCTCAACGAGCACTCGCTGTTCAACGACACCGAGGTCAACGTCGCCACCGACGACCGCGAGCTGATCCGCGCGACGAGGCTGAAGCTGTGGGCCGAGCACCTGCAGCGCCCGCCGGCCGACGTCGACGCCGACCCGGCCGACGTGGTCGACCGGATCTGGCGCCCGACGGCCGAGGAGCAGGCCGGCCTGGAGGCGCACGGGCAGCGGCGGACCCACCGGCTCACGCTGCTGCCCGGCGTCTCCCGTCGGGCCGGCCGCCTGCAGGGACCCCTGCGCGGCCTGCTCGTGGATGGTTAGGACGCGACCGCGGCGGCGGTCAGCCGGCTCTGCACCAGCGGGGTGTAACCGGCGGACTGGCCGGTGCTGTTGGGGTGGTAGGACTCGAGGACCGGGTTGGACAGGCCGTTGAGCCACTCGACGCTGTCACAGACCGCGTGGCCGGTGAAGGCCGAGCGGACGTCGACGAAGCCGAAGCCGCGTGCGGCGGCCCGGCCGCTGATCGTCGAGCTGAGCAGGTCGGCGGTGGCGTTCAGCGACGACTGCTCGGCCGGGCTGATCCGGGCGAACGCGTTGCACTCCTGGCCGTTGAACAGCCGCGGGTAGCCCACGACCACGACCCGCGCGCCGGGTGCCCGCGAGCGGATCTGCGCGTAGAGGTTGTCGAGGGTGCCGGGCAGGGTGTTGCGGATGTAGTTGTTGGCGTTGTTGATCTCGTTCGTGCAGGTGTAGGGCCACGGCTTGGCGCACTGGGTGATCACGTCGGCGAACCCGGCGTCGTTGCCGCCGACCGACACGGTCACGAGGGCCGTGCCCGAGTTGAGCGCGCCGAGCTGGTTGAGCACGTCGGGCACCCGCGCTCCGGAGCAGGCCACGAACGTCAGCGGCGCGCCGATCCGTTGCGCCACCAGCACCGGGTAGGCCTGCGCGGAGCGGTAGCAGGAGCCGCTGTCGGAGTAGTAGGTGCGGGTGCCGACGCCGGAGGAGTAGGAGTCGCCGAGGGCGACGTAGGGGCCGGCGGCGGCCTGCGCGGGCTGCAGGCCGACGAGGGTGAGTGCCGCGGTGAGCACCGCGAGCAACGCTGGTCGGATGATTCGCATGGGCTGCCTCCACACGGTTTCTGGTTGTCCGGATGCAGGCCGGACTTCCTCAGCGTGCGGCTCCGATGTGGACCGGGCAATCGGCCATCGAGGTGGAAATTTTCGAGATGGGCGATCAGTTTGGCAACTTTCCGTCAGCGTTTGTCCGGGGCGGCGCCGGGGTACGAGAAGCGCGTGCCGTTGACAGTGGGTGTCGAGGAGGAGTTCCTGCTGGTGGACGCCGACGGGCGGCTGTCGGGCCAGGGTCCCGAGGTCGCGCACGCGGCGCGGGACCCGCAGGGCGAGCTGGAGCCGGAGCTGACCCTGTGCCAGGTCGAGTCGGCGACCGGGGTCTGCGAGACGCCCGAGGAGGTCCTGACCCAGCTGACCACGTTGCGTGCCGAGCTCGCGTCGGTCGCCCGGGAGCAGGGGCTGCGGCTGCTGCCGAGCGGGTGTCCGGTGCTGGCCGAGGACGAGCGGCCCGAGATCACGCCCAAGGCGCGCTACCAGCGAATGGCCGCGCACTTCGGCGCGACCGCCCGGGCCGGCGCCACGTGCGGGTGTCACGTGCACATCGGCATGCCGGACCGGGCGCTGGGGGTGCAGGTCGCCAACCACGTGCGGCCCTGGCTGCCGGCGCTGCTGGCGGTCACCGCGAACTCGCCGTTCGACGGGCTCGACACCGGGTACGCGAGCTGGCGGTACCAGACCTGGTCGCGCTGGCCGTCGGCCGGCCCGCCGCCGCTGTTCGCCTCGCTCGACGCGTACGAGTCCACTGTGGACGCCCTGCTGCGCTCGGGGGCGATCCTCGACAAACGGATGGTCTACTGGGACATCCGGCTCTCCGAGCACCAGCCGACGCTGGAGCTCCGGGTCGCCGACGTCGCGGCCACCGCCGGTGACGCAGCGTTGCTGGCCACGCTGGTGCGCGGCTTGGTCGCGCACGCGCTCGAGCGGATCGACGCCGGGGTGCCCGCGCCCGCGCTGCCGGACTCGCTGCTGCGGGCGAACCTCTGGCGCGCGTCGCACGACGGGCTGGGCGGGCAGAGCCTGCACCCGGTGACCGGTGCGCTGGTGGCGGTGCACCGGCAGCTGGCCGACCTGCTCGAGCTGGTCACCCCGGCGCTGGGTGCCGACCTGCCGTTCGCCGCGGCCGGGCTGGCGTCGCTGCGCGCGTCGGGCGGCGGGGCGGACCGGCAGCGCGAGGTGTTCGCGCGGCGGCACAAGCTCACCGACGTGGTGGACGAGCTGGCGCTGCGGTGACCGCGGACCCGTCCCGGCGCGGCCGGTCGGCGGGCCGCGGACGCGCGGGAGCCGTAAGCTGCCGTCCGTGGACGAGGTGTCAGCGACCGTCCGGACGGTGTGTCACGGCTGCCGTCAGGTCACCCAGTACCGGAGCGACGAGGGCGTCATCCGGCCGATGATCCTGCCCGGCAACGGCACGGTCTGGGCGGACAAGATGCCCGGCGGGATGGTCGAGGTGCCGTGCGCGGTGTGTGGCGAGTCCGAGGATCCGGGCTGGGTGCCGGGCTTCCTGCCGCCGGTCTGAGCCGTCCGGCGACACGTAGGCTCGGGGCCATGTGTCGAAACATCACCCCGCTGCGCGGCCTGGAGCCGGCCGCGACGTCCGAGGAGATCGAGGCGGCCGCCCGCCAGTTCGTGCGCAAGGTCAGCGGCGTCCAGTCGCTGACCGACAGCACCCGCGCCCCGTTCGAGGCCGCCGTGGCGGAGATCGCCACGGTGACGACGCGCCTGCTCGGCGAGCTCCCACCCCGCAAGCAGCCGCCGACGACCGTGCCGCCGCTCCGCCGCCCGGAGGTCCAGGCGCGGATCGCCGCCAAGCGTCAGGCCGGCTGACCCGTCCGCCTCCCCGGGATTGAAAGTGTGCGTTGGGTCCCGGCTGGTCCGCCTCCCCGGGATTTAAAGTGTGGGTTGCGTTCCGGCGGATGGTGTGGGTGTCGGGGGTGGGTGGTGGTTGGGTGTCGTCACGGTCCCCTGGGGTTCCGGTGGTCGGTGCAGGACTTCGCACGATGATCTACGAGACAGGCCTTAGTGTTCCGCGCCGACGCCGACTTCGGCGGGCACGGTGGCCGGGTTGACGATCACGACGTCACAGTGGACGGTCCGCCACAG
>NZ_DASWSJ010000310.1:0-7337 GCF_036402745.1 Actinophytocola sp. | reverse complement strand
AGCGCCGGGCGGTACTACAACGCGAGCATCAAGCCCAACTACGAGTATCGCCAGCTCTGATCACGGGCGGAGCGCCTCGGCTCGTTCGCGGAGTGAGGGGCGGCGGCCGTGGTTGAACAGGATGTTCAGCAGGATCGCGGTCAGGCAGCCGGCGCTGATGCCGGACTCCATGATCGTCCGGAACCACAGCGGGAAGTGCCCGTAGATCGTCGGCGCTGCCACCGGCACGAGCCCCACCCCGAGGGACACCGCCACCACGATCAGGTTCCCGTTGTCGGCGAACGAGACGCCCGACAACGTGCGGATCCCGCTCGCCGCCACCGTGCCGAACATCGCTATTCCCGCGCCGCCGAGCACCGGCATGGGAATCGCGGCGACCAGCTCACCCAGCACGGGCAACAGGCCCAGCACCACCAGGATCCCACCGCCGAACGCGACCACGTACCGGCTGCGCACCCGGGTCAGCCCGACCAGGCCCACGTTCTGCGCGTACGCCGTGTACGGGAACGTGTTGAACACCCCGCCCAGCACCGTCGACAGGCCGTCCGCGCGGAGGCCGTCGGCGAGGGCGGCGGCGGTCGGCGGGCGGTCGACCAGCTCGCCGACCGCGAGGATGTCGCCGGTCGTCTCCGTCATCGTCACCAGGGTGACCACGGCCATCGACACGATGGCGGCGACCTCGAACGTCGGGAGTCCGAAGTGGAACGGCGTGCTGACGCCGAAGACGGCCGCGTCGCCGACGCCGGAGAAGTCCGTGAAGCCGAACGGGATCGCCACGAGCGTGCCGAGCACGATGGCCAGCAGCACCGAGATCCGGCTCAGCATCGGCGGCGCGAAACGCTGGATCAGCAGCACTATCAACAGCACGACCGCGGCCAGCGCCAGGTTGCGCGGCTCCCCATAGGAGGGCGCGCCGACGCCGCCGGCCGCCCAGTTCACCGCCACCGGCAGCAGCGAGACACCGATGATCGTGATCACCGTGCCGGTCACCAGCGGCGGGAAGAAGCGCAGCAGCCGGCCCCAGGCCGGCGCCAGCAGGATCATCAGCAGACCCGACACGATGACCGCACCGTAGATCGCCGTCAGGCCGCCGCCGGTCGTGCCGATCAGGACCATCGGGGTGACGGCGGCGAACGTGCAGCCCTGCATCAGCGGCAGCCGCACCCCGAACCGCCAGAAGCCGAGGCACTGGATCAGCGTGCCGACCCCGGAGACCAGCAGGTCCGCGCCGATCAGGTACCCGATGTCGGCCTGCGACAAGCCCATCGCGTTGCCGACGATCAGCGGCACCGCCACCGCTCCCGCGTACATCGCCAGCACGTGCTGCAGCCCGAGCGCGGCGAGCTGCCCGAACGGCGGCACCCGGTCGACCTCGTGCTCGGCGATCCGACGTCGCAACAACTTCACGCGACGCACATAACCGCCCACGGTCCGGGAGTGTCAATGGGAAACCGGGAAGGAGACACGGTGTTAACGGTTGACGCGGCGGGACCGATTGGTGACGTGGGGTAGCAACCCACTTGGGGGTGCTCGTATGCAGATCGCGCCGGCCCGGACCACCGGCGGACGGCGGGGGATGGCGTTCCTCGTCTCCGCCGTGTCGGTCTCCAACCTCGCCGACGGGATCGGCAAGACCGCGTTCCCGCTCCTCGTCGCCAGCATGACCCGGGACCCGCTCGTCATCGGCGCGCTCTCGGCCGTCGCCTTCGTGCCCTGGTTGCTCTTCTCGATGGCCACCGGCGTGCTGCTCGACCGGGTCGACCGCAGGAAGGCCCTGGTCACCGCCAACCTCGCGCGGGCGGGGGTCATCGGGGGGCTCGCCGTCCTGATCGGCGTCGACGCCGCGGCGATCTGGGTCGTCTTCGTCGCCGCGCTGCTGGTGGGGACCGCGGAGACGGTGGCGGACAGCGCCGGCAACGTGCTCATCCCCAGCGTCGCCGGGCGGGACCGGCTCGACCGGGCCAACGGGCAGGTCCAGGCCGCCGAGGTGCTCGGCCAGGCGTTCCTCGGACCGCTGGCCGGCAGCCTCACGTTCGCCGTGTTCGCGGCCTTCCCGTTCCTGCTCAACTCCGTCGGCTTCGCGCTCGCGGCGGTGCTGCTGGTCGGCATCGCGGGCGCGCACCGGCCGGTCCACCTGCCCGGCCCGCGGCAGAAGACCAACCCGGCCCGCTGGCTGCGCACCAGCCCGCTGATCCTGCGCCTGATGCTGATCGCCGCGGCCATCAGCCTCACGTCCGAGCTCGCGGTCAACCAGCTCGTCCTCTACGTCCTCGAGGACCTGCACCTCACCGAGAGCATGTTCGGCGTCTTCGCGGCCGCGTCCGGGGTGGGCGGTCTCCTGGGCGCGGCGGCGGCGCCCCGGCTGCTCACGAGGATCCCGCGGCGCACCGTCCTCATCGCCGGCATCGGCCTGACCGGCGCCAGCTTCACCGCCATGGGACTCACCAGCGAGGCCGCGGTCGGCGCCACCCTCTTCGGCACCTTCGCCCTGGCCGTCGTCGCGATCAACGTCGTCATCGCCACCGCCCGCCACCTCGCCGTGCCGGACGGCCTGCTCGGCCGCGTGCTCGGCGTCTGGCGCACGGTGGTCTGGGGCGCCATCCCCGTGGGCGCGCTGCTCGGCGGCGTGCTCACCCACCTGCTCGGCAGCCCGAGCGCGACGTTCCTGGTGTCCGGCGTGCTGCTGCTGACCGTGTGCGCGCTGGCGATCCCCGCGTTGCGGCCCTTCACGAAGGACCTGCGAGCCGAGGACTAGTCCGCCTCCCCGGGATTAAAAGTGTGCGTTGCGTCCCAGCGAATAGTGCGGGTGTCGAGGTGGGTGGTGGCTGGGTGCCGTCACGGTCCCCTGAGGTTCCGGCGGTCGGCGCAGGACCTCACCCGATGATCTACGAGACAGGCCTTAAGCCGCGGCTAGGCCGGCTCGAACTCCGGGTCGGCGTCGTCGATCGGGGTTGGTGGGACCAGCAGTGCCCGGCGGGCCTTGCGGCGCTTGCGGACCACGATGGTGACTGCCAGCACCAGCAGCAGGCCGCCCACGACGAACGCGCCGCCCGTGGTGATGATGCCCTCGATGCGCTTGGCCGCCTCGCCCAGGGCCGCGCCGATCGCGATGTGCATGGCCGACCAGCAGGCCGCGCCCGCGACCACCGCCGGCAGGAACTTGCGGTACGGCAGGCCCGACGTGCCGGCCGCGGCCGGCGTCAGCGTGCGGACCACCGGCAGGAAGCGGGCGAAGAACACCGCCCACGCCCCGCGCCTGCGCAGGATGCCGGTGGCCTTGTCCCACCCCTCGGTGCCGTACTTCTGGATGATCTTCGTCTCGCGCAGGGCCGGGCCGAACCGCCGGCCGATGAAGAAGCCGATCGAGTCACCCAGGCCGGCGCAGACCGTGACGACCGCCCACAGGACGAGGAACCGCTGCGCGGTGTCCACTGTGGTGGCCGCGATCAGCAGGCCGCCCTCGCCCGGCGCGATGAACCCCAGGCCGATCGTGCACTCGGCGAACACGAGCGCACCCGTGGCCCCAACCAGTGCTGGCTGCGGCAAGGCCTGCAGCCATTCCAGGACATCGGTCAGCAACGCCACACCCGGCTCCCCTCCTCGACGACCGCCCCCTGCGGCCGCACCGCGGTCAGTCTCGCAGTTGGACAGAGCCTGGCACATCAGGGTTCCCACGAAATCCACCCGGGGGATGGACCGGGGATCACCCTCAGTGCCTACTTAGGAGCGCACTGATCTCCTGGCTGGCCGGGCCGGCCTCCGCGAGGTGCCGCAGCGCCTCGGGGACCTCCTCGCCGCGGTGCGCGATGGCCTGCGCGTAGAGCCGGCCGGCGCGGTAGGACGAGCGCACGAGCGGCCCGGCCATGACCCCGGCGAAGCCGATCCGCTCGGCGGACTCCTTGTGGGTGAGGAACTCCTCGGGCTTGACCCACCGGTCGATCGGGTGGTGGCGCAGCGAGGGCCGCAGGTACTGGGTGATCGTGATGATGTCGCAGCCCGCGTCGTGCAGGTCCCGCAGCGCCGCCTCGACCTCCTCCGGCGTCTCGCCCATGCCGAGGATGAGGTTGGACTTGGTGACCAGGCCGAACTCGCGGGCCCGGCTGATGACCTCGAGCGAGCGCTCGTAGCGGAACGCCGGCCGGATGCTCTTGAAGATCCGCGGCACGGTCTCGAGGTTGTGCGCCAGCACCTCCGGCCGGGCGCCGAAGACCTCGGCGAGCTGGCCGGGGTCGGCGTTGAAGTCGGGGATGAGCAGCTCGACGCCGGTGCCCGGGTTGAGCGTGTGGATCTGCCGGACGGTCTCGGCGTAGAGCCACGCGCCGCCGTCGGCGAGATCGTCGCGGGCGACGCCGGTGACCGTGGCGTACCGCAGGCCCATGGCCTGGACGGACTCGGCGACCTTGCGCGGCTCCTCGCGGTCGAGCGCGGCGGGCTTGCCGGTGTCGATCTGGCAGAAGTCACACCGCCGGGTGCACTGCTCGCCGCCGATGAGGAAGGTGGCCTCGCGGTCCTCCCAGCACTCGTAGATGTTGGGGCAGCCGGCCTCCTCGCAGACCGTGTGCAGGCCCTCCCGCCGCACCAGGCCCTTGAGCTCCCGGTACTCCGGGCCCATCTTGGCGCGGGTCTTGATCCACGACGGCTTCTTCTCGATCGGAGTCTGGCTGTTGCGCACCTCGAGACGCAGCAGCTTCCGCCCTTCGGGAGCAATGGTCACCACAACAGGCTACGCCGCCCTTGACGGGAGTGATCCACGCCGGATATGCACGTCCTGCCCTGCTACGAGTGGAGGACTTCCCCGTGCTCACCCGCTCCCGAAGACACCGCATCCTGGCCGTGCTGACCGCGGCCGCGGTCGCCGTGACCTCGCTCACCGTGCCCGCCGCCGCCGCGCCCGCTACCGCGCCCGACACCCGGGGCGGCCCGCGGGAGGACGCGCCGGCCAACGGCGCCGACCGCAACGCCGTCGCGGCCACCGACCCCACCGCCGCCCGCGCCCGGGTGGCCGTCGCCACCGGCGAGAACAAGGTCGGCACCCGGCAGGGCTACCCGAGGCAGACCCAGCTGCGGGTCTACCCCGAGGACCCGTCGGACAAGACGATCAAGCTCGGCCTCACCCCGTACCACGCGATCGCGCCGAGGCTGAACGCGCTGCAGGCGCGCAGCGACCGGGTGTCCGTCGAGGTCGTCGGCGAGTCGGGCCTCGGCCGTGACCTCTACCAGGTCACGCTCACCGCGCCGGAGCGCGCGTCGGAGACCCGCCAGCAGGAGGCCTGGCGCGCGCTGATCGAGAACGACCCGGCCCGCGCGGCCCGCGACAAGCGGATCGACCGCGAGTACAAGGCGCCGGTGTGGATCAACAGCAACATCCACGGCAACGAGTGGGAGGGCACCGACGCGGCACTGCGCCAGATCTCCTACCTCGCCACCACCCGGGACCCGGCCGCGCGGCGGCTGCTGGAGCACAGCCGGATCTACTTCAACGTCACCGCCAACCCCGACGGCCGGGTGGCCGGGACCCGGGCCAACGCCAACGGGTTCGACATGAACCGCGACTTCGCCACCAGCACCCAGCCGGAGAACCGCGCGATGCGGGACATGATCATCGACGATCAGCCGGTGGTCATGCTCGACGAGCACGGCTACGTGGACGGCACGCTGATCGAGCCGACCGGCCCGCCGCACGGCCAGAACTACGACTTCGACCTCTACATCAAGCACGGCTACGCCAACGGCCTGGAGATGGAGAAGGCCGTGCAGAGCCTCGGCTACCCGGAGGCGCAGAACGTGGTCGTGCCGTTCCGCGACCTGCCGCCGGGCGAGTGGGACGGCTGGCCGCCGATCTTCACCGCGCAGTACGCGATGTACCACGGCGCGGTGTCCTACACCATCGAGATCCCCTTGCAGGTCAACAACAGCGCCTACAACACGCTGCCGGTCGAGGAGCTGCGCAGGCGCGCGGCGATCAACACCGACGTGTCCGAGGCGACGATGCGGACCACGCTCGACTACACCGCCGCGCACCGGGTCGAGCTGGTGGACAACCAGATCGAGATCTTCCGGCGCGGCGCCGCGGGTGAGAAGCAGCGGTACATCCCCGACGGGTTCGTGCCCGGCTTCGGCCCGGAGGACCGGTTCACCACCGAGTTCCCGCGCGCGTACGTGATCCCGGCCGGCTCGACGCAGCGGTCGGCGACGGCCGCGGCCCGGCTGGTGGACCACCTGGTGGCCCACGACGTGCGGGTGCGCCAGGCCACTCGTGGGTTCTCCCTCGGCGGGCACACCTACCCGCCGGGGTCCTACGTCGTGGACATGCACCAGCCGAAGCGTGGGCTCGCCAACGTGATGCTGGAGACCGGCAAGGACCTCTCGGCGAACGTGCCGGTGATGTACGACATCGCCGGGTGGAGCCACCGGCTGCTGTGGGGCGCGTCGGTCGACATCGTGCGCAACGGCGACCTGCGGGTGCCGACCAAGCCGGTGGTGGCCGCGTCGCCGACCGGCGGGGTGGACGCGGCGCCGGGCCGCGACCTCGCGCTGCGCGTGGTGGACGGCAAGGACGCGAGCGCGGTCAACGACCTGCTGGGCCGGGGCATCGAGCTGCACCGCCGGTCCGACGGCACGGTGGTCGTGCCGGCGGCCGCGCGGCCCGCGGCGGGCGAGGTCGCCGACCGCTACGGCGTCCGGTTCACCACGGCGTCCGCCGGTGCGCCGGGCGCGGTGCTGACCCGGCTGACGGTGGCCGCCGCGGTGGCGGCGGACGAGCTGTTCGCCTTGCGAGAGATGGGCTTCGACGTGCGGCCGGTGTCCACGGCGGTGCTCAACGGCGGCTACGACCTGTCCGGGGTGGACGTGCTGATGGTGTCCTCCGGGCTCCGGTTCGACCAGCTGCAGCCGGCCGCCAGAGCCGAGGTCGAGGAGCTGCTCGGCCGCGGCGGGGTGGTCACCCGCGGCGCGACGGGCTCGCGGTTCAACGCCGACGCCGGGCTGCTGCCGGTCACCGCGGTGCCCGGCCGAGGCGACGCGAACGGCGTGGTCACCGTGTCCAACGCGGACGCGGAGGTCCTCGCCGGCTCGATGCCGACGTCGTTCGTGTACTCGCCGCAGTGGTTCACCGGCCTCGGCCAGGGGGTCACCGTGGAGCAGCGGTACGCGAGCGGCAACCCGCTGGTCGCGGGCCACTGGCGGCCCGACGACAACGGCACCGGCGGGCCGGACGCGGCCTCCGGCCAGGCGGCCGTCGTGTCCGGTGTGGACGAACGGGGTGCGCGGGTGCTGATGTTCGGCACCGAGCCGATGTTCCGCGCGCATCCGAAGGGCCTGTTCGCGCAGGTGGCCAA
>NZ_DASWSJ010000309.1:0-32889 GCF_036402745.1 Actinophytocola sp. | reverse complement strand
TACCCGCAGGACGGGACGGTCTTCTCGAACCGCGAGGCGATCCTGCCCAACTGCGCGAGCGGCTACTACCACGAGTACACCGTGGTGACGCCCGGCAGCCCGGACCGCGGGGCGCGGCGGATCGTCACCGGATCGGCGGGGGAGCACTTCTACACCGGCGACCACTACGCGAGCTTCCAGCTGATCGACCTCGGCGGGGGCGGCGGCAGCTCGTGCGGGAACCCGACCGGCGTGGACCAGGTGGCGCTGTCGAGCCTGCCCGCCGAGGTGGCCGACACCGTCGCGCGGGTCAACGCCGGCGGCCCGTTCCCGTTCCCCAACGACGGCACGGTCTACCAGAACCGCGAGGGCGTGCTGCCGGCCTGCGCGTCCGGCTACTACCACCTCTACGCCGTGCCGGCGCCGAGCGGCGCGGACAGCGGTAACCAGCGGCTGATCACCGGTGGCGCCGGCGAGTTCTTCTACACCCCCGACCGCTACGCCACGTTCGCGCTGGTCGACGTGAACGGCTGACACGCCACAGGCCCCGACCTCCCCCGACCGCCCCGCGTGAGACGGCAGACTGAACGACGCAGTCATGCGCGCCGGGGCGGCGGAGGAGGCACGGGGTGTACAAGGTGTTCGAGGCGCTCGACGAGCTGGTCACGATCCTGGAGGAAGCCAGGGGAGTGCCGATGACCTCCAGCTGCGTCGTGCCTCGCGGGGACATTCTCGAGCTGCTCGACGAGGTGCGTGACGCGCTGCCGGCCGAGGTCGACGACGCCCAGGACGTGCTCGACCGCAAGGACGAGATCGTCGGCAAGGCCGAGCACGAGGCCGAGCAGACCATCAGCAAGGCCAACCTCGAGGCCGAGAAGTCCGTGGCCGACGCGCGGGCGGAGGCCGAGCGGATCGTCGCCGAGGCCGGCGCGCACGCCGACCGGCTGGTCGCCGACGCCGAAGGGCAGGCCGACCGGACCGTGGCCGCCGGCCAGGCGAAGTACGACGAGCTCGTGTCCCGCTCCCAGAGCGAGGCCGAGCGGATGATCCAGGCCGGCCGCGAGTCCTACGAGCGCTCGGTCGAGGACGGCCGGATGGAGCAGGCCCGGCTCGTCTCGCAGACCGAGGTCGTGCAGGCCGCACACGCCGAGTCGGCGCGGATCCTCGACGCGACCGCCGACGAGGCGGCCCGCCAGCGTGGCGAGTGCGACGAGTACGTCGACAGCAAGCTCGCCGAGTTCGGCGACCTGCTCACCCACACGCTCCGCACGGTCGACAAGGGCCGCGCGCACCTGCGTGGTGGCGCGCTGAGCGGGCTGCCGGCCGCCAACGTCGCGCCGTTCGACTACCAGGCCTGACCGGTCGCGTACTCTGGATGGGTCCGGCGCGCGATCGCGCGCCGGAACAAATCACACGTAACAAATCACACGTTGGGAAGCGTCGAGTTCGTCATGTCCGAACAACGCAGAAGCCCGTGGGTCGTCGACACCCGGGAGCTCGGTCGCCGGCCGGGCCTGTCCCGCGACGTGCACCGCGTGGTCCACACCCAGGACGCCCTCGGGGTCCCGGGTGTCATCGCCGTGCCCAAGGCCGCGGAGGTGGAGCTCGACGTGCTGCTCGAGTCGGTGGTCGAGGGCGTGCTGGTGTCCGGCACCGCGCTCGCGCCCATCGAGGGGGAGTGCTCGCGCTGCCTCGACCCCATCTCCGGTGCCGAGATCGAGGTCGAGTTCACCGAGCTGTTCGCCTACCCGGACAGCACCACCGAGCAGACCACCGACGAGGACGAGATCTCCCGGCTGGTCGACGACCTCGTCGACCTCGAGCCGGTGGTGCGGGACGCGGCCGTGCTGGCGCTGCCGAGCGTGCCGCTGTGCTCGCCGGACTGCGCCGGGCTGTGCGCGGACTGCGGCGGCAAGTGGGCCGATCTCGGTCCGGATCACCGGCATGAGACCATTGACCCTCGGTGGGCCGCGCTCACCGAGCGGTTCAGCACGGATCGGGACGAGTAAGTCCCTCCCACCTTGAGCTTGTCGAAGGAGATTTAGTCGTGGCCGTCCCCAAGCGGAAGACGTCGCGTTCCAACACGCGCTCGCGCAGGTCCCAGTGGAAGACCAGCGCCCCGCACCTGGTGGAGTGCTCCAACCGAGCATGCCGGAAGCCCAAGCCCCAGCATGTCGTCTGCCCGGAGTGCGGCCAGTACGACGGTCGTCAGGTCACCGAGCCCGCCTGATCAACACGGCGATGGTGGTAAGTGGCTGTGGGGGGTAGAGCAGCGCGGGGTCCGGCGGCCGACCCCGCCAAGCTGCTCGAAGCGCTCGGCGTCGAGCTTGGCGCCGAGCTGCTGACGCTTGCCATGACGCACCGCTCCTACGCGTACGAGAACGGCGGGCTGCCGCCGAACGAGCGCCTGGAGTTCCTGGGTGACGCGGTGCTGGGCCTGGTCGTCACCGATCACCTGTACCGCGCGCACCCCAACCTGCCCGAGGGCCATCTGGCCAAGCTGCGGGCGAGCGTCGTCAACATGCACGCGCTGGCCGGGGTGGCCCGCGACCTCGGCGACTTCGGGCTCGGCGCGCACCTGTTGCTGGGCAAGGGCGAGGAGCTCACCGGCGGTCGCGACAAGGCCAGCATCCTGGCCGACGGCATGGAGGCCGTGATCGGCGCGGTGTACCTCGAGCACGGCGTCGAGACGGCGCGGGCCCTGGTGCACCGGCTGTTCGACCCGCTGCTCACGGAGGCGCCGCTGCTTGGTGCCGGGCTCGACTGGAAGACCTCGCTGCAGGAGCTCACCGCGCAGGCCAGCCTCGGCGTGCCCGAGTACCGCGTGCAGGAGGAGGGTCCCGACCACCGCAAGGAGTTCACCGCCACGGTGATCGTTGCGGGGATCGACCGGGGCACCGGGGACGGCCGGACCAAGAAAGAGGCGGAGCAGAAGGCCGCCGAGGCCGCGTGGCGCACGTTGTCCGAGCTGATCAAGTCGGGCAAGCAGGGCCCCGCGTAGATGTCTCTCGTCGATGCCTGAGTTACCCGAGGTCGAGGTCGTTCGTCGCGGCCTGGCAGCGCACGTCACCGACCGGAAGCTGCGTGCGGTCGAGGTGCTGCATCCGCGGGCCATCCGCCGGCACACGCAAGGTTCCACGGACTTCACCGCCCGCCTGGCGGGCCGTCACGTCGATGCCGTGTCCCGCCGCGGCAAGTACCTGTGGATCTCCCTGGACGACGACGAAGCGCTGCTGGCCCACCTCGGGATGAGCGGCCAGCTGCTGGTCCAGCCGCCCGGCACCCCCGACGAGAAGCACCTGAGGATCAGGTTCCGTTTCGCCGACGACGGCCCGGAGCTGCGCTTCGTGGACCAACGCACGTTCGGCGGCTTCACCCTGGACGATCTGGTCGAGGTCGACGGCACGCCGGTGCCCGCGCTGATAGCCCACATCGCTCGCGACCCCATGGATCCCTTGTTCTCGCTCCCGACGACGGTTGCCGCCCTGCGCCGCCGCCGCACCGAGGTGAAGCGGGCGCTGCTGGACCAGACCCTGGTGTCCGGCATAGGAAACATCTATGCGGACGAGGCCCTGTGGCGCGCGAAGCTGCACTGGGCCAGACCGACGGACAGGTTGTCCTCGGCCCGCGCGACCGAGGTCCTGGAGCGAGCCACCGAGGTGATGGCCGAGGCCCTGGGCCAGGGAGGCACAAGCTTCGACGCGCTGTACGTCAACGTGAACGGACAGTCGGGCTACTTCGACAGGTCGCTGGCGGTGTACGGCCAGGAGGGCCTGCCGTGCCCCAGATGCGGCCGCCCCGTCCGCCGGGAGCCGTTCATGAACCGCTCGTCGTACTCCTGCCCGAAATGCCAACCGAGGCCCAGAGTCCGCTAGCGCCCATGGGCGAAGCGAGCCGAACGCGGAGAGAACGACCACCGACAAAACCGGTCCGCGGACGGCGGCCTGTGGACAAACCCGAGGCGGGGTCAGGAGCCGTTGGTGCGGTTCGCGTGCCAGCAGCGGCTTCGTTCCTGGGCTCGGATCTCCGCGGTGATCCCCGCGTACCCCTGCCCCGGCCCCGGCTGGATCTGGGTCAGCTCGTTGATCGACATCGCCGGGCCCGGCAGGCCGTCGTCGTGGGCCAGCCGTAGCAGCCCGTCCAGGAGAAGCTCCAGGTGGCGGTGGCTCAGGCGGTGGTTGTCCTCCGGCTGCATGGTGCCCGGCAGGGGCGGGGTCAGCCGGATGATCAGCAGGCTGATGTCCCCGGCCGTCACGTCGGGGCGTAGCGAGCCCTCGGTGTGCGCGCTCGACGCGAGCGCGTCCTGGGCCTCGCGCGAGAGGCGGCGGGCCTCCATCAGCTCGTCGTCCATCGCGATGCGGTCCGCCAGTACCGGCATCACCGCACCGATCCGCAGGTCGATCGCGTCGTGCATGAAGCGGGCGAGCGCGGTGAAAGCGTCCGGCTCCTCGGCCAGCGCGGCCGTCGCCTCCTCCGCCGACTGTCGGAGCGTGTCCAGCGCGACCTGGCGAAGTAAGACCGATCGGTCCGGAAAGTGCCGGTACAGCGTCGCGATGCCGACCTTGGCCCGGCGCGCGATCAGCTCCATGGGCGCGGTCGGTCCCTGCTCAATGATGAGGTCAACGGCGGCGCGCAGGATCTGTTCCCGGTTGCGGAGAGCGTCCGCGCGGGTCCGGCGGGGCTTGGCCGGGCGGTCGTCGAGCTCGTTCATATGCGCCTTATCCGGATGAAATTCCTTCGGAAAGTAACGTTACTGCACGGCGCCGCGGGATCACCAGGTCATCGTTGCCTTAGCAAGCACGTCACCAGCCCTGCCGTGGACAACGATCCACGGACGGAGCCGGCATGACGGACATGGCGCAGACTGACCACGTGGAGACAGCCACGGAACCGGTCCCGGACGCACCGCGGAAGGACGAGCCCCGCCGCGGCGAGCTGCGGATCTACTTCGGTGCGGCGCCCGGCGTCGGCAAGACGTTCGCGATGCTCGGCGAGGCACACCGGCGCGTCGAGCGCGGCACCGACGTCGTGGTCGGCCTCGTCGAGACGCACGAGCGGGAGAAGACCGCGGCCCTGCTCGCCGGGCTCGAGGTCCTGCCCCGCCGCACCCTGGTCCACCGCGGCCGCGAGTTCACCGAGCTCGACATCGACGCCGTGCTCGCCCGCAAGCCGGAGGTCGCGCTCGTCGACGAGCTCGCGCACTCCAACGTGCCCGGCTCGCCCAACTCCAAGCGCTGGCAGGACATCGACCGGCTGCTGGCCGCCGGCATCACCGTGCTCACCACGGTCAACGTGCAGCACCTGGAGAGCGTCAACGACGTCGTCGAGCGGATCACCGGCGTGCGCCAGCAGGAGACCGTGCCCGACGAGGTCGTGCGCAAGGCCGAGCAGCTCGAGCTGATCGACATCACCCCCGAGGCACTGCGCCGCCGCCTCGCGCACGGCAACGTCTACCCGGCCCGGCGCATCGACGCGGCCCTCGGCAACTACTTCCGCCCGGGCAACCTGATCGCGCTGCGCGAGCTGGCCCTGCTGTGGGTGGCCGACCAGGTCGACGTCGCACTGCAGCGCTACCGCACCGAGCAGCAGATCACCGAGACCTGGGAGGCCCGCGAGCGGCTCGTGGTCGCGGTCACCGGCGGCCCGGAGACCGAGACCCTGGTCCGCCGCGCCAGCCGGATCGCCGCCCGGGCCGGTGCGGAGCTGCTGGTGCTGCACATCCTGCGCGGCGACGGGCTCGCCGGCGTCGGCGCGGGGGCGGTCGCCGCGATGCGCAAGCTCACGGAGAACCTGGGCGCGTCCTTCCACACGGTCATCGGCGACGACGTGCCCACCGCGCTGCTCGACTTCGCCCGCGGCGCCAACGCCACCCAGCTCGTCATGGGCACCTCCCGGCGCTCGCGGTTCGCGCGGCTCCTCAACGAGGGCGTGGGCGCCACCGTCGTGCAGCGGTCCGGGTCGATCGACGTGCACATGGTCACCCACCCCGAGGCCGGCCGGGGCTGGCGGCCGCACCTGTCCCGCAGCCCGCTGGCCCTCCCGCGCCGGCTGCTCGGGTTCGTCCTGGCGGTGCTCGCCCCGGCGGTCGCGACGGCCATCGGCGTGCTGCTGCGCAACCACCTGAGCCTGTCCACCGACGCGGTCGGCTACTTCCTCGTCATCGTGATGGTGGCCCTCGTCGGCGGGCTCGGGCCGGCGGTGCTGGCCGCGCTGCTGTCCGGGGTGCTGCTGAACTACTTCTTCACCGCGCCCGTCCACACGCTCAACGTGGCCGAGACCGAGAACCTGATCACGCTGGTCGCGATGGTGCTCGTCGCGGTGCTCGTGGCGCTGGTCGTCGACCGGGCCGCGCGGCGCTCGGTGCAGGCGGCCGAGGCGCGGACCGAGGCGTCGCTGCTGTCGTCCTACGCGCACACGGTGCTCACCCACCCCGAGCCGGTGAACCGGTTGCTGGAGAAGGTGCAGGAGAACTTCGGGCTCACCTCGGTGGCGTTGCTGGAGAAGCGGGCCGGCGTCTGGGAGCGGGTGGCGTGCGTCGGGCCGCAGCCGTGCGACCAGCCGGACGAGGCCGACGTGGACGTGCCGGTCACCCCGGACGTGCATCTCGCGCTGCGCGGGCGGGCGCTGCCGGCCGAGACCCGCGGCGTGCTGGAGACCGTGGCCGGGCAGGCGCTGCTCGCGTTGCGGCACCAGCGAATGCGGCGCGAGGCGGCGGAGGCCAAGCGGCGCGCGGACACCACCGAGCTGCGCACGGCGTTGCTGTCGGCGGTCGGGCACGACCTGCGCACGCCGCTGACGTCGATCAAGGCGGCGGTCGGGAGCCTGCGCGCACCCGACCTCGCGCTGTCCGAAGAGGACTCCGCGGAGCTGCTGGCGACGATCGAGGAGTCCGCCGACCGGCTCGCCGGGCTCATCGGCAACCTGCTCGACTCGTCCCGGCTGGCCACCGGCGCGGTCCGGCCCCGGCTGCGCGCGGTGACCTACGACGAGGTCGTGGCCCGCGCACTGTCCGGTTTGGACGGTCGGGGGGACGTGGCGGTCGACGTCGACGAGCGGCTGCCGGCCGTGGTGGCCGACGCGGGGTTGCTGGAACGGGTGATCGCGAACGTCGTCGACAACGCGCTGCGGCACGGCGGGCCCGTGCGGCCAGTCGCCGCGGAGGAGCCGGCGTTCGCGGTGCGGGCGAGCGCGCACGAGGACCGGGTGGAGCTGTGGGTGGTCGACCACGGCCGGGGCCTGCCGAAGGGCTCCGTCGAGTTCGCCCCGTTCCAGCGCCTCGGTGACACCTCGAGCGGCGTCGGGCTCGGCATGTCCGTGGCGAAGGGTTTCGTCGACGCGATGGGTGGGACGATACGGACCGAGGACACACCCGGTGGTGGGCTCACCGTGGTGATCTCCCTTCCGATGGATGGTGGGGCTGTGGAATGACCAGGGTGCTGGTGGTCGACGACGAGCCGCAGATCGTGCGCGCGCTGCGGATCAACCTGACCGCGCGCGGCTACGAGGTGGCCACCGCCGCCGACGGGGCCGAGGCGCTGCGGGTGGCCGCGTCCGTGCGGCCGGACGTCGTGGTGCTCGACCTGGGCCTGCCCGACCTCGACGGCGCGACGGTGATCGAGGGCCTGCGCGGCTGGACCTCGGTGCCGATCATCGTGCTGTCCGCGCGCACCGACTCGGGCGACAAGGTGGCGGCGCTGGACGCGGGCGCCGACGACTACGTGACCAAGCCGTTCGGCATGGACGAGCTGCTGGCCCGGCTGCGGGCGGCCGTGCGCCGCGCGTCGGCGTCGGTGCCCACCGGCGAGGACGCGGTGGTCGAGACCTCCTCGTTCACCGTGGACCTGGCGGCGAAGAAGGTGCTGCGCGACGGGTCCGAGGTGCACCTGACGCCGACCGAGTGGGGCGTGCTGGAGCTGTTGGTGCGCAACAAGGGGAAGCTGGTGGCGCAGAAGCAGCTGCTGCAGGAGGTGTGGGGGCCGTCGTACGCGTCGGAGACGCACTACCTGCGGGTGTACCTGGCGCAGCTGCGCCGCAAGCTCGAGCCGCAGCCGTCGCGGCCGAAGCACCTGGTGACCGAGGCCGGGATGGGCTACCGCTTCGAGGTCTAAGGCCTGTCTCGTAGACCCGCACCATTCGCCGGGAGGCAACGCACACTTTTAATTCCCGGGGAGGCGGACCAGCCACGCCCTACGCTCTGCTCCCGTGATCGGCTCTCTGCAGTGCGTGGTCCTCGACTGCGCCGACGACGTCGTGCTGGCCCGCTTCTACCAGGCACTGCTGGGTGGGGAGGTCAACCGCCCGGACCGCCGCTGGTCCCTCGAGGACGGTTGGTCGACGCTGCACCTCGACTCGGGGCAGGTGCTCTGCTTCCAGCGGGTGGCCGACCACCGGCCGCCGCGGTGGCCGGACCCCGCGTACCCGCAACAGTCCCATGTGGACATCGGGGTGACGGAGCTGGCGGCCGCGCACGACGCCGTCGTGGCCGCGGGCGCGAGGGTGCTCGACACCGGTGCCGGCGAGCGGGGCTGGCGGATCTACGCCGACCCGGCGGGCCACCCGTTCTGCCTGGTCCGCGAGCAGGCTCAGTAGCCGAAGTCCTGCGTCCAGTACATGCCGTCGAGGTCCAGGCCCACGCCGAGGGCGCTCAGCTGGCAGTTGAGGATGTTCGCGCGGTGGCCGTCGGAGTTCATCCAGCTGTCCATCACCTGCGCGGCGTTCTGCTGGCCGCGCGCGATGTTCTCGGCGCCGGGGGTCGGGTAGTTCGCGGTCACGATGCGCTCGGCGAACGTCACACCTTCGGGGGTGGTGTGGTCGAAGTAGTCACGGACCGACATGTCGCTGCTGTGGTCCTGCGCGGCCTGGGTGAGCCGGGCGTCCACCCGCAGCGGCTCGCAGCCGGCCTCCGCGCGGTAGGCGTTCGCGATGTCGACGACCTGCTGCACCTGCTGCTCGGGGTTCGGCGGCACGGAGGTGGCCGGGGGCAGCGGGGACGAGGTGGAGGGCGGGGAGGCGGTCTGGCTCGAGCTGGGCGCCGGGGCGTCGTCGGTCTTCGGCGACGTGTCCGCGTTGCCCGACTCTGCGGTCTTCGAGCCGGAGCTGTCCGTGGCGGAGCCCGTGCCGACCGGGTTGTCGGGGTGGTTCAGGCCGGCGGAACCCTTGGGGCCCCTCGGGTTCTCCACCGCCAGGCCGATCCGTCCTTGGCCGCCGGAGGACTCCGTGGCGTGTGCCATGAGAGTCGCCGCACCGGCGGTGACCACACCGACGAGCGCCGCGGCGAGAGCGGGGAGCACGGGTCTCCGTGCGCGGGCCGATGTCACGGTCCGGCAACGTACCACTAACGGGTGACGTTATGAAGGTCGGTCTAGTTACCCGAGGTAGTGGTGGGACCCGGCACGGTGACGGTCTTCGTCTGCGAGCCCGTCTTGTTCTTGTTGTCGGTGACCGTGAGCGTGACCTGGTAGTCGCCGCTGGAGGGGAACGTGCACGAGGTGGTGACCCCGGAGCCGCCGCAGCTCCAGCTGTACTGCAGGGGGCCGCCCTCCGGGTCCGAGGAGGCGCCGCCGTTGAAGTCGCACGTCAACCCGTTGCAGGTGAAGGAGAAGCTCGCGGTGGGCGCCTTGTTCGGCGGCGGCGGGGGCGGGGTGGTGGTCGGCGGCTTGGGCGTCGTCGTGCGTGTGGGCGGCTTCGGGGTGTTGCCCGGAGGGTCGGTCTGCCGCTCCGTCGTCGTGGTCCTGTCCGTGGTGGTCGTCGTGGTGCTGCTGGACGCGGCCGACGACGGCGCGGACGAGGCGGTCGGCGAGGACGTCGACGTGGGGTCGGTCGAGTACGTCTCCGACGTCGTGATCTGGACCGAGTCCTTGCTCTTGGGCTGCGGTGCCGCCGTGTCGTCGCTGGAGTTGGCGAGCGCCGCCACCGTGGCGAACACCGTCGCCACGACCACCGCGGCCACGCCGAGCGCGATGTACGGCGAGCGGGAGAGCTTCGACCTCTCGGCCGGCTCGGGTAACGGTGTCAGCTCGTCCTCAGGCTCGGACATGTGCTCGGACATGTGAGAGTCCATCCTCCTCGGCTCGCCATCGTTGCTCCAGATGGCGTATTACAGCGCGGTAACGTATCACCTGTAACTGATCGTGCACACACCGGATCGAGGAACCACTATCCGTGGACACCGTAGTTGATCAGCCCGTGCGCCTGACCGCCTGGGTCCACGGCCGGGTGCAGGGAGTGGGCTTCCGCTGGTGGACCCGCAGCCGGGCCTCCGAGCTCGGCCTGCGGGGCTACGCGCGCAACCTCACCGACGGCCGGGTGGAGGTGGTTGCGGAGGGTGCACGGCAGCTGTGCGACGGCCTGCTCGAGCTGCTCCGCTCGGGCCGCACGCCGGGCTCGGTCGACACGGTCGTGGAGCGGTGGTCGGCCGCCAAGGGGAACCTGCCGGGGTTCGAGGAGAGATAACGGTGTGGTCACGCCCGACAGAATCATCCGCGGGTTGAACCCTGGCCAGCCGAAACGCGTATGACTTCAGTGTGGGGAACACCCCGGACCAGGAGGACGAGCTCCTCCGTGAGCTTTACAGCCGCTACCGCCGGCCGTTGTACGGCTACGTCCTGCGTGCCGTCGGCGGCGACCACCAGTACGCCGAGGACATCGTGCAGGAGACCTTGCTCAGGGCCTGGCGCAACGCGTCGAGCCTGACCGCTGACCAAGCCGGGCCGTGGCTCTACACGGTGGCCCGCAACCTGGTCGTCTCCGGCTACCGGCGCCAGGGCGCCCGCGTCGACGAGGTGCCGATCCTGGAACGGGACTGGGCCCGCCAGACCGACGACTTCGACCGCGTGCTGCAGGGCTGGCAGGTGGCCGAGGCCATGCGTGCGCTGTCCAAGGACCACCGCGCGGTCATCGGCGAGCTGTTCTACCGCCGCCGCACCATCGCCGAGGCGGCCGCCGCGCTCGGGGTGCCGCCCGGCACGGTGAAGTCGCGCTCGTTCTACGCGCTGCGCGCGCTGCGGGACGCGCTCGAGGAGCGGGGGGTGACCGAGCCATGACCTGCACCAACACGATCACGCTCGGTGCGTACCTGCTCGGCGCGCTCGAGCCGCACGAGCGCTTCGCGTTCGAGGCGCACCTCGCCGGCTGCGACACCTGCCGGGCCGAGCTCGTCCGGCTCGCCCCGCTGCCCGGCATGCTGAACCAGATCTCGCTCGACGACTTCGCCGACGACCTCCCGCCGACCACGCTGGAGGAGGCCCACCCGACCGCGCCGCTGCCGGGCCCCATTCCCTACGGCTCGCTGGCGAGCCCGGTGCTCACCCCGCTGTCGAGCCTGCCGGGCGGCGAAGGGCCTGGTCAGGGCGTCCCGATCCCGCGGCTGCCCGCGTTCGACGAGCCCTTGTTACTGCAGGTGGCCGACGACACGCCCGACACACCCGACAGGCCGGGCCGGAGGTCGCGCCGGAAGCGGTTGTGGCTGGTCGCGGCCGCCGCCGTGGTCGCCGTGGCCATCACGTTCGGGGGAATCTTCGGCTGGCAGGCGACGCACCAGTCGCCGCCGCCCGAGGCCGCCGGGATCACCTGGTCGGCGATGACGCTGGACGGCCGGGCCAGTGCCGCCGCGCGGCTCGTCGACCACGAGTGGGGCACCGAGATCCAGCTGCGGATCCAGGGGCTTCCGCCTGGCCGGCGGTGCTACCTGATGGTCTACGACGCCGCGGGCAACCGGGAGATCGCCGGCTGGTGGGGCACCGACCACGACTACCACGACGAGATCCCCGCGAGCACCTCGTTCCAGCGCAGCAAGATCGACCACCTGGAGCTGCGGCTCGACGACAAGGCGGTGGCCCTGACCATCCCGTCACCTGGGCGTTAGCACTCTTGTTCACGGGCTCGACACGGCCGCCTCCCACGGATGCGGGGGACCCACAGGTACCCTCAGACGGATAGACCGCACTTCACGGTTGTCTGAGAGGTCCGCGTCTCGTGCATTTGAAGAGCCTGACGCTCAAGGGGTTCAAGTCGTTCGCGTCGGCCACCACGTTGCGGTTCGAACCGGGGATCACCTGCGTCGTCGGGCCGAACGGGTCCGGCAAGTCGAACGTGCTGGACGGGCTGCGCTGGGTCATGGGCACCCAGGGCGCGAAGGACCTGCGTGGCGGCAAGATGGAGGACGTCATCTTCGCCGGCACCGCCGGCCGCGCCCCGCTCGGCCGCGCCGAGGTCAGCCTCACCATCGACAACACCGACGGCGCGCTGCCGATCGAGTACACCGAGGTGTCGATCACCCGCCGGATGTTCCGCGACGGCGCGAGCGAGTACGAGATCAACGGCAACACCTGCCGGCTGATGGACGTCCAGGAGCTGCTGTCCGACTCCGGCATCGGCCGCGAGATGCACGTCATCGTCGGCCAGGGCCAGCTCGCCCAGATCCTCGAGTCCAAGCCCGAGGAGCGGCGCGCGTTCATCGAGGAGGCCGCGGGCGTCCTCAAGCACCGCAAGCGCAAGGAGAAGGCGCTGCGGAAGCTCGACGCGATGCAGGCCAACCTCACCCGGCTCACCGACCTCACCAGCGAGCTGCGCCGCCAGCTCAAGCCGCTCGGCAAGCAGGCCGAGATCGCCCGCAAGGCCCAGGCCGTGCAGGCCGAGCTGCGCGACTCCCGGCTGCGGCTGCACGCCGACGACCTGGTCAGCCAGCGCACCGAGATCGCCAAGGACCAGGCCGACGAGGCCGCCGCCCGGGCCCGCCGGCACGGGGTCGAGCAGGCCCTGGAGGTGGCCGACGCCAAGCAGACCGCGCTGGAGGACCAGCTCGCCGCCGACGCGCCGCGGCTCGCCTCCGCGCAGGACACCTGGTACCGGCTCTCCGCGCTGGAGGAGCGGCTGCGCGGCACCGTGCGGCTGGCCGTCGAGCGCGAGCGGCACCTGTCCGCCACCGACGTCACCGGCGAGGCCCGCGGCGGCCGCGACCCCGAGGAGCTGGAGGCCGAGGCCGAGGAGACGGCGATCCGCGAGGCCGAGCTCGCCGAGCGGGTGGACGTCGCCCGGGCCGCGCTGGGCGAGACCGCCGAGCGGCGGGCCGAGCTGGAGAAGGTCGTGCAGGCCGCCGAGCAGGCGCACATGGCCGCCGTCCGCGCGGTCGCCGACCGGCGCGAGGGCCTGGCCCGGCTCGCCGGCCAGGTCGAGGCGTTGCGCAGCAAGACCGGCGCCACCGCCGAGGAGATCGAGCGGCTGTCCACCGCGCTGGTCGAGGCCACCGAGCGGGCCGAGGACGCGGCCGTCGAGCTGGCCGAGGCGCAGGCCGAGTCGGGTGTCGAGGACGCCGACGACGCGGGTCTGGGCGACCGGCACGAGCAGGCCAAGGCGGCGCAGAAGGCCGCGCAGGTCCGGGTCGAGGAGCTGGTCACGGCCGAGCGGACCGCGGAGAAGGACATCGCGTCCTGGAAGGCCAGGGTCGACGCGCTTTCGCTGGGCCTGTCCCGCAAGGACGGCGCCGGCGCGCTGCTGGCCGCGGGCGACCGGATGCCGGGCCTGCTGGGCTCGGTGGCGGCGCTGCTCACCGTCGAGCCGGGGGCGGAGGCCGCGCTGGCCGCGGCGCTCGGCCCGGTGGCCGACGCGGTCGCGGTGGCCTCCGGTGACGACGCGGTCGCGGCCCTGGAACTGTTGCGGGGCAACGACTCCGGCCGCGCCGGGGTACTCGTCGGCGGCTGGTCGACGATCGACCGGTCCGGCTGGCCGCTGCTGCCCCACGGCGCCCGCTGGGCCGCGGACCTCGTGCGCGCGCCCGAGTCGCTGCGGCACGCGGTGCTCACCGCGCTCGAGCAGGTCGCGGTGGTCGACTCGCTGGCCGCCGCGCGCGAGCTGGTCGCCCGGTACCCGGAGGTTCGCGCGGTCACCGCCGAGGGCGACGTGTTCGGCGCGCACTGGGTGGTCGGCGGCGCCGACCGCGGGCAGAGCGTCATCGAGGTGCAGGCCGCGGTCGACGAGGCCAACGAGAAGCTCGCCGCCAGCGAGGCCGCCGCCGAGCGGGCCGCCGCGGCGCTCGCCGGGGCCAAGGCCGAGCAGCAGGCGCGGGCCGCCGAGGTGGCCGCCGCGCACGAGGCACGCAACGAGGCGAAGGTGCGGGCGGCCCGGTCCACCGAGCGGCTCAGCCGGATGCGCCAGGCCGTGCGCTCGGCGCAGGCCGAGGCGGAGCGGGTGGCGAGCCAGCGGGCCAAGGTCGAGCAGGCCCGCGAGGACGCGCTCAGCAAGCTGGCCGAGCTGGAGGAGCGGCTGGTCGTCGCCGAGGAAGCGCCGCTGGACGACGAGCCGGACACCGCGGTGCGGGACGAGGCCGCCGCGTCGCTCACCGCCGCCCGGCAGCAGGAGATGGACGCCCGGCTGGCGCTGCGGACCGCCGAGGAGCGGCACCGCGCGCTGCACGGCGCCGCCGACGAGCTGCGCCGCGCGGCGCGGGCCGAGCGGGAGGCCCGCGAGCGGGCCGCCAAGGCGCTCGCCGCCCGGGCCCGGGGTGCCGCGGTCGCGCAGGCCGTGGTCGCCGGCGGCGAGCTGGCGCTCGAGCGCATCGCCGTGTCGCTGCAGGCCGCCGCGCAGGAGCGGGACACCGTGCAGGCCGAGCGCTTCGACCGCGAGCGGGTGCTGCTCGAGGTGCGCAACCGGGTCCGCGAGCTGTCCACCGAGCTGGAGAAGCTCACCGACGCCGTGCACCGCGACGAGGTGCTGCGCGCGGAGCAGCGGCTGCGGCTCGAGCAGCTGGAGACCAAGATCGCCGAGAGCTTCGGCATCGGCCTGGAGGACCTGGTCACCGAGTACGGGCCGACGGTGCCCGTGCCGCCCAGCCCGGTCGAGATGGCCGAGTACGAGGCGGCCAAGGAGCGCGGCGAGGCCGTCGTCGCCCCGCAGCCCATCCCGTACGACCGGGACACGCAGGCGCGGCGGGCCAAGCGGGCCGAGCGCGACCTCACGCTGCTGGGCAAGGTCAACCCGCTGGCGCTGGAGGAGTTCGCGGCGCTGGAGGAGCGGTACAAGTTCCTGTCCACCCAGCTGGAGGACCTCAAGGCCACCCGGCGCGACCTGCTCACCGTGGTCAAGGAGGTCGACGACAAGATCCTCGAGGTCTTCACCTCGGCCTACGAGGACGTGGCCCGCGAGTTCGAGATCGTGTTCGGCACGCTGTTCCCGGGCGGTGAGGGCCGGCTGATCCTCACCGAGCCGGAGGACATGCTCACCACGGGCGTCGACGTCGAGGCGCGCCCGCCGGGCAAGAAGATTAAGCGGCTGTCGCTGCTGTCCGGTGGCGAGAAGTCACTCGTGGCGGTGGCCATGCTGGTGGCGATCTTCCGCGCCCGCCCCTCGCCGTTCTACGTGATGGACGAGGTGGAGGCGGCGCTGGACGATGTCAACATGCGCCGGCTGATCGGGCTGCTGCAGGAGCTGCGCGCCACCTCGCAGCTGTTGATCATCACCCACCAGAAGCCGACCATGGACATCGCCGACGCCCTCTACGGCGTCAGCATGCGTGGCGACGGCATCACCCAGGTGATCTCCCAGCGCCTGCACGGAAAGGACGCCGAACCGGCGCCCGCCCCGTCCTGACCCGAACACGCGAACGGCCCCCATCGCGCGATGGGGGCCGTTCGCGTGTTCGGGAAGGTCAGGCGCCGTAGGCGGTGCCGGCCTGCGGTGCGGCCGGGCTCGCCGACGCCCGGTACACCATGAACGCCGCGACCGCCGACACGGCGGCCAGGACGAGCCCGATGAACAGGCCGAAGCCGGCGCTGAGGTACGCGCCGTAGGTCGGCCAGCGCAGCAGGATGAGGACGAAGGCGAGCGCGGAGGCTCCCAGCCAGATCATCGAGCGCTGCGGCACCTGGGTGCCGAAGTGGGGCAGGATGACCACGACCGCGACGCCGACCAGCAGCAGCACCGGGAACCAGGCGAGGAAGCCCGCGTCCCAGGCGCTCCCGCTCACGCTCGTGTCGATGCCCGCCAGGCCACCGAGCCCGCCGCCGAAATCGATGGTCACCCACGGAAAGAAACTAACTATGAAAGCGAGTACGCCGGCACCGATGCCAGCCCATTCGAGCGGTGTAACACGCTTGACATCGAATTCAGCCATTGCGCGTGGCCTTTCCATTCTCAAAAGGAGTCGACTGGGCGGAGGGCACGGTACCCCCGCAGGTGAGGAAGTATGGGGCATCTCTCGACCGGGTTAGTAACGGAAACGCATCAAAGTCCGGATGCTGCCCGACCAGCCGGTGGACTCTGCCCCTCGGGGCGATAAATCCGTTCGCGTCGATCACCCTCGGGAGTTCAAGATTTCCGCTATGTACACAGTCCGACCGGCGACGCCGGCCGACCTCGAGGCGACGGTCGAGCTGATCGCCCGCCTGCAGGCCGACCCGGCGCACCTCATCGCGTTCCACGGCGAGACCTCCGAGGAGGTGGCCGAGGAGCTCGCGGCCCTGCGTCCCGACTGGGTGTCCGGCGCCGTCGTGGCCGTCGACCGGAACGGCCGGCTGCGGGGCGTGCTGAGCGTCGAGGTCGACGACGAGCAGCACCGGGCCTACCTGCACGGCCCGTTCGTCGACGTGCCCGCCAACCACCCGGCGGCCGGCCAGCTCTGGCGGGCCACCGCCGACGCCCTGTTCGACCGCGCCGACCAGCTGCCCCGGATGGCCGCCGCCACCGCGCTCGACCTGTTCGCCCACCGGCAGAACAGGCTGCTCGCCGACTTCGCCGCCCGGCACGACATCGCCGTCGACAAGGCCATGCGGCTGTTCACGCTCACCGACGCCGAGCTACGCGGCCTGCTCGTCCGGCCCGTCGACGCGGCGGTGCCCGACGACCGGATCCGGCTCATGCCCGCCGACGCCGAGGTCCGCGCGGCCGTGGCCCGGCTGCACGACCGCTGCTTCCCCGACGCGCCGACCCCCGGCCACCGCCTGGTCGCCGACGACTCCGCGCACACGGTGGTCATCCTGGGCGACGATGACACCGGCTTCCTGGGCTACGCGGCCGGCTACAACCAGGCAGAGGAGCACTACGTGGACGTGGTCGGCGTCGACCCGGTCGCCCGCTCCCGCCACGCCGGCCGGCTGCTCGTTCGCCGGCTGCTGGTCGAGCTCGCCACCCGCGCCGGCGCGCGCAACCGCGCGGCGACGCTGATCCGCCTGGGCAACGACGCGTCGGAGCGGATGTTCGCCTCGCTCGGCTTCACGCTGCGCACCGAGCTGGTGAGCTATCGCAAGACCGGCCACCGCCCGGCGGCCGCGCTGACCGTCACGCAGCCCTGACCGTTTCCGGTTCCTCGACCTCGGGTGCCGGCCGCTCGCGGTGCCGCAGCGCGAGCAGCCCGCCGACGATCAGCGTCACCGCGACGCCGAGCGGCGTGTACCACCAGCTCACCAGCGTGCGCACGCCCTCGGCCGGCGCGGCCGCCGAGAAGTCGATGCGGACCGACGTCCACTCGCCGTAGCCGTTGGCCACCGGGTCGGCCGCGGCGGACGGGCCGGCGAACTTCACGCCGAGGATCACGAACGTCATCGCCGCCACGGTGACGACGAACGCGACGATCCCGTCGGTCTGGTTGGCGCGCTTGACGATCAGCCCGAGCAGGAACGCGCCGAGCAGCGCGCCGTAGGTGTACCCGGTGATCCCCAGCGCCTGCACGACGATCGGGTCGGCGGTGGTCGTGTTCGCCGTCGCGAACAGGCCGGCGCAGATGATCAGCAGGCCGGCCCAGACGACCGTCCAGAGCCGGCCCAGCCGCAGCCGGTCGGCGTCGGACAGCGTGCGCCGGGAGACCCGTTCGTACACGTCGGTCACCGTCGCCGACGCCAGCGCGCCCAGCGAGGACGACAGCGCCGCCGCGAGGATGCCGGCGATCACGAAGCCGGACAGGCCCGGCGGCAGCTCGGTGACGATGTAGTTGGCGAACAGCTCGTCCTTGTTGGCGAGCCCGAGGCCGCCCTCGGCGACCGGGCCGGTCGGCACCGCCGCCTTGTAGAACGCCCACATCATCACGCCGATGAGCAGGAAGAACGCGAACTGCAGCAGCACCACGAAACCGCTCGCGATCAGCGCCTTCTGCGACGCGCGCACGTCCCGGGTCGACATCAGCCGCTGCACGATCAGCTGGTCGACCCCGTGCGAGGCCATCGCCAGCATCGCGCCGCCGAAGAACGCCGCGATGAACGGGTAGCTGCCGGTCAGCGCGTTGGAGGAGAAGTCGAACAGCTGGAACTTCGACGCGTCCATCGCGTCGCCGAACCACCCGGACGGCAGCGCCCCGGCCAGCGAGACCACGACGACGATCCCGCCGATGACGTACCAGAGCATCTGGATCGCGTCGACCCACACGACCGCGCGCACCCCGCCGACGAAGGTGTAGAACACCATCGCGATGCCCAGCACGGTCACGATCGCCCAGTAGGAGGCGCCGATCCCGTACGAGGCGAGCACGACCTTGATCGGGATGGCGGTGGCGAACAGCCGGATGCCGTCCGCGAGCAGCCGGGTGAACTGGAAGGTCACCGACGCGGTCGCGCGCATGCCGTCGCCGTAGCGCTTGCCCAGGAACGCGTACGCGGTCACCAGGTCGCCCGCGATGTAGCGGGGGAGCAGCACGAACGACACGATGATCCGGCCGACGATGTACCCGAACGCCAGCGTCAGGTACGTCATGCCGCCCGCCTGCGGCGGCGCCAGGTAGGCGACCACGGGCACGGACAGCACGGTCAGCGTCGAGGTCTCCGCGGAGACGACCGACACGCAGACCACCCACCAGGAGATCTTCTTCTCGCTGATGAAGTAGTCGGTGGCCGACTTCTGCCGGCCGCCGATCAGGACGCCGAGCAGCGGCATCCCGACCAGGAAGACCACGATGATCGCGACGTCGAGCGCGCGCACGGCCTACCTCCCGCTGATCGCCGGCTGGGTCACCCGCAGCCGGGTGACGGTGGTCGTCGCCGGTTCGGGCAGCCGCAGGGCCGAGCTGCCCGGGGTGATGCTGCCGAGCAGCCGCGGCCCGCGGGCCCCGGTGGCGGTCGGCACGTTGGCCGGGAGGCCCGACCAGGTCAGGAAGCCGAGCAGGGCGGTCAGGTACGCCTCCTTCGCGTCGCTCGGCAGGCCGAGCTCGTCGCTGCCGACCAGCTCGGCGGGTGCCAGCAGCCGGCCCAGCGCGGCCATCAGGGTCGGGTTGCGCACCCCGCCGCCGGACGCGACGACCCGGGTGACGCCGTGCGCGCGGCATGCCTCGGCGACCGTCGTCGCGGTCAGCTCGACCAGCGTGGCCAGCAGGTCCGGCCCGCTGACCCGGGAGACCTTGTCGAGCGCGGTCCGCAGGTACTCGGTGTGGAAGTGCTCCTTGCCGGTCGACTTCGGCGGCGCGGCGGCGTAGTACGCGTCCTCGAGCAGGATCTCCAGCAGGTCCGTCCGGACGTGGCCCTGCGCCGCGAGGTCACCGTCGACGTCCTGCTGCCAGGCGCCGTTGGAGATCATCCGGGCGGCGGCGTCGAGCAGCGCGTTGCCCGGCCCGGTGTCGAACGCGAGGTCCGGCTCGTCCGGCGCCACCACGGTGATGTTGGCGATCCCGCCGATGTTCAGCCCGGCCACCAAGCCCGAGCCGGCGAGCTCGCGCAGCCACAGCCGGTCCAGCACGCTCGCGAGCGGCGCGCCGTGCCCGCCGGCCGCCACGTCCCGCCCCCGCAGGTCGGCGACCACGGGCAGGCCGGTGGCCTCGGCGATCCACGCCGGCTGGCCGATCTGCAGGGTGCCGTGGACCTGGCCGTCCTCGACCCAGTGGAAGAGCGTCTGGCCGAGCGAGGCGACGAGGTCGGCCCGTCCGTCGGCGAGCGTGCCCAGCGCGTCGGCCGCCGCGGCCGCGAACGCCCGGCCGACCGCGGTGTCCAGCCGGCACAGTTCCCCGGCCGAGCTGCCGTGCGGCGGCAGGGCCGCGAGCAGCGCGTTGCGCAGCGCGGTGGGGTAGGGCACCGCGGCATACCCCCGCGGCACGAGGTCGATGGTCTCGTCGGTCAAGCGCAGCTCGGCCACCGCCACGTCGATGCCGTCCATCGACGTTCCGGACAGCAGCCCGATCACCCGGCACGAAGTCACGGCACTTGGGTATGACACTCCCGGAGCCCCCCGCAAGACGTGTGGTTAGTTCTTAACCAAATCGATGTCACGAACGGTTGAGTATTCCCCGTTCAAGGTATAGACCAGGGCGATACTGTGTCACCCTGCGTCGGGGAGTGGGGTCGGCCACACCGCATAGCGAGGACAACGAGGAGCGAGGATGACCAAGTTTTCGGCGGATTGGAGCAGGCGAAACTTCCTGCGTGGCGCCCTGGCCACCGGTGCCCTGGTACTGCCGGGATCGAGCATGCTGGTCGGCTGTGCCACCTCCGGCGGCGGCCAGGAGGCGACCACGGGGAAGGCCTCCACCGAGAACCCGCTGGGCGTCCCCACCGACTCCCCGATCGAGATCTACATCTTCAACGGCGGCTTCGGCGACAAGTACGCCACCGCCGTGCACGAGCCGATGTACAAGGCCAAGTACCCGAAGGCCAAGATCAACCACAAGGCCGAGGTGGACATCGCGGGTGCCCTGCAGTCCCGCTTCGTCGGCGGCAACCCGCCGGACTTCGTCAACGACTCCGGCGACGGCCAGATCCCGCTCGGCCAGCTCGTGTCCGACAAGCAGCTCTACGACCTCACCGACCTCTACGACGCGCCGAGCTGGGACGACCCGAACGTCAAGGTGCGCGACACGCTGGTCCCCGGCGCGGTCGCGCAGGGCACGTTCGGCGACAAGCCCTACGTCATGAACATGGCGCTGACGGTGTACGGCATCTGGTACAACAAGGCGCTCTTCGCCAAGCACGGGTGGCAGCCGCCCGCCACGTGGGCCGAGATGCTCGACCTCTGCAAGGACATCAAGGCCGCCGGCATCGCGCCGTGGACCTACCAGGGCGTCCACGCCCGGTACATGAGCTGGCCGCTGATGACGATGGCCGCCAAGCTCGCCGGCCCGGACGTCCTCAAGGCGATCGACAACCTCGAGGTCGGCGCCTGGGGCCACGAGGCGATCAAGGAGTCCGCCAGCGCGCTCGCCGGGCTGCGCACGAAGGGCTACATCCTGTCCGGCACGGAAGGCATGGACCACATCCAGGCCCAGGGCCAGTGGAGCGCGGGCAAGGCCGCGTTCGTGCCGTGCGGCTCGTGGCTGGAGAGCGAGCAGAAGGACGTCACGCCGGACGGCTTCGAGTTCGCCGTGATGCCCGAGCCGTTGCTGTCCGCCGACTCCGTGATGCCGAAGGAGACGCTGTTCGCCTCGCCCGGCGAGCCCTACATCGTTCCGGCGACCGCGAAGAACGCGCGTGGCGGCCTGGAGTACATGCGGATCATGCTCTCCAAGAAGGGCGCGAAGGGCTTCACCAAGGAGGTGTCCAGCCTGACCGTGGTGAAGGGCGCGGCCGACGGCGTCGAGCTCCCGCCGGGCCTCACCTCCGCGCAGGCGGCCCTCAAGGCCGCCGACGACAACGTGGTCAACTGGATGTACAACACGTGGTACGGCACCATGTGGAACCCGGGCATCAACACGCAGATGGGTGACTTGCTGACCGGCCGCAAGTCGGTGGACGAGTTCGTCGCGGGCTGCGAGGCCGAGGCCAAGAAGATCCGCGACGACGACTCCATCACCAAGTACACCCGCTGATTCACCGGAGCTCTCGTTGTCGACCGACGTGTCCGTTCGAAACACCGTGCCACGCCGGCCGGCCGCGAAGGCCGGGCCCGCCCTGCGCCACGGGAAGTACCCGTTCGTCACGGCCTTCCTCGTGGTGCCGGTCGGGCTCTTCGCCCTGTTCGTGGTCTCGCCCTACGTGCAGGCGATCTACATCTCGCTCACCGACTGGACCGGCCTCACCGCCGGCCAGACGTTCGTCGGGTTCGACAACTACGTGCGCCTCCTGCACGACGACCAGTTCCTGATCGCGTTGCGCAACAACGGGATCCTGCTGGTCGTCGTGCCGGCGGTGACCGTGCTGCTGGGACTCTTCCTCGCGTCGATGCTCAACGTGGGCCGGCGCGGGCGCTCGGGCATCGAGGGCGTGCGCGGCTCGAGCGTCTACAAGGTCGTCTACTTCTTCCCGATGGTGCTCTCGGTGGCGGTGGTCGGCGTGCTGTTCAAGTACGTCTTCGCGCCCACCGAGGCCGGCGGGATCCTCAACGGCGTGCTGACCGCGGTCGGCCTCGACGCGCTCGCCAAGCCCTGGCTCGGGGACCCCACCTTCGCGTTCTGGGTCGTCGTGGTGGTGATGATCTGGGCGTTCGCGGGGTTCTACGTCGTGCTGTTCTCCGCGGCGATGCAGTCGATCCCCAAGGAGATCTACGAGGCGGCGCTGCTCGACGGGGCCGCCCGGTTCCACACCTTCCGGCACGTGACGCTGCCGCTCGTGTGGGACACCGTGCAGGTCGGCTGGGTGTACCTGGCGATCCAGGCGATGGACGCGTTCGCGCTCGTGCAGATCATGCTGGGCATCAGCGGCGGGCCGTCGCGCGAGGGTGACGTGCTCGGCCTGGCGCTCTACCGCAGCGCGTTCAACAGCTACCGGTTCGGCTACGCCTCGGCGATCGGCGTCGTGCTGCTGTTGCTGACGCTGGTCGTCGCTGTGGTGTTCATGCGTGCGGCGCGGCGGGAGCGGGTGGAGCTGTCATGACCGTCGTCTCCTCCCCGCCCGAGGCGCCCGTCGTGCCGCCGCCGCGGCGGCGGCATCCCGGGGTCGGCGCCGGCGAGGGCGCGGTGAACCTGCTGACCGGGACGTTCCTGCTGATCTGGGCGCTGATCACGACGTTGCCGCTGCTGTGGGCGATCGTGTCCGCGTTCAAGACCAACTCGGAGTTCCTGAACGAGCCGTTCGGCCTGCCGGCGGCGGTGCGGGTCGAGAACTTCTCCCGCGCGTGGACGGTCGCGAACATCGGCCAGTACTTCGCGAACAGCGTCATCGTCATCGTGATCTCCGTGCCGCTCACCATGCTGCTCGGCGCGATGGCCGCGTACGTCCTGGCGCGCTACGAGTTCCCCGGCAACCGGATCGTCTACTACGGCTTCGTCGGCGGGATGATCTTCCCGGTGTTCCTGGCGCTGGTGCCGCTGTTCTTCGTCGTGCGCAACACGGGGAACCTGCCGCTCGTCGGGCAGTTCCTCGGGTTGAACAGCCACCTGTCGCTGGCGCTGGTGTACGTGGCGTTCTCGCTGCCGTTCACGGTGTTCTTCCTGACCGCGTTCTTCCGCACCCAGCCGACGTCCATCGCGGAGGCGGCCATCGTCGACGGGTGCTCGCACTTCGGCCTGTTCTTCCGGGTCATGCTGCCGATGGCCAAGCCGGGGCTGATCAGCATCGGCCTGTTCAACGTGCTGGGGCACTGGAACCAGTACGTGCTGCCGGTGGTGCTGATGAACGAGCCGGACAAGAAGGTGCTGGCCCAGGGTCTGGCCGCGCTCGCGATCAGCCAGGGCTACCGCGGCGACTGGACGGCGTTGTTCGCCGGGCTGGTGATCGCGCTGCTGCCGGTGCTGATCGTGTACATCCTGTTCCAGCGCCAGGTGCAGGCCGGGCTCACGGCGGGCGTGCTGAAGTAGCGGTCGTGGCCTGATGCGAGGATGGCGGCGTGTCGAGCACCGTGATCGTGATCATCGTCGTCGTCGTGGTTCTGCTCGCGCTTGCGCTGGTCGTGGGCGTCACGCTCAGCCGGCGGCGACGGATCAGCCTCACCGAGCAGAAGACCGTCGAGGAGAAGAAGCCCGGCGAGCCCAAGCCGCGTGGCGGGTACCAGGCCGGCGGCGGGATCAGCCTCGCGCCGGGCGGCCAGAAGCAGGCCGGTGAGCCCCCGGCCACCACGGTGCCCGACGAGGCCGAGGCCCCGGCCGAGGTCCCGGCCCAGCCCGAGGCCCCCGCCGCCGAGACACCGGCCGCCGACACACCCGCGCCGCCCGCCGAGGTGCCGGCCGCCGAAGCCGCCGAGCCGGTCGTGCCCACGCCGGCGGAGGTCGTCGAGGAGGTCGCCGAGGAGATCGCCCCGGCGTCCGGCCGCCTCGAGCGGCTGCGTGGCCGGCTGTCCCGGTCCCGCTCCACCTTCGGCGAGGGCCTGCTCGGCCTCCTCGGCGCCGGCGACCTCGACGAGGACTCCTGGACCGAGGTCGAGGACACCCTGCTGCTCGCCGACCTCGGCACCGCCACCACCCAGGAGGTCGTCGACCGGCTGCGGGCCGAGCTCGTCTCCCGCGGCGTCCGCAACGCCGCGCAGGCCCGCGCGCTCCTGCGCGACGTCCTCGTCGACGTCCTGCACCCCGACATGGACCGCGCCGTCCGCGCGCTGCCGCACCACAGCGACGGCGCCAAGCTCCCCGCGGTCGTCCTCGTCACCGGCGTCAACGGCACCGGCAAGACCACCACCACCGGCAAGCTCGCCCGCGTCCTCGTCGCCGAGGGCCGCACGGTCGTCCTCGGCGCCGCCGACACCTTCCGCGCCGCCGCCACCGAGCAGCTCGCCACCTGGGCCGAGCGGGTCGGCGCCGAGGTCGTGCGCGGCAAGGAAGGCGCGGATCCCGCCGCGGTCGCGTTCGACTCGGTCAAGCGCGGTATCGAGGCCGGCGTGGACGCGGTCCTCGTCGACACCGCCGGCCGGCTGCACACCAAGACCGGCCTGATGGACGAGCTCGGCAAGGTCAAGCGCGTGGTCGAGAAGCAGACCAAGGTCGACGAGGTCCTGCTCGTGCTCGACGCCACCACCGGCCAGAACGGGCTCACCCAGGCCCGGGTGTTCGCCGACGTCGTCGACATCACCGGGATCGTGCTCACCAAGCTCGACGGCACCGCCAAGGGCGGCATCGTCTTCCAGGTGCAGCGCGAGCTCGGCGTGCCGGTCAAGCTCGTCGGCCTCGGCGAGGGCGCGGACGACCTGGCGCCGTTCGAGCCGGGCGCGTTCGTCGACGCGTTGCTCGGCTGAGCAGGAAGGGAAGCAGATGGAGTTCCAGGACGTCGTGCGGCGCCGCCGCATGGTCCGCACGTTCCAGCCCGACCGGCCGGTGCCGCCGGAGGTCCTCGACCGGATCCTGCGCAACGCCACCCGCGGTCCGTCCGCCGGGTTCTCCCAGGGCCAGGCGTTCCTGGTGCTGGAGGGCGAGGACCTGGCCAGGTTCTGGGCGATGCGGCCCAAGGGCAACGACGTGAGCACCGCGCCGCTGCTGATCGTGCCGCTGTCGTGCAAGCGGGTCTACGTCGACCGCTACGCCGAGCCGGACAAGGGCTGGACCGACCGGGACGAGGCCCGCTGGCCGGTGCCGTTCTGGCACATCGACACCGGCATGGCCACGCTGCTGATCCTGCAGACCGTGGTCGACGCCGGCCTCGGCGCGCTGTACTTCGGGATCATGCCCGACGACGTGCCCACGTTCCGCGAGACGTTCGGCGTGCCCGAGGACCACGAGCCGATCGGCGCGGTGGCCATCGGCTACTCAGCCGAGGACGACGGTACGGTCACCGGCTCGCCGCGCACCCGCGGCCGCCGCGCCACCGAGGACGTCGTGCACCGCGGTAAGTGGTGACGAACACGGCGCCCCGCGCGGGGGGCTGAACGGTCATAGGGTGGAGGCCATGGTCGACATCCAGGTGCTCGGCGGTGCCGCCGAGCGAAGCGACGAGATTCTCACCCCCGCGGCGCTCGAGTTCGTCGCCGATCTGCACGCGAGGTTCGCGGACCGGCGCGACGAGCTCCTCGCCGCGCGGGCCGGCCGGCGCGAGGAGGCGTCCCGGACCGGGAAGCTGGACTTCCTCCCCGACACCCGCGAGGTGCGTGAGTCCGACTGGCGGGTGGCCACCGCGCCGGCGGACCTCGAGGACCGGCGGGTGGAGATCACCGGGCCCACCGAGCGCAAGATGGCGATCAACGCGCTCAACTCCGGTGCCAAGGTCTGGCTCGCCGACCTGGAGGACGCCAACACTCCACACTGGACCAATGTGGTGTCCGGCCAGGTCAACCTGTTCGACGCGGTGCGCGGCACGATCTCCTTCACCTCGCCGGAGGGCAAGAGCTACGCGCTGAAGGAGGGCGGGCGGCCCGCGGTCATCGTGATGCGCCCGCGTGGCTGGCACCTCGACGAGCGCCACCTCACCTTCGACGGCCGCCGGGCCGTCGGCGCGCTCGTGGACTTCGGGCTCCACTTCTTCCACAACGCGAAGGCCCTGCTCGAGCGCGGCAGCGGCCCGTACCTCTACCTGCCGAAGATGGAGAGCCACCTCGAGGCGCGGCTGTGGAACGACGTGTTCACCCGCGCGCAGGAGGCGCTCGGCGTGCCGCACGGCACCGTCCGGGCCACCGTGCTCATCGAGACCATCCCGGCCGCGTTCGAGATGGAGGAGATCCTCTACGAGCTGCGCGAGCACGCGTCCGGGCTCAACGCCGGCCGCTGGGACTACCTGTTCAGCCTCATCAAGTACTTCCGCGACGCCGGCCCGGACTTCGTGCTGCCGGACCGCAACGACGTCACGATGACCGCGCCGTTCATGCGGGCCTACACCGAGCTGCTCGTGCGCACGTGCCACAAGCGGGGCGCGTTCGCGATGGGTGGCATGGCCGCGTTCATCCCGAACCGGCGCGACCCGGAGGTCACCGAGAAGGCGCTCGCCAAGGTGCACGAGGACAAGCGGCGCGAGGCCGGTGACGGGTTCGACGGCTCCTGGGTCGCGCACCCGGACCTCGTGGGCATCTGCGACGAGGAGTTCAGCGCGGTGCTCGGCGACCGGCCCAACCAGCTCGACCGGCTGCGCGAGGACGTCTCGGTGACCGCCGACCAGCTGCTCGACGTGAAGTCGACACCCGGCGCGGCCACCGAGGCGGGCCTGCGGGCGGCGGTCGACGTCGGCGTGCGGTACCTGGCGTCGTGGCTGTCCGGCAACGGCGCGGCGGCGATCCACAACCTGATGGAGGATGCGGCCACCGCCGAGATCTCCCGTTCGCAGGTGTGGCAGTGGGTGCGCAACGGGGTCGTGCTGGACACCGGCGCCAAGGTCACCACCGACCTCGTGCGCGACGTGCTGGCCGCCACCCGCGCGGCGCTCGCCGACGAGGTTCCGGCCGAGTACCTCGAGCCCGCGGTCGAGCTGTTCGAACAGGTCGCGCTCGCCGACGAGTTCCCCGACTTCCTCACCTTGCCCGCGTACGAACGGATCTGAGGTGCGCACCTCGCTGGACGGCTCGGTGGTCGCCGGGCTGGTCCGCCGGCTGTCGGTGGTCGACGCCGCGCGGGCGGGCCGGTACCCGGGCGACGCGGGTGGGCGGCAGCCGGTGCACACCTGCTACGTGCCGGCCGACCAGGTCGTCGGGGATCCGGCGGGGGAGTGGGGCGCGGCCGCGCTCGCCGCGCTGGACGAGCACGCGCCGGGGCCGTCGGCGTTCGCCGGGCTGCTCGGGCTGCCGGGTGAGCTGGCGGAGGCGGTGCACGCCAAGGTGGTCGCGAAGCTGCGCCGCGAGCCGGTGGAGGACCTGCGGATCGACTTCGAGGACGGCTACGGGGTGCGCTCCGACGCGGCCGAGGACGCGGACGCCGTGCGGTGCGCCGAGCTGGTGGCGGGGTGGACCGCGCCGCCGCCGTGGGTCGGCATCCGGTTCAAGTCGTTCGACACTTCCGCGTCGGTGCTGCGGGGGGTGCGGACGCTGGACCTGTTCGTCACCGCGCTCGGCTCCGCGCCGGTTCTCACGTTTCCGAAGGTCACGCATCTCACGCAGGTCAGCGGGCTGGTCGACCAGCTGGAGCTGCTGGAGGAGCGGCTCGATCTGGGTTCGGGCGCGCTGCGCTTCGAGATCCAGGTCGAGACCACGCAGTCCATTGTGGACAGCGAGGGCCGGCTCGCGATCCCGCGGTTCATCACCGCCGGCCGCGGCCGGGTCAGCGGCCTGCACTTCGGCACCTACGACTACACGGCGGCGTGCGGGCTGGCCGCGGCCGAGCAGCACCTGGCGCACCCGGCGTGCGACTTCGCCCGGCACGTGATGCAGGTGAGCGCGGCCGGCACCGGGGTGCGGCTCTCGGACGGGTCGACGAACATCCTGCCGGTCGGCGACGGTGACGCGGTCCGCGAGGCGTGGCAGACGCACTACGGCCTGGTGCTGCGGTCGCTGTCGCACGGCTTCTACCAGGGCTGGGACCTGCACCCGGCGCAGCTGGTGACCCGGTACGCGGCCAACTTCGGGTACTACCTGCGCAACGCGGAGGCCGACGCCCGGCGGCTGCGCGCGTACGTGGACAAGTCGAGCTCGGGTGTGCTCGACGAGCCGGCGACCGCCCAGGCGCTCGCGATGTCCATGCGCCGGGCGCTGGACTGCGGCGCCCTGGAAGCGGCGGAGGTCACCCGGCTGTGCGGTCTGACCGAGGCGGAGCTGGCGGCCCTGGCCCGCCGGGAGACCCTGTGACGGCTCTGGATCTGGTCTTCCACGCTCCGCGCGTGGTGCTGCCCGGCGGCGAGACGTCCGGTTACGTGGGCGTCCGGGACGGCGCGATCGCCGAGGTCTCCTCCGCGCCGTTGCCCGGCGCGCGGGTGGTCGAGCTGGCCGCCGACGAGGTCCTGCTGCCAGGCCTGGTCGACACGCACGTGCACGTCAACGACCCGGGCCGCACCGAGTGGGAGGGCTTCGCGACCGCCACCCGAGCGGCCGCCGCCGGCGGGGTGACGACGCTGATCGACATGCCGCTGAACAGCGTCCCGCCCACCACCGACCTGGCGGCGCTGGCCCTCAAGCGCGCCACCGCGCGGGACCAGATCCACGTCGACGTCGGCTTCTGGGGTGGCGCGGTCCCCGGCAACCTGGGCGACCTCGTGGCCCTGCACGAGGCGGGCGTGTTCGGCTTCAAGTGCTTCCTGCTGCACTCGGGTGTGGACGAGTTCGGCCACCTGAGCCCGGCCGAGCTGGCGGACGCGCTGCGGCTGCTGCACGGCGTCGGCGCGCTGATGATCGTCCACGCCGAGGACCCGTCGGTGATCTCGCAGGCGCCGCCCGCCTCCGGTCGCCGCTACGCCGACTTCCTCGCCTCCCGGCCCCGGTCGGCGGAGAACGCGGCGATCGAGACGGTGATCACCGCTGCCCGGGACGCCGACGCCCGGGTGCACGTGCTGCACCTGTCCTCCGCGGACGCGCTCCCGCTGGTCGCCGCGGCGCGCCGGTCCGGCGTCCGGATCACCGCCGAGACCTGCCCGCACTACCTGACGCTGCGCGCCGAGGACATCCCCGACGGCGCGACGTTGTTCAAGTGCTGCCCGCCCATCCGCGAGTCGGCGAACCAGGACCGGCTGTGGGAGGCCCTGGCCGAGGGCACGATCGACTGCGTCGTCAGCGACCACTCGCCGTCGACGCGGTCGCTGAAACGGCTCGACACGGGTGACTTCGGCGAGGCGTGGGGCGGGATCGCCGGGTTGCAGCTGGGGTTGCCCGCGGTGTGGACCGAGGCCGTGCGCCGCGGCGTGCCGCTGGCCGACGTCGTGCGGTGGATGTCGGCGGCGCCGGCGGACCTCGTCGGCCTGCGCCGCAAGGGCAGGATTCAGGTGGGCAACGACGCGGACCTGTGTGTCTTCGCGCCGGAGGCGACGGTCACTGTGGACGCCGCCCGGCTGCACCACCGCAACCCGATCTCGGCGTACGACGGCCGGACGCTGACCGGTGTCGTGCGCTCGACGTGGTTGCGCGGCAGCGAGGTTTCCGATCGGCCGCGGGGCCGGCTACTCGTCAGGGGCCTGGCATGACTCTTCCGTGGGCGGCCCTGCCGGACCTGGCCTCGCGGCGGGTGGGCGGCAGCGTGCTGTGGGCGAACGACGAGCTGTTCGCCGAGCGGGAGAACCTGATCCGCCCGACGGAGCCGGTGTTCCAGCCGGCCACGTTCGGCCACAAAGGACAGATCTACGACGGCTGGGAGACCCGCCGGCGCCGCAAGCCCGGCGAGGACCAGGCCGTGGTGCGGCTGGGCCTGCCCGGCGTGATCCGCGGGGTGGTGGTGGACACCGCGTTCTTCACCGGCAACTACCCCCCGTTCGGCACGATCGAGGCCGCGGCCGTGGAGGGCCACCCGTCTCCCGCCGAGTTGTCCACAATGGACTGGACGCAGCTCGTCCCGCGCGCCCCGCTCGCCGGCGACACGAAGAACCCTTTCCAGGTAACGGATCCGGCGAGGTACACCCACGTCCGCCTGACCATCCACCCGGACGGTGGGGTGGCCCGCCTGCGCGTGCACGGCGAGCCGGTGGCGGATCCGAGGTTCCTGGACCTGTCGTCGCTGGACCTGGCCGCCCTGGAGAACGGTGCCGCGATCACGGGTTGCAGCAACATGTTCTACTCGTCGCCGGCGAACCTGATCTCCCCAGGTTTCGCGGCGGTCATGGGCGAGGGCTGGGAAACGGCCCGCCGCAGGGATGACGGGAACGACTGGGTGTCGGTCCGCCTGGCGGCGCCCGGCGTCCCCCGCCTGGCCGAGCTGGATACCAGTCACTTCAAGGGAAACGCGCCCGGCTGGGCCACCCTGACGGGCCGCGCGGCAGACGGCACCTGGACCCCGCTGCTGGACCGGGTCCGCCTGCAACCCGACACCCGCCACAGGTATCCGCTGCCCGAGGCCCCCGAGCTGACCGACGTACGCCTGGACATCTACCCGGACGGCGGCATGGCCCGGCTGCGCCTGCCCGGAGGCCTGACGGAGGCGGGCCGCGCGGCCTTCGTCCTGCGCTGGTTCAACACACTCCCGGCCACCCAGGCGACGGCGGTCCTGAAGGCAGCGGGCCTGCCCGACCCAGACACAGCGAAGACGGTGAACAACCGCCCGGTCACGACGTTGCCGGCCTTCGGCATCTGACTCCGGCGTGAACCCCGGCGTGAACCCCGGCGTGAACCCAGGCGTGGCCTCCGGCCCCCGAATCCAGCCCACGGCCCACCACCGACACGTTCCGCCCACCCGAACCCGACCCTGTGGACAACAGCCGCGCCGCCGGACCCATCCACAGGCTTGATCGACTTCGACCGAGAATGTCGGTGCCCGCCCGTAGAATGGTGACCTGGGGCCGGAGGCCAAACCCCCACCACCACGGCCCAATCTCGCTGATCGGTGGAACCGGCCCAGCTCAATTAGCGTTGCCCTGTGATCAGCCGCATCCGCCGGTCCTACCACCGCGTCAGCCGCATCGACGCCGCGCTCGTGCGGCACAGCGGCGCGTTGCGCTCCAGCGCGTTCGACGACCTCTGCCGGCGCCTCGGCCGGGCGGCCGACCACAGCAAGCTCTGGTTCGCCATCGCCGCGATCCTCGTCGCCAAGAAGGGCGCCACGCGCCGGGCCGGACTCCGCGGCGTCGCGGCCATCGCCGGGGCGAGCATGTCCGCCAGCCTCATCGGCAAGCGGCTCTTCCCCCGCCGCCGCCCCGCCGCCGAGCTCCTCCCCGTCCCGCGCCGCCTCACCAAACGGCCGCGCTCCTCCTCCTTCCCCTCCGGCCACTCCGCGTCGGCGTTCGCGTTCGCCACCGCGGTCGCCATGGAGCACAAGGGCGCCGGCGCGGTGGTCTTCCCGATCGCGGCCCTCGTCAGCTACTCACGCGTCCACGTCGGCGTCCACTGGCCCAGCGACGTCGCCGCCGGCGCGGCCATCGGGGTCGGCGCCGCCTACGCCACCCGGCACTGGTGGCCGCACGGCGCCGGCCTCCCGCAGCAACGCGAACCCGCCGTCGACGTGCCCGAGCTCGGCGAGGGCGAAGGCCTCGCCGTCGTCCTCAACCCCAACTCCGGCGCCGACGACGTCGACCCCTCCGACGAGATCCTCGCCATGTGGCCCAAGGCCGAGCTCATCCGCATCGAGCCCGACACCGACCCGGCCCGCGAGCTCGCGGAGCGCATCGAGAACGGCGAGGTCCGCGCGGTCGGTGCGGCCGGCGGCGACGGCACCGTCAGCTGCGTCGCCGCGGTCGCGGTCGAGCACGGTTTGCCGCTCGTCGTCATCCCCGCCGGCACGCTCGACCACTTCGCCCGCGACCTCGGCGTCGAGAGCGTGCAGGACACCGCCGACGCCACCCAGGTCGGCTCCGCGGTAAAGGTCGACGTCGCCGAGGTCCTCGTCGAGAACCGGGCCGGCGAGATCCAGCGCATCCACTTCGTCAACACCGCCAGCCTCGGCGGCTACCCGGAGATGGTCCGGCTGCGGGAGAAGCTCGAGGCCAACCGGCCGAAGTGGCTCGCCGCCGCGCTCGCCATGACCCGCGTCCTGCGCCGCGCCCAGCCCGTCCCGATCCTCCTCGACGGCTCCCGCAAGCTCGTCTGGATGCTCTTCGTCGGCAACGGCTCCTACGAGCCCAAGGGCTTCGGCGCCGCCCGCCGCCCCACGATGGCCTCGGGCCGGCTCGACGTCCGCTACCTGCGGGCCGACCTCCCGTACTCGCGCGCCCGGTTCGTCCTCGCCGCGCTCACCGGCACCCTGCAGACCAGCCATGTCTACAAGCACTTCGAGGCCACCGAGACCGACGTCCGCGTGCTCGACGGCCAACGCCGCATCGCCACCGACGGCGAGGTCGGCCCGCCCGGCCGCCGGTTCGCCTTCCGCACCTGCCCCGGTGCCCTCACCGTCTACCGGGTCGTCCCGCCGAGCTAAGGCCTGTCTCGTAGATCATCGTGTGAAGTCCTGTGCCGACCACCGGAACCTCAGGGGACCGTGACGGTACCCAGCCACCATCCACTTCGATACCCGCACTATTCGCCGGGACGCAACGCACACTTTTAATCCCGGGGAGGCGGACTAGCCGAGCGCACTCCGCAACCGTCGGTACCGATCATCCGGATGCTGGCGCGGGCAGCTCACGCACTTCTGCTCCCCGGGCGCCTGGTAGATGAGGCAGCACG
>NZ_DASWSJ010000308.1:0-1514 GCF_036402745.1 Actinophytocola sp. | reverse complement strand
GTTAGGTGATCTTCCGTTAGGCTCTGATCTTGTGGAGACGGTGGAGGATCTCGAGGCGTGGGCGGGTGGCCTGGACGGGTTGTTCGGGCTGGTGGCCGGCCGGTTCTTCCGGGCGGAGCCGCGGCGGCGGGCGCGGGCGTATGTGCGTGGGTTGTTGGCGCCGTTGGCGGGCAAGAACGGGTGGACGCTGGCCGAGGTCGCCGGTGATTCCACGCCGGACGGGATGCAGCGGCTGCTCAACGCCGCAGCGTGGGACGCCGACGGGGTCCGCGATGACGTGCGGGACTACGTCGTCGAACACCTCGGCGAGCCCGGCGGGGTGCTGATCGTCGACGAGACCGGGTTCTTGAAGAAGGGCACCAAGTCCGCCGGGGTGCAGCGGCAGTACTCGGGCACCGCGGGACGGGTGGAGAACTGCCAGCTCGGGGTGTTCCTGGCCTACGCCACCGGCAAGGGCCGCACCCTGATCGACCGCGAGCTCTACCTGCCCAAGTCCTGGACCTCGGACCGGGAACGCTGCCGGGCCGCGGCGGTCCCGGACGAGGTCGAGTTCGCCACCAAGACCGGACTGGCCAAACAGATGCTCGGGCGCGCCCTCGACGCCGGCGTCCCCGCATCGTTCGTGGCCGCCGATGAGGCCTACGGGCAGGACTACAAGTTCCGCTCCTGGTGCGAGCAGCGCCGGATCGGCTACGTCGTCGCCGTTGCGCGCAGCCAGACCATCCCGCTGTCAGTCGACGGCGACCTCACACAGATGGCCGGTTCACGCCGGGCCGACGACCTCGTCGCCCGCGCCCCGGAGCAGGCGTGGAAGCGGCGCTCCGCCGGCTCAGGAGTCAAGGGTGAGCGGTTCTACGACTGGGCCGTCGCCTCGCTGTATCCGCCCGAGAACGCCCCTGCCGGGTGGGGACGCTGGCTGCTGGTGCGCCGCCAGATCCTCACCGACAACCAGGTCGAGGCCGGGGTCGAGCCCGAGTTGGCCTACTACCTGTGCGCCGGACCGCCCGGCACCACCGACGACGACCTCATCCGGGTCGCCGGCACCCGATGGGCGATCGAGGAGTGTTTCCAGACCGCGAAGAACGAAGTCGGACTCGACCACTACCAGGTCCGCCGCTACGACGCCTGGTACCGCCACACCACCCTGGCCCTGCTCGCCCACGCCTACCTCTCGGTCACCGCCGCGATCGCCCCAAAAGACCTGGCAGCGGCCTCATCCCGCTCACCCTCGCCGAGATCCGACGTCTCCTGGCACCTCTAATCCACATCCCTACCCAGACCCTGCGCTGGGCCTGGTCGACCTGGCGACGCCGACACCAACACCGCGCCCGCGAAAGCCACTACCGCCGACGCGAACGACATACCTAACGAAGTGCGGCTGGAGTATTAGTACTGCAACGGCACTCGGTCATGGTGGCGGTCGGTGGCCGCGCCGTCGGTGGCAGGTGCGGGCTTGGTGCTGGCGTTCGCGGCGCCATCTCGACCAGTGCATGACGTGATCGATGCACGTCAGC
>NZ_DASWSJ010000307.1:0-3842 GCF_036402745.1 Actinophytocola sp. | reverse complement strand
GAGGACCTGGCGGCCGTCGCCGACCTCCAGAGCCCGCAGGTCACCCTCACCCACCCCATCACGTTCTCCGGCAACCAGCAGCCCGACGCGGTCTTCGTCGGCAGCGAGCAGGTGCTCGGCTACCTGCGCGGGTTGTTCGGCCTGATGTCCCGGATCCACTTCACCGACGTGCGGGTCGGTGTGGTCGCCGGCGGCCGGCAGTCCTTTGTGGAGACTCTGGGCGACTTCGTCACCGCCGACGGCCGACCGTACCGCAACGTGTACGTGCTCCGGTTCGACTGGGGTGCCGACGGCCGGATCGTGCGCGCGGCCGAGTACTACAACCCCATCACCTTCTGCCAGACCTTCCCGACGAGCCCCACCTGTGCCGGCTAGACCGTCTCCCGCTGGTCGGCCTGGTCCCCGGCGCGCGCCCGCGGTGAGCAGGTGGTCCACAGTGGACCGGCCAGGAACCAGCCGCCGGTGATCATGCCGAGCCGCGGCCAGCCGGCCGGTGCCGCCCACGGTGCCTCGGTGCGCTCCGGCGTGCCGACCCACTCGCGCCACCGTGGCGCACCTTGGCCGGGCAGCCGGCCGCGCCTGGTCGAGCCGGTCCGGCTGGTGGCGGCCGGCACCGGCCTGCTGGAGCCGAGCGTGACCAGGCGGCTGATGTCGTCGTTCGCGCGGCCGGCGGCGCTGGACGAGCTGACGGCGCGGGAGAGCGAGGTGCTGGGGTGCCTCGACCTGCGATCTCGGGTCCACGCGGCGGTGCTCGCGAAGGATGCGGGTTTGGTCGGCTAGCCTGCCCTGCGTGCGTCTAGTGATCGCTCGCTGCCAGGTCGACTACGCCGGCCGGCTCACCGCCCACCTGCCCATGGCGACCCGGCTGCTGCTGGTGAAGGCCGACGGCTCGGTGTCCGTGCACTCGGACGACCGGGCGTACAAGCCGCTGAACTGGATGAGCCCGCCGTGCTGGCTGACCGAGGAGCCCGGCACGTGGACCGTGGCGAACAAGACGGGCGAGAAGCTGGTGATCAGCCTGGAGTCCGTCCTGCACGACTCGGCGCATGAGCTGGGCGCCGAGCCGGGTCTGGTCAAGGACGGTGTGGAGGCCCACCTGCAGGCCCTGCTGGCCGAACACATCACCACCCTCGGCGACGGCTACTCGCTGATCCGCCGCGAGTACCCGACCGCGATAGGCCCGGTGGACATCCTGTGCCGCGACTCCGGTGGCACGACGGTGGCCGTGGAGATCAAACGCCGCGGCGAGATGGACGGCGTCGAGCAGCTGACCCGCTACCTGGACCTCCTGAACCGCGACCCCCTGCTGGCCCCGGTCCAGGGCGTGTTCGCGGCCCAGCAGATCAAGCCCCAGGCGAAGACGCTGGCGGCGGACAGGGGCATCCGCTGCGTGACCCTGGACTACGACGCGCTGCGAGGCATGGACTCCGACGAGTTCCGCCTCTTCTGACCGACATCGCTGGTGGTCATCAGGACTGCGACGCCCGGCCACACCGGCGTAGGTGCCGAATCTGGTCGATCCCGGCGTCCGGGTTCACGTGGGACACCGCGGCCTCCGCCCTACCAGGTTCGCGGGGTACTGCCAGAATCGGGACATGCGCTCCTCCGCTGCGCCCTCGGACCCGCCGCCGACGGGTCCGAGCTACGTGGAGCGACCACCCGCCGCGGCGCTGGCCGGGCTCGTGTCGTCGACCTGGGTGCAACGCATCACGCCCGGTGCGGCACCGTACGTCCACCGCACCATCCCGAACGGCGGCGTCGAGCTGCTGTGCCGGCTGGGTTCGGTGCCGCGGCTCGCCGGCCCGCTGACCAGGGCGCGGGTCGAGTCGCTCGCGCCCGGCAGCGTTGTCGTCGGGCTCCGGTTCCATCCGGGCGCGGCCGCGACCGTGCTGGGGATGCCGGCCTCGGAGCTCGCCGACCTCATGGTCGACGCCGACACGGTGTGGGGACGCGAGGTCGCGGTGGTCGGCGAGCGGATGGCCGAGGCGTCCTCCGCGCAGCGGGCCGCGGTCCTGCTGCAGCGGCTCGTCGCCGACCGGCTCGCGGACGCCGCGCGTCCCGACCCCGTCGTCGCGGAGGCGGTGCGGCGGCTGATGCCCTGGCAGGCCGACGACGTCACGTCGCTCTGGTCCTCGCTGGCCACGTCCGAGCGAAGCTTCCGCCGCCGGTGCCAGGCCACGATCGGTGTCGGCCCCAAGGCACTGCAGCGGATGCTGCGGTTCCAGGGCTTCCTCGCCCGCGTCCAGTACGCGGTGTCGCGGGGCCGGCGGCCGGCGGGTGAGGGACTCGCGCTGCTGGCCGCCGAGGCGGGCTATGCCGACCAGGCCCACCTGACCCGCGAGTGCGTACGGCTGACGGGCGTCACGCCGCGGGTCTTCCTGCGCGAGACCGCGGAGGTCTGCGGCTGCGGCCACGACCACGAGACCTCGTACGCCCCCCTGCTCCGTCGACCCGCCTGAGACCTGGCCGTTTCGTTCAAGAACCCACCACCCGCACCGATCTACCGTCGGGGCATGTCCTCACCGCCGCGTTCCGAACCCGACTGGGCCGCACTGCGCGCCGCCGTCGCCGGGCAGGTCGTCCTCCCGGGATCCCCCGACTACGAGCGGCTCCGCAGGCCGGCCATCGCCCTGTTCCACGGGACCCGACCGCGCGCGGTCGTGCTGTGCCGCACTCCCGCCGACGTCGCGGAGACCCTCGCGCTCGCGCGCCGGCACGGGCTGCCGGTGGCACCGCGCAGCGGCGGACACTGCTTCGCCGGGCGCTCCTCGACCGACGGCATCGTCGTCGACGTCTCGCCGATGAGCTCGGTCGAGATCGCCGGCGCGGTGGTGACCGTGGGCGCCGGAGCGCGGCTCGGTGACCTCTACGCCGCGCTCGACGCCGAGGGCGTGACGGTCCCCGCGGGGTGCGGACCCGGGGTCGGGATCGCCGGGCTCACCCTGGGCGGCGGGTTCGGCATCCTCGGCCGCACCCACGGCCTCACGGCCGACCACCTGGTCGGCGCGCGGGTGGTGCTGGCCGACGGCCGGGTGGTCGACTGCGACGCCCGGCGCGACGCCGACCTGTTCTGGGCGCTGCGCGGCGCGGGCGGCGGCCAGTTCGGTGTGGTCACCTCGCTGACGTTCACGACGGTTCCCGCGCCGCACGTGACGACCTTCCGCCAGGTGTGGGCCTACGATCACGCGGCCCGCGTGATCGGCGCGTGGCAGCGGTGGTCCCCCGACGCTCCCGACCGGCTCGCGGCCAGCCTGCTGGTCACGGTTCCCGCCGACGTCGAGCGTCCGCCCGTGCTCAACGTGTTCGGCGCGTTGACCGGTGACGAGTCCGAGGCCTCCGACCTGCTGGGCGGGCTCGCCGAGCTGGTCGGCTCCGCCCCGGCGTCCACGGTCATGACGCCGGCACCGTACGCGGCGGCCAAGCGGTACCTCGCCGACCTCGGCGACGAGATGGCGAGCGCGTCCCTCGAGAGCGCGCACAACCTCAGCAGGTCGGAGTATTTCGACGGCCCGCTGCCCGGCGACGCGGTCGCCGCCCTGGTGCGCAACCTCGATGCCGACCGGTGCCCCGGCCAGGCGCGCGAGCTCGACTTCACGCCCTGGGGCGGGGCGTACACCCGGGTCCCGGTCGACGCGACGGCGTTCCCGCACCGCGACGCGAGGTTCCTGCTCAAGCACACGGTCGCTGTCGCCGCCGACGCGTCGAGCCGCGACCGCGAGACCGCACGCGGCTGGTTGCACCGCTCGTGGGCGACCGTGCACCCGTGGGGATCCGGTGGCGTGTACCCCAACTTCCCCGACCCGGACCTGACGTCCTCGGCCGACGCGTACCACGGTCCCAAC
>NZ_DASWSJ010000306.1:0-59364 GCF_036402745.1 Actinophytocola sp. | reverse complement strand
ACCGCCAACCGCGCGGCGTTGCGGGCGACGCCGACCTCGGCGGCCGCGGCCGCGAGCGCCGGGAACACGGACGCCACGCCCACCACCCCGTTCTGCACCTCCTGGAGCACGAGCGCGGTGCGGCCGGCCGGTATCAGCTCGCCGAGTGTCGGTGTGGCCATGTCTCTCCTTCCCGTTCCGCACGACCGGTCGACACGTCCGGTCAACACCGACGTTCAACACGTCCGGTCAACAACGGCGCACGACCTCCGCGGCGAACCGCTCGACGTTCTCCAGGAACTCGGCCCGGCTCGGCGCGGCGAGCCGGATCGACAGCCATGTGACGCCGAGCTCCGCCATCCGCCCCGCCTCATCCAGCAGCCGTTCCGGCTGGAGGTGCGCGCGGTGATGCGGGTGGGAGAACGGCGTGCAGCAGATGTCGATCGGCTCGGTCCGCCCTGCCTCAGCCGCGACCGCCCGTAGCGCGGCGACGGCACAGCCCAGGTCGCCGAGGTCCGCCAGCTCGGCCGTGTGGGTCGCCCGCGCGAGCGCGCGCGACGCGGGGAACGGTACCCAGCCCTGGCCGGAGCGCACCGCGCGGCGGATCGAGGTTGTCGAGTTCCCACCGAACCAGATGGGCGGGTGCGGGCGCGAGACCGGCAGCGGGCGGACCACGTTGCCGTGTGGTCCCGGCTCCCCCGCCCACGCCTGCTTCATCGTCGCGACGGCGCTGTCGAGCAGCTCACCCCGGCGCCGGTAGTCGATGCCCAAAGCGTCGAACTCCGGCCGCAGGTAGCCGGCCGCCGTGCCGACGATCAGCCGGCCACCGGACAGGGTGTCCAGCGTCGCGAGCCCGTGCGCGGCGAGCACGGGGTTGCGGTACGCGGCGACAAAGATGTTGGTGTGCAACCGGATTCGCCGCGTCGCCGCGGCGGCGAAGGACAGGGCGACGAGCGGGTCGAGCGCGTGGTGACCGCCCGACGAGACCCAGTCTCCCGGCGGGTAGGGGTGATCCGTGACGTGGCAGGCATCCACGCCTGCCGCCTCGAGTGCGGCCGCCATCTCACCGATCGCCGCCGCGCTGATCAGGTCCGCGCCGCGGGTGACGTCGTCCGTGGGTAGCGCGATGGTCCATCGCATGAACGCTCACTATAGTAGGTACTATAATTTGGACTCAAGGGAGGCACCGTGGCCGAGCCTGGCGGCACCGCGGCTCTGGCGGGGCTCTTCGACGCGATCCTCGCGCACGAGGAAACCCTGCCCGCGCTGGTGCAGAACGGCCGGACGACCACGTTCGGCGACTGGTGGGCGGACTCGTCGCTCGCCGCGAGCGGGCTGACCGAGCTGGGCGTCGGCCGCGGCGACGTCGTGCTGTTGCTGCTGGCGTCGGGTCAGGACTTCGCGACCTGCTACCTGGCCACGCTCCGGCTCGGCGCCGTGGTCTCCGCCGTCAACCCGCGGCTGGGCCGGACCGAGATCGAGCACATCGTGGCACACGCTCGGCCGGCCGCGATCGTCACCGACGCACCGGAACGCGTGCCCGCCGGGGTGCCGGTGGCGAGGCCGGACGAGCTGCGCGGCGGACCGGACGGCGTCGCGTCGGTGCACGGCTGGGTCACCACCCCGTCCGACGGGCCGGCCGTCGTCGTCTGGACCACCGGGTCGACGGGCCTGCCCAAGGGCGCCTGGTTCGACCATCGGACGCTGGCCTTCATAGCCGCCAACATGGGTCCGCTCAGCGCGCCGTACGACCGCAAGCTGATGCCGGTCCCGTTCGCCCACGCCGCGTACATGACGAGGATCTACGACCAGCTCGTGCACCGCGCGACGTTGGTGCTGACCCCACCGGAGTGGACCGCGCGGAGCATGCTGGACGTGCTCGCCGGCGAGCGGGTGACCCTCGGCCAAGGTGTGCCGACACAGTGGGAGAAGCTCATCGCCCTCGACGGGCTCGCCGAGGCGGACCTGTCCCACCTGAGGCTGGTGTCCACCGGGGCGAGCCGGGTGCCGGCCACCCTGGTGACCGCCATGCGCGAGCGACTCGGGTGCCCGGTGGTGGTGCGCTACGCCAGCACGGAGCTGCCGCTGGCGTTCGGCACCCGCGTCGACGACCCGGCCGAGACGGTCGCGACCACGGTGGGGCGCCCGCTCGGCGGGGCAGAGGTGGAGATCCGCACGGACGAGGGCGACCGGCTGCCGGCCGGCCGGACCGGGCGCGTGCTCCTGCGCTCGCGCGCCACGATGCGCGGCTACTGGCGCGACCCGGAACGCACCGCGCGAGCCGTCACGCCGGACGGCTGGCTGGTCACCAGCGACCTGGGCAGGCTCGACGACGAGGGCAACCTGGCGATCGTGGGCCGGGCGGACGATGCCTACATCCGGGGTGGGTACAACGTGTACCCGTCCGAGGTGGAGGCCGTGCTCGCCGCTCATCCGCGGGTGGTCAGGACGGCGGTCGTCGGCGCTCCGGCACCGGTGATCGGTGAGATCGGGGTGGCCTTCGTGGTGACCGACGGCAGGGCCGGCGACGCGGACGGCGCCGTCACCGCGGCGGAGCTGCGGGCGTGGTGCCGGGCGCGGATCGCCGACTACAAGGTGCCGGACACGGTGGTGTTCGTGGCCGACCTGCCGGTCAACGCCACGTTCAAGATCGACGTCGCGGAGCTGCGCCGGACGGCGGCGGCGCTGCCGACCCGGTCATGAATCGGCCATCGCGGTCGCCAGCCGCAACGCGTGCTCGTCGGCGGCGCCGAAGCACGTCTCCAGCAGCCAGGCGCGCTTGAGGTAGAGGTGGGCGAGGACCTCCCAGGTGAAGCCCATCCCGCCGTGCACCTGGACACAGCAGCGGCCGCCCTGGGTGGCCGCGTCGTCGGCCAGCACCTTGGCGGCGCAGAGGTGCTCGTCGGCGTCCTTCGCGCCTGGATCGTCGGCCAGCAGCGCCGCGACCAGCACCGCCGCCCGCGCCAGGTCGACCCTGACCAGTGCGTCGGCGAGGAGGTGCTTGACCGCCTGGAACGACCCGACCACGCGGTCGAACTGGACGCGCTCGGTGGCGTACCGGACGGCCAGGTCGAGCCCGCCCTGCGCGACCCCGACCTGCAGCGCGGCGGTGAGCAGCGCACCGTGCGCCCGCCAGCGCGCCGCGTCGGCCGCCGACCCGATCCGCTCGCCGTCGCCGGCACGCACGGTCACCTGCGAGACAGGCGTCAGCGGGTCCAGCGGAGTCCTGATCGGACTGGTCACGAAGTCCCGCACCAGGAACAGCCCGTCGTCGTCGATGACGACGAGATGGGTCGCGGACTCGACGTGCTCGGCGAGCAGCACCGGTGCCCCGGTGTCGACCATGGTGACCACCGCGTCGGCGGGCACCAGGCCGGCGGCCAGGAACGTGGCCGTCAGCGGTCCGGGGACCAGCGCCCTGCCGAGTTCCTCGAACAGGATCACCGCGTCCGCCAAGCCGAGTCCCATGTCCGGCGACGTCAACGTGAAGACGCCCAGCTCGGCCAGCGCGGCCCAGCGAGTGCGGTCGATGGCGGGTGCGTCGGCGGCCGCTCGCAGGCGGTCGGGTGTCCACACGTCCCGCAGGTGGTCACGCAGGGCGGCCCGCAGGTCCCGTTGGTCGGCGTTCAGCGTGAGGTCCACCTGGGCTCCTTCGGCAGTCCCAGCACGCGTTCGGCCAGGATGTTCTTCTGGATCTGCGAGGTTCCCGCGGCGATCGTGAACGACAACGTGTTCACCCGGTCGGTCACGATCCGGCTGCCGGCCACGTCGCTCATGGCGATGGACGCGCGGCCGAGAACGTGTGCGGCGAGGTCCGCGATGCGCTGCCGGCTCTCGGTGAACCGAAGCTTGAACACCGACGCGCCACGGGTCGGGACCAGTCCCGCGGCGGCCTCCGACACGTTCATCCTGATCAACGACCACAGGCCGCTCGTCTCGGCGACGAGCCGGCCGACGTCGCGGCGCAGTGCGGTGTCCTGCCAGAGGCCGCCCGCCTCCGCGATGGCCACGATCTCGGCGAGCAGGGTGCGCGACTCGATGACGTCGCGGATGAACGCGGTCCCCCGCTCGAAGGAGAAGGTCACCATGGCCACCCGCCAGCCGTCGTTCTCGGCACCGACCCGGTTGCCGACCGGTATCCGGACGTCGTCCAGGACCAGCTCGCTGAACTCGTCGCTGCCGACAACGGTCCGCAACGGCCGCACCTGGACGCCGGGCGTGTCCATCGGCAGGATCAGCCAGCTGATCCCCTTGTGCCGCGGGGCGTCCGGGTCGGTGCGCACGAGCAGCTCGCAGTAGTCGGCCACGGTGGCGTAGGACGTCCACAACTTCCGGCCGTTGACCACGTAGTGGTCGCCGTCGCGCACCGCCGTGGTGCGCAGCGCGGCGAGGTCCGAGCCGGCGTCGGGCTCCGAGAAGCCCTGGCACCAGACCTCGTCCCCGCGCAGGATCCGGGGCAGGTGCTCGGCGCGCTGCTCCTCGGAACCCTCGACGATCAGCGTGGGACCCGCGTGCAGCAGTCCGACGAAGTTGACGCCGACCGGCGGCGCACCGGCCAGCGCCGTCTCCTCGAGAAAGATCAACTGCTCGGTCGGCGACGCACCGAGCCCGCCGTACTCGGCCGGCCAGTCGACACCGGCGTAGCCGGCGTCGAACAGCGACCGCTGCCAGTCGGCGTCGTAGGCCCGCCTGGCCGGCCAGTCGTCCCGGTCCGGCTCGGCGGGCATCGACGGGAGGGCTTCGGCCAGCCAGTCCCGCAGCCGGCTCCGGAAGGCCAGCTCCCGCTCGGTGAGGCTCAGGTCCATGACGACTCCCTGGTGGCGGACGGCTGCGGTAGAGGATCACCTACCACGGAACACCGGCGGGCGCCGCTCGGCGAAGGCCCGCAGACCCTCCTGGCCGTCGGCGCTGGTCATGTTGAGCTCCGCGGCCATCGCCTCCTCCGCGAACGAGGTGGCCCGGTCGCCGTCGAGCGCGCGGTTGACCAGGCGCTTGCCCAGGCTCAGCGCGACGGTCGGGCCGGCGGCCAGCCGGGCGGCCCAGTCCGCCGCGGTCTCCGCCACCTTCCCGTCCGCGACGACCCGGTTGACGAGCCCGAGACGCAGTGCGTCCGCGGCCGGCAGGTCGTCGCCGAAGAAGATCAGCTCCTTGGCCCGCTGCGGGCCGACGAGCCTGGTGAGCAGGTACGCCCCAGCACCGTCGACCACCAGCCCCCGGCGAACGAACACCTCGACGAACTTCGCCGACTCCGCGGCGAGCACCAGGTCGCAGGCGAAGGCGAGATGGCAGCCGATGCCGGCCGCCGTCCCGTTGACCGCCGCGATGACCGGCTTCTCGCAGTCGAGCACGGCCGAGATCAACCGTTGGGAGCCGTTGGCGACGGCCCTGGCGACCGAACCAGGTGGTGCTCCGGCGGAACCGCCGGGTGATCCGCTCAGGTCGGCGCCGGTGCAGAAGTGCCGCTGCCCGGCCGCGGTCAGCACGACCACCCGGATGTCCTGGTCCGCGCTCGCCTCGCCGAGCAGCGCGATCAGCGTCTCCCGCTGGTCGCCGGTGATGGCGTTGCCGGCCGCGGGCCGGTTCAGCGTCAGCCACGCCACGCCGTCGGCACCGACCTCCCACCCCAGCTCGGTCGCGATCTGATCAGGCAACGGCCACACCATCCCTCGTCCGTCCTTCGTATAATTTATACATAATACGAACCGTGGGACCAGAGAGGTCGACGTGAACGACAAGGTCTACATCCACGAGCTCATCTCCATCACCAAGCAGAACCGGGCGCGCTACATGCACCACATGGCGGCCAACTGGAGCCCGATCGGCCAGGAGCAGCGCCACCAGCTCTGCTACGGCGTGTGGGGTGTCGTCGGCTCGACCGGCCGGTGGCCGCAGGTCGTGAACATCTGGGAGGAGGACGGGTTCGACGGCCTGGCCACGTCCTTCCGGCTCGAGTTCGGCAACGCCAACCTCCAGGACCCCGCGCTGGCGAAGTGGTGGTCGGCCGCGGCCGACCTGCGCTCCGGCGGCTTCGACCGGCTGCTGGTGCCTCATCCGGACACCCTGCCCATCGAGGCGCTGTGCGCGGCCGGGACCTCGGGCGAGGTGTACGCGCACGAGCTCGTCACGGTCGAGCCCGGCGCGGCGCGGCGGTTCCTGGACGACGCGCTGACCGAGGCGCCGAAGACCGGCGACCGGTACGGCTGGCAGCTGACCGGGGCCTGGTGGACCGCCATGCACAACCAGGACGAGTGCGTTCTGCTGTGGACCATTCCCAGCTGGGAGTCGTGGGCGGCCGTCGAGCGGGACCACTCGCGGGAACGTGACGTGCTGCTGCCCGAGAGCGGCGCCGCCATCCGTGGTCGCGAGCGGATACTGCTCGTCGACGCGCCGCTGTCGCCGTTGCGGACCGGTCGGCAACCTTCCAGGGACGACCGGACCGACTGGGCGGACTGAGCCGGGGGCCGGTCGGCTCACGGCGTGCCGAGAATGGAGACGAAGCTGACCATCTCTCCCGGGTAGCCGCCGAGATTCTGGGTCAGGGCGAGCGAACGTGACCCGAGGGTGGCGATCCGGCGATCGGGCGGCGCGTCGCCACGGAGCTGCAGCCACGCCTCGAACATCATCCGCAGACCGGTCGCCCCGACCGGGTGACCGAAGGACTTCAGGCCACCGTCGGGGTTGACCGGAAGGTCGCCGTCGAGGTCGAAGGCGCCCTCCAGGATGCGCTTCCACGCCGACCCCCGATCCGCCAGCCCGAGATCCTCCATCAGCACCAGCTCGGTCGGGGTGAAGCAGTCGTGGACCTCGGCCATCGCCAGCTCGTCCCGAGGCGAGACGACACCCGCCTGGGCGTAGGCCTGCGCCGCGGAGGCGGCCACCTCCGGGAACGTGGTGTAGTCGTATCCCGGATCCATCAGCCCCGAGCCGTCACCGGAGACCAGCGCCAGCGCCTTGATCAATACCGGACGGTCGGTGTAGCGGTGCGCCTCCTCGGCGGGGACCACGATGGCTGCGGCCGCGCCGTCGGCGACGCCCGCGCAGTCGAACACCGACAACCCACCGGCGACCGCGGGCATCGCGCACAGCTTCTCGACGGACATCTCCCGGCGGAACTGAGCCCTCGGGTTGCGGGCCCCGTTGGCGTGGTTCTTCGCGGCGACCCGTGCCAGCACCGTGCGCATGTCGGCGTCGCTCACCCCGTACGCACGCGCGTAGGCGGGCGCGACCATGGAGAACATGGCGGCGGCGGTGAGCGTGCGCTGGGTCCCGTCGCCGGGTACCGGAAAGGCGTTGAGCCCTTGGTAGCCGCCGTCCTTGACCTTCTCCACGCCGACCGCCATGGCCACGTCGCAGGCACCGGCGGCCACCGCGTACGCGGCCTGGCGCAGCGCCTCGGACCCCGTCGCGCAGTAGTTCTCCACCCGGGTGACCGGCTTGTCCTTCAGCCGGAGCGGGCGGGACAGCGTCATGCCGCTCATCCCGGACTGTGCCGTGCCGAGCCAGTAGGCGTCGACGTCGTCCTTGGCCACACCGGCGGACTGGAACGCCTCATCGGTCGCGGCGAGCAGCAGCTCGTCCACGCCCAGGTCCCAGTGCTCGCCGAACCGCGTGCAGCCCATGCCGACGATGGCGACCCGATCCCTGATCCCGTGTGCGGCCACGTCAGCGTTCCCCCGTCTCGGCCCGGAGCGGCCGTGCCTTCCAGAAGTAGTTGTGCACGCCGTCGGCGGTGAACAGCCTGCGGAAGGTCATCTCGACCCGGCCGCCGATCCGGAGCTCGTGCTCGTCGACGTCGGTGAGCTCCACCGGCAGCCGGCCGCCGCCGTCGAAGTCCACGACCGCGAACACCACCGGTGGGCTCGGCGAGTAGGCCAGCCGGTCCACGGTGAACGTCACGATGGTGCCCGCCGCCGCGGCCATGGGGCTGCGCGCCTGGTCGAGAGAGGACGGCGGCAGCCGGATCATGCCGTCCTCCCCCGCCGAGCCGACGAAGCCGAACTTCCAGTCGCGGTTGCGCCAGGCCGCCGGGGCCGACGGTCGCGCCGGCTCGGGGCGGCGGGGAGGTTCCACCGGAAGCATCCCGCGCCAGGCGAGGTAGGTGCCGTAGCCGACCGGCGCGCCCGCGGCGAGCTGCCCGGCCACCGGCCGAACCGGTTGGTACCGCGGCAAAGCCGAGGTCGTCCGCAGTACCGCGACGTCGACGCCGTCGGAGAGCGTCACCAGCAGGATGATCTGGTCGGGCCGCGCGCTCTCCAGCTCGGCGGCCAACAACAGTGCCGGCTGCGCGGCGCCGACGTTGCCGACTCGATCCGCCAACCGGTCGCGAACCTGTCCGGCGGCGACTCCCGACGCGCCCGCGACCGCCTTGGCCGCGCGGTCGGGCAGGCCGGCCACGATGAGGGCGGACACCTGGCCGGGTCCGAGCGCGGCGTCCTGGAGCGCCAGCTTGACCGCCTCGGTGCCCAGCTCGGCGTAGCGGGTCGCACCGAATCGCTCCTCCCACAGCTTGGCGGCCGGATCCCCCGGGGTACGCCAGCGGTCGAGGAACTCCTCGGTCACCGAGGTCCACGCGACCAGTTCGGCGAGCACCGGCCCGTCCGCGTCGGAACCGACGAGCAGAGCCGCCGCGCCGTCGCCGCCGGCGGCCTCGTCCGGACCGCCGGGCAGACCGGTGCGAAGGTCGGCGGCGACCACGACGGAGGGACCGTCGCCGTCGAGGGCGGCCCGCAGCGCACCCATCGCGGACCGCACCGATCCGACCGTGTCGTACGCCGCGGCGGTGCGGTCCAGCCCGAGCGCCGCGTGCACGGCCGTGGCGTTGGTCTTGTCCAGATAGGCGGGTTCGGTGGTGGTGAACCACAGCGTCCGGGGCGCCACGTCGGACCGGCGCAGTGCGAGCCGCGCCGCCTCGACGCCCATCGTCGTGCTGTTCTCGTCGTATCCGGCGACCGTTCGGGTGCCGGTGCCACCGCCGCTTCCGGCCACCGGTGGGATGGTCGCCCGATCCAGCCGCCGGTAGGGCAGGTAGGCGCCCCAGCCCAGGATTCCACGCATGACGCGATCCTACCGCCGACTTTTATAATGTATCTAATTTACAACCTGTAGGCTCGCTCACGTGACCACGAGCAAACCCCTGGACGGCGTGCGAATCCTTGCCCTGGAACAGATGCAGGCGCTTCCGTACGCGACGCAACTGCTCGCCCGGCTCGGCGCCGACATCGTCAAGGTCGAGCCGCCGGGCGGCGACTCCGGTCGTGGCTCGCTGCCGGCGATGACCGATCCGGCTGGACGGCCGGTCGGTGCCACGTTCCTGCGCAACAACTTCGGCAAACGCAGCGTCTGTGTCGACCTGAAGGATCCGCGGGGCCGTGACCTGATCCTGCGGCTGGCGCCCCGGTTCGACGTGATCGCCGAGAACTCCAAGCCGGGCGCCATGGATCGCCTCGGGGTCGGCTACCGCGACATCGCGTCGGCACATCCGGCCGGCATCTACGTGTCGGTGTCCGGCTTCGGCAACACCGTTGCCACGCCCTACCGTGACTGGCCGGCCTTCGCCCCCGTCGTCGAGGCGATGTCCGGGATCTACGAGATGAAACGCGCCGACGGCCAACCACCGCTCGTCGCCCCGGTCGGCGCGCTCGGCGACATCGGCGCGGCACTGTTCGCGACCGTCGGCATCCTCGCGGCGCTGCGGCACCGCGAGGCGACGGGCAGTGGGCAGTACGTGGACATCGCGATGTTCGACGCGGTGCTCGCCATGACCGACATCGTCACGAACTTCTGGTCGATGGGCCTGCGCGGCGGCGACCTCGGCCCCGTCATCATGCACGGGTTCCGCGCCCGCGACGGCTGGTTCGTGCTCCAGGTCGGGCGCGAGGCGCACTTCGCCAAGCTGGTCGCGCTCGTCGGTCACCCGGAGTGGACGACCGACCCGATGTTCGCCACGCGCCAAGGCTGGCTCGACCACCTGGAGGACGTCCTGCGGCCCGCGGTGGAGAGCTGGGCCTCGGACCTGACCAAGGTGGAGGCATGCCAGGCCCTCGGCGCGGCCGGACTCGCAGCCGGACCGTGCCTCACCGACGAGGAGGTCGTCGCCGACGAACACGTCGCCGCGCGGAACATGCTGGCGGCGCTACCGCGCACCGACGGCGTACGGCAGCCGGTCCTCGTGCCGGGCAACCCCGTCCGGCTGAGCGCGGTCACCGCCGAACCGGAGCGCCGGCCCCCGTGGCTCGGCGAGCACACCGACGCGGTCCTCGGCGAGGAGCTCGGCCTCACCCCCGCCGAGCTGCGGCTCCTGCGCGCGGAAGGTGTGATCGCATAAGTTAGAAAATATACTTAATACTTCATCTTGTGTGCTCGTCGAGTCTGCTGTTCACTCGTTACGAAGGAGTTGTGAGGAGCATCATGAACGCCGAAGACATGATCATGATCAGCGTCGATGACCACGTCGTGGAACCGCCCGACATGTTCGACGGCCACATCCCGGACAAGTACCGGGACCAAGCGCCCAAGGTCATCAAGCTGGACGACGGTTCCGACGTGTGGACGTTCAACGACGCGATCATCCCCAACATCGGTCTGAACGCGGTCGCCGGCCGTCCCAAGGAGGAGTACGGCATCGAGCCGACCGCCTTCGACGAGATCCGCCCCGGCACCTACGACATCCACGAACGCATCAAGGACATGAACGCGGGCGGCATCCTCGCGTCGATGAACTTCCCCTCGTTCCCGGGCTTCAGCGGCCGCCAGTTCGCCTCCGCGAAGGACAAGGACCTCGCGCTCGCCGTGCTGCGTGCCTACAACGACTGGCACATCGACGACTGGGCCGGCACCTACCCCGGCCGGATGATCCCGATGGCACTGCCGATCCTGTGGGACGCCGACCTCTGCGCCGACGAGGTCCGCAGGGTGGCGAAGAAGGGCTGCCACTCGCTCACGTTCACCGAGAACCCCGCGACACTCGGGTACCCGAGCTTCCACGACGAATACTGGGATCCTCTGTGGACAGCGGTGTGCGACGAGCAGGTCGTGGTGTCCATCCACCTCGGGTCGTCCGGTCAGCTCACCATGACCGCGCCGAACGCACCCATCGACGTGATGATCACCCTGCAGCCCATGAACATCTGCCAGGCCGCCGCCGACCTGCTCTGGTCCCGAGTGATCAAGAAGTTCCCGGGCATCAAGTTCGCGCTGTCCGAGGGCGGTACCGGCTGGATACCGTACTTCCTGGACCGGGTCGACCGGACCTATGACATGCACCATCTGTGGACCGGTCAGGACTTCGGCGGCAAGCTGCCCAGCGAGGTGTTCCGCGAACACTTCCTCACCTGCTTCATCTCCGATCCGGTCGGCGTCAGCCTCCGAAACCTGATCGGCATCGACAACATCGCCTGGGAATGCGACTACCCGCACTCCGACTCGTCCTGGCCGACTGCGCCGGAGGAGCTCGCCGCGGTCGCCGACGGCGTGCCGGACAGCGACCTGAACAAGATCACCTACGAGAACGCCATGCGGTGGTACTCGTTCGACCCGTTCGCGCACCGGGCCCGGGAACAGTGCACGGTCGGCGCGCTGCGCGCGGAGGCGGGCGACCACGACGTCAGCATCAGGTCCAGGGACAAGGGCCGGTTCGAGCGGTCGAACAGCGTCGAGATCGGCAAGCTGGCCGGCAGCGCCACGGCCTGACCGCCACGGTTCGTGATCTCGTCACCCCTCCCGCTCCCACCGGCGAGATCACGAACCGGCCTCGGCCACGTCCTCGAACATGCCTCGCTGGCGGAACAGCGCCACGACGACGTCCCCCTGGCGCCGCAGCATGGTCGCGTACTCGCGTTCCGCCGCTTCGGCGTCGCCCTTCCGGATCGCCGAGAATATCGCCGTCACGCCCCTGCGACCGATGGTGTCGGCATCGGGCACCAACTCGAAGAAGTTGCCCGGCACGATGTCGGTCATCTGCCGTAGCACGTTGCGCAGCCGTGGCGAGCGCGACGCGTCCACAATGGTGCGGTGGAAGTCGAGGATCAGCTCGTGCAGGCGAGCGGCGTCACCGGCTTTGGCGACCTTGACGATCTCACGCTGGATCGGGGCCAGCTGCGCCACCAGCACGTCCCCCTCGCGCTCGACCGCACGGCGCACGGCAAATCCGTAGAACAGACCGTACAGCTCGTAATGGTCGCGGACCGACAGCTCGTCGAGCGCGTTCACGAACACCCCGCGGTGCGGGACGATCGTCATCCAACCTTCGCGCTCGAGCGCGATCAGGGCCTCACGAACCGGGATGCGCGAGACGCCGAGACGCTCGGCGATCGCGTCCTGCGGTACTCGTTGCCCCTGGCGGAGAACCCCGTCGAAGACGAGCCGGCGAACGTACAACCGCGCCTGCTCACCGCTGCTCATCCGGGCCAGGTAGCGACTGGGACTGGGTAGCTGGTCATCGGCCGCTCCGTCGGATTCGGAGACAGCCGGTCGACGGCGCGGGATCGTGCTCACCTGCCCGGTTCGGTGGGCGACCCTCCGTCGCCCGGTTTCCCAAGAAGATACCAGCCGGATCGGCGGAGATCCCGCAGGCGACCGCCGACACGGGATGATCGACCGCCGCGCCGCCACGCGTCGGCGATCATTCGGCGTTCGTCGGGTCCGGCAGCTCGAGACCGAGCAGCCGAATGGCGTTGCCCCTGGCGATCTGGTTGATCGCGGCCTGGTCGAGATGTCCGAACTGCATGGCGGCCGCCTCCCGCGAGTGCGGCCAGGTGCCGTCCTGGTGCGGGTAGTCGGTCTCGAACAGCACGTTGTCCAGCCCGACCTTGTCGAGCAGCTCGACCCCCACCTGATCCTTGAAGAAGCAGCTCATGATCTGCCGGCGGTAGTAGGTGGACGGCGGCTCCGGGCAGTTCTCCTGTCCCTTCGCCCAGCCCCGATGCGTCTCCCACACGTCGTCGATCCGCTCGAGCAGGTAGGGGATCCACCCGATCTGCGCTTCGGCGTACAGCAGCTTCAAGCTCGGGAACCGGTGCAGCACTCCGGAGAACAGGAAGTCGGTCATGCTGGCGACGCTGTTGCCGAAGATGATGGTGGCACCGACTGCGCCGGGGGCGTCCGCGGACGTCTGTGGCGTCTTGGTGCCCGATCCGATGTGCATGCACACGACCGTGCCGGTGTCCATGCAGGCCGCGAAGAACGGGTCCCAGTAGCCCGAGTGCAGGCTGGGCAGCCCGAGGTAGGCCGGCAGCTCGCTGAACGCCACCGCACGGACGCCGCGCGCCGCGTTGCGCCGGACCTCGGCGACCGCCAGCTCGACGTCCCACAGCGGCACCAGGCACAGCGGGATGAGCCGGCCGCCGCTGTCGCCGCACCACTCCTCGACCATCCAGTCGTTGTACGCCTCGACGCACAGCTTCGCCAGCGCGCGATCCTTACCCCACAAGAAGATCTGGCCACAGAACCGGGCGTAGTTCGGGAAGCACATCTGCGCCTGGACCCCGCCCAGGTCCATGTCGGCCATCCGCTCGGCCGGGATCCAGCACCCGGGCCGCATGTCCGCGTAGGAGACGCCCTCGTTGGTCACCTCGTCAGCGGGGTAGCCCGCGGCGGCGATGTACCGCTTGATCTGGTTGCGGGTGTCCTCGTAGACCCACCAGGCCACGTCCGGCCCCTCGGTGCCCGGGGCCTCCACGTACTTGCCGTCGACCAGCTGGACCTCGCCGGCCGGCGCGTGCACGATCCGCGGGCCGGCGTCCCGCAGCCGTGCGGGGAGCCGGCTGCTCCACAGCTCGGCCGGCTCGACGACGTGCGCGTCCACGTCGACCAGCGGGGGGATCCTCGAGAGCCGTTCGTCTAGCACGTCCTGGCGAACAAGTCCTTCGGTCATGATCCACTCCCGATGTGTATAAACAATCTTATATAAATGCTATCCGACGGAGAGTGCCCTGGCGAGCCCGTGCGCACCATCGACCGCATACTTGAGATTTGAGACAATATGAAGGTGACTCGTACGAGGAGCCCTGTGACCACACTGTCGAGCGACCTCCCGCTCCCGCCGCCCGGAGACACGCTGCACCGGCGGACGAGCGGGGAGCAGACCGTGCAGTACATCCGCCGGCTCGTCTTCGACGGCCGCCTGCGGCAGGGCGACCGGGTACCGCAGGACGAGATCGCCCGGGCGCTCGGGGTGAGCCGCATCCCGGTGCGCGAGGCGCTGCTGTCGCTGGAACGCGAGGGCTGGGTGACCATCAAGCCGCACCGGGGCGCGTACATCGGCGCGCTCGACGAAGCCGTGGTACGCGACCACAACGCGCTCTACGGCCTGGTCTACGGGTTCGCCGCGCGCCGGGCCACCGAGCGCAGCACCCCGGAGATGGTGGCCAGGCTGCGGGACATCAGTGCCGAGCTCGGCAAGCGGGACGATCCCGCCGACGTGGCCAGGCTGAACCACGAGTTCGACCGGCTGATCATGGACGCGGCGAGCTCCCCGCGCCTGCGTGCCGTCGCCCGCGCCATGGTCGGCATCGTGCCGGGCAACTTCTTCGCGCTCGTGCCGGGCGCGATCAAGGTGGAGCGGGCCGGCAGCCGCGCGATCCTGGCCGCGGTGCGCGCCAAGGACCCCGAGCGCGCGGCCGAGGCGTACGCGCGGAAGCTCGACCAGCAGGGTGCGCTGGTGGCCGAGCTGTTCACGGCACGCGGGCTCTTCTCGGCCACCGGGGCCGAGAACGGCCGGCCGACGAACGGCGCCGGGCCGGCCGGCACCGCGACACCCACCGCGACACCCACCCCGCCGCTCACCGCGGGCCGAACCGCTGGCCGCCGTCCAACCGGATCGTCTGACCGTTGAGCATCGGGTTCCGGACGATCGCCTCGACCAGCCAGGCGTACTCCACCGGCCGGCCCGCCCGCTTGGGAAAGGCGGCGTCGTTGGTCAGGGCGGCGACGAGGTCTTCGGACGCCCCCTCGAGCAGGCCGGTGGCGAACAGGCTCGGCGCGATGGCAAGCACCCGGATGCCGAGGCTGCCGAGATCGCGGGCCATGGTCAGGCTCATGCCCGCGATACCGGCCTTGGCCGCCGAGTAGGAGACCTGGCCGATCTGCCCCTCGAACGCGGCGATCGAGGAGGTGTTGACGATCACGCCGCGTTCGCCGTCGCCGTCCGGCTCGTTCTTGCTCATGTGCCACGCCTGCAACCGGTTCAGGTTGAAGGTGGCCACCAGGTTGAGCTCGACGATACGGCGGAACTCGCTCAGCGGGAGCGGCCCGTGCCGGCTGATGATCCGCTTGCTCGTCCCGCCGCCGGCGGTGTTCACCGCGATGTGCACGGCTCCGTGGGCCTGGACCGCCGCGTCCAGCGCCGCCTCGGTCCCGGTCTCGTCGGTGACGTCACACGGGTGGAAGCTGGCGCCGATCGCCGCCGCCGCCTCCGCGCCCTTGCCGTTCGGCAGGTCCAGGACGGCGACCGTCGCGCCGCGCTCGGCCAACAGCTCGGCGCTCGCCCTGCCCATGCCCGAACCGCCGCCGACCACCACGGCGACCTTCCTCGCTGCGTCCACGCCCGCGCCTCCGGCTCGATCAACCCGATCTGGTCTGATATTTTATCTTAGATATATATACAGGATAGGGGTGCCATGCGAGTTCTCAACGGCGTCGACGAGGTGCGGGCCGCGGCCGGCCAGCATCTCGGCTACAGCGACTACCACGCCGTGACCCAGCAGGACATCGACACCTTTGCCGCGCTCACCGGCGACGACCAGTGGATCCACGTGGACACCGAGCGGGCCAAGGACGGGCCGTTCGGCGGGACGATCGCGCACGGGCTGCTGACGCTCTCGCTCGGGCCGAGACTGGTCCGGTCGATCTACCGCATCGACGGTATGCAGATGAGCGTCAACTACGGGTACGACCGCATCCGCTTCCCCGCGCCGGTGCCGGCCGGCGCGAAGATCAGGGTCGGCGCCGCGCTGGAGGGGGTCGACGACGTGTCGAGCGGCGTGCAGGTCAGAGTCGGCTTCACCTGGGAGATCGAGGGAGCGCCCAAGCCCGCGTGCGTCGCCACCATGCTGCTGCGGTACACCGTCTGAAGTGGACAAGGCGGGGGCCGGCCGGTCAGCCGAACGCGCCGTCCTCCGCCAGCCGGGTGATGCGTTCGGTGTCGAAGCCGAGCACGTCCCGCAGGATCTCCTCGCGGTGCTGGCCGGCCGACGGAGCGGGCGAGGACGCGGCGGGCGGAGCCGCCCCGGCCACCCGGGCCGGGAAGGGAAGCTGGTCGGCGACCAGCCGGCCGGCGGGCTGCCACGGCATCCGGTCGACGAACTGCGGGTCGTCGGCGAGGGTGGCCGGGGTGTTCACCGGGCCGATCGGGACGTCGTGGGCCAGGCCGAGCCCGACCCACTCCGCCGTGGTGCGGGTGGCGAAGATCGACGCGAGCTCGTGCCGCAGGGCCAGGTTGCCGCGGGCGTGGTCGGCGAGCCGCTCCCCCGGGTACGTGTCGAACAGGTCCGCGCGCCCGACGGCCGAGCAGAAGTTCTGCCAGAACTTCTGCTCGGAGGCCATGAACAGCACGTGCCCGTCGCTGGAGCGGTAGAACTGGTAGCGCACGCCGTCCGCCATGCCGCCGGTGCCCGGCGGTCGCCGCTCGTAGCCGTCCGACGGGTTGCCGGTCACCTCCTCCGGCGGCCGGGTGTAGGCGCGATGGGTCTCGCTGCGCAGCCAGTCGAACGCGGCGGCCGCATCGGACTGCGCCACCTCCAGATGGCAGCCGGTGCCTGTCTCCCTGGCGCGCAGCACCGCGGCGAGCAGGGCCACCGTGCCGAACAGCGGCCCCGCGGTGATGCCGACCGACGTGTGGTCGGGAATGGACGGCAGACCATCCGGCCCGGGCTCCGGGGCGACGGTGCCCGCCCAGGCGTCGTAGGCGATGCCGTGGCTCGGCAGGTCACGGTAGGGACCGGTCATGCCGTAGCCGGACACGGTGCACAGCACGACCTTCGGGTTGGCCGCACGCAGCGTCGGGTAGCCGAGCCCCCGCCGGTCGAGACTTCCCGGCCGCATCGCCTCGACCACCACGTCCGCCCGCGCCACCAGGGCCAGGAAGGTCTCCCGGCCGGCCGGCGAGCGCAGGTCCAGCACGATGCTGCGCTTGCCCCGGCTGATGTGCAGGTGCAGCAGGGAGTCGCCGCGCACGATCGGCCAGCTCATGGACCGGATGTAGTCACCGCCCGGCGGTTCCACCTTGATCACGTCGGCGCCGAGGTCGGCCAGCGGCGTGGACACCGCGCCGGGCCCGAGCATCGAGCACTCCACCACCCGCAACCCGGACAACAACGCGGTTTCCGCTGACACCGACACACCTCCGGGATCGACCAGCCCAGCAGTCCGATTTGATATCATATCAATGATATGACCACACCTCGGGTAGGTCAGGGAGGAGGGGACGTGCTGCGGTACCGGACGTTGTCCTATGAGGAGGTGGGCGCGGTCGCCTGGGTCACCTTGAACCGGCCCGAGGTGCACAACGCCTTCGACTCCGTGATGATCCGCGAGCTGCACGAGTGCTGGCGCGCGTTGCGGGACAACGACGACGTCCGGGTGGTCGTGCTGACAGGCGCCGGTGACAAGGCGTTCTGCACCGGGCTGGACCGCACCGCGGCGGCGGTGGGCGAGGCCGACCGGCCGCGGGACATCGGCCAGCGCGGCGCGACGCCGCTGCACCTGGACGATCCGGGCGACCTGCTCCCGCCCAAGACCGCCGGCCAGCTGTGGAAACCGGTGATCGCCGCCGTCAACGGGATGGCCTGCGGCGGCGCGTTCTACCTGCTGGGTGAGGTCGAGTTCATCATCGCCGCCGAGCACGCCACGTTCTTCGACCCGCACACCACCTACGGCATGGCGGCGGTGTTCGAGCCGATGCTGATGCTGCAGCGCATGCCGCTCGGGGAGGTCATGCGCATGACGCTGATGGGTTCGCACGAGCGGATGAGCGCGCGGCGCGCCTACGAGGTCGGCCTGGTCCAGGAGGTCGTGCCCGCGGCCGAGCTGCACGAGGCGGCGCGGCGCGCGGCCGAGGCCATCGCGTCCCAGCCGCCGCTCGCGGTCCAGGCGAGCGTCCGTGCGGTGTGGTACGCCCAGGAGCTGGGCCTGCGGCAGGCCCTCGACGTCGGCAAGACACTGGTCCAGCTCGGCACGGACCAGGACTCGCTCGCCGAGGGCCAGCGCGCCTTCGCCTCCGGCCGCCGGGTGGACTGGCGGCTGCGCTAGCGACCGGCTCAGGCGCCGAGCACGTCGACCACCACGGCGCTCGCCTGGCCGCCGCCGGCGCACATCGCCGCCACCCCGGTTCCGCCACCGCGCCGCCGCAGCTCGTGCACGAGGGTGGTGAGCATCCGGGCGCCGGTGGCCGCGATCGGATGTCCCAGTCCGCAGCCGCTGCCGCCGGTGTTGACCAGCTCCGGGTCGATGTCGAGCAGCCGGACGCCCGCCACGGTCACCGCCGCGAACGCCTCGTTGATCTCCCACAGCGCGACCTCGGCCGCGCCGACCCCGGCCCGCCGCAGCGCCTTGCGCACGGCGCCCACCGCGGCGAGGCCGGTGCTCGCCGGCTCGACGCCGACCGAGGCCCACCCCCTGACCACGGCGAGCGGTGTCAAGCCCGCGCGGTCGGCCAGCGAACCGCTGGCCAGAGCCAGGGCGGCGGCCGCGTCGTTGATGCCGCTGGCGTTGCCCGCGGTGATGGAGAAGCCGTCGATCTCCGGGTGCAGCGGCTTGAGCGCGGCCAGCCTCTCCAGGGACGTGTCCCGCCTCGGCTGCTCGTCGAGGACGAACTCGACCCGGCTCCCGTCGACGCCGCGGGCCAGCACCGGGACGATCTCCTCGTGGAACCGGCCCTCGTCGATGGCGGCGAGCGCCCGCTGGTGTGACCGCAGCGCCCACGCGTCCATGTCCTCCCGGCTCACGCCGGCCAGCCGCGCCGCGCTCCAGCCCACCGTGATCGACATGTCGTCGTTGGGCGCGTCCGGCGTCGGCGGGTGGGTCGGGCTCAACCACGGGTCGACCCACTCGTCGCCGGTACCGGGTACCCGCCACCGGCTCTGCGGCATGGTGGACGTCGACTGCACGCCGCCGGCGACGATCGCGTCGTCCATGCCCGCCCGGATCGAGGCCGCCCCGGCGGCCACAGAGGACAGTCCCGACGCGCAGTGCCGGTTGACCGCGAGACCGGGCACATCGACCATGCCGGTCGTGATCGCGGCATAGCGGGCGAGATCGCCGCCACCGTAGAGCGACTCGCCGAGGATCACGTCGTCGAAGCGCTCGGCCGGCAGGCCGCTGCGGCGCACCGCCTCACCTACGACGGCGTCCGCGAGTTCCATCGCGCTCGTTCGCGCGAGCATTCCCTTGCCAGACCTGCCGATCGCGGTCCGGCAGGCTCCGACGACCACCGCTTCATTCATGAATCAAATATATATGATTGGTCATAGTGACTGCTATGCTCCTGAGCGTGACATCGCCGTCGACCGTCATCGCCCGACAGCGCATGGTGAACATCGGGACCACGTCGCCGGGGCACCGGGTAGCCGCGGACCTGTTCCTCCCCGCCGCGGGGCACGCACGGCCGATCGCGTTCTGCTGCCTGTCCGGCGGCGGCATGTCCCGGCGTTACTGGGACCTCACCCCCGACACGTACAGCTTCGCCCGGTGGGCGGCCGAAAGGGGCTTCCCGGTCATCAGCGCCGACCACCTCGGCACCGGCGGGTCCACCCTGCCGCCCCGAGCCGCCGCGCCGCTGCTGGGCGAGGTGGTCGCCGCGAACGACGCCGCGTTCCGGATCCTGCTCGACGAGCTCCGGCTCGACCTCCCCGGCCTGCGCAGCGTTGGCGTCGGGCATTCCATGGGCGCCACGCTGACCGTGCGCCAGCAGGCCGCCCACGGCACCCACGACGCCGTCGCCCTGCTCGGCTTCGACACCAGGGGCCTGCCCGAACACCTGCCTCCGGAGGTCCTGGCCGCCGGCACCCCCGACGACGACCGCATCGCGGAGCTGACCCTGCGGATGTTCGGCTCCGCCTACCCGGTGCTCCCCCGCGGCGGCACCGTCGGCGGTGACGTTCACCGCGAAAGCATCGCGACACCGGTTCGGCAGGCGTTGGACGCGGCCGCGACGGAGCTGTTCGGTGCCGGTGGGCTGCTGTCCATCCTGCCCGGCAATGTCGCCGCCGAGGCCGCGCGACTGCGGGTGCCGGTCCTCGTGGCGAACGGAGCGCGCGACCCCCTCCTGACCGGGCCGCGGGCAAGCGCCGAGCAGTACCCCGCCGCCGCGGGTGTCGCCACCGTCGTGCTGCCGGACACGGGCCACAACCACAACGTCGCGCCGACCCGCCACCTGCTGTGGCGGGAGCTCGCGCGCTGGGCGGAGTCGGCACTTTCGCCCTGATCGGCACTACCACACCGAAGATCGACAGCGAGGAGGCAACGATGCCCGGATTGAGTCGACGACGGTTCCTCGGCGCCACTGCGGGAGCCACCGTGGGTGCGGCCGCGGCGGCGGGGATCTCGAGAACGGTGGCCGCCGCGTCACCGGCCACGTCCGCACCACGCACCGACCTGCGACGCCGCGTCGTGGTGATCGGCTCCGGGTTCGGTGGCGCGGTGACCGCGCTGCGGCTGACCCAGGCCGGCATCCCGGTGCTGCTGCTGGAGCGCGGCATCCGGTGGCCAACCGGTCCCAACGCGGAAACCTTCACCCGCATGTTCTCGCCGGACCAGCGCAGCGCCTGGCTGCGGACCTCGCCGGTACTGACCGGCGCGCCGCCCGCGGTGTTCGCGCCCTTCACCGGCATCCTCGACCGCATCGACGGCGACGGGGTGGACATCCTCTGCGGGGCCGGTTACGGCGGCAGCTCCCTGGTCTACCACGGGATGACGCTGGAGCCGACCGAGGCCGTCTTCGCCCAGGTGCTTCCCCAGCTGAGCTGGGGCGAGCTCCACCGGACCTACTACCCGCGCGTGGCCAGGATGTTGCGCCTCGCCACCATCCCCGACGACGTGCTCGGCAACAGTCGATACCTGTCCAACCAGGTCTTCGTCGACAAGATCAGGGCCGCCGGCCTGTCGCCCTCCCGGATCCCCATGCCGATCGACTGGAACTACGCGCGCGCCGAGCTCACCGGCGCGGTGAAGCCGTCCTACACCACGGGCGACGTCATCTACGGGGTCAACAACGGCGGCAAGCAGTCCCTCGACGTCACCTACCTCGCCGCCGCGGAGGCCACCGGGCTGCTCGAGGTGGCGACCCAGCACGTGGTCAACGGCGTCGCGCTGAACGCGCAGGGCAAGTGGGTGGTGTCGGCCGACCGGATCAACACCGGCGGCACCACTCTCGAGCAGAAGGTCATCACCGCCGACGCGCTGTTCATGGGAGCCGGGGTGGCCGGCACCAACCGGCTGCTGATGCGGGCCAAGGCGCACGGCACCATCCCGAACCTGCCCGACGGGCTCGGCACCCAGGTCGGCACCAACGGCGACCGCATCTACTCGTGGTCGGACCCGTCGGTGAACACCGGCGCGTTCCAGGGTGGCCCGGCCTGCGTCGGCGTGAAGGACTGGGCCAACCCCAGCACGGCGCTGACCATCGTGCACGGACCCATTCCCATTCCGGTCGAGGCGCATCTCATGTCGGTGATCGGCTACGGCGTGACCCCGGTGCGGGGCGCCTTCCACTACGACACGGCGAAGGACGACGCCGTGCTGAACTACCCGCACAACGCCGAGACCGAGCTGAACCTGGCCATCAAGAACAAGATCAGCCAGATCTTCCCGTCGGGGACGCTGACCGACACGACCGACGTGGACGCGACCACGTTCCATCCCCTCGGCGGTGCGCCGCTGGGGTCGGTGTGCGACCAGTACGGACGGGTGCGGGGCCACCGGGGGCTCTACGTCATGGACGGCGCGCTCATCCCCGGCAACACCGCCGCGTGCAACCCGTCGATGACCATCGCCGCGCTGGCCGAGCGCAACCTCGACACGATCGTGCGCACCGACGTGGGCACCGTCTTCTAGCGGTTCGTCCTGGCGCCCGCCGAGTTCGGGCGCCAGGACGTCGGTCCGATGTGGACGGTCAGCGGCGTTCGAACGTCACGCCGCTGCTCTCGAGGCGCCACGTGGCCGGCGTGACGCCCTCCTCGCGCAGCTGCCGCTTGAGGATCTTGCCGAGATCCGTGCGCGGCAGGTCGGCGCGGAACTCGATGTAGCTGGGCAGGGCGAAGTACGGCACCCGGTCGAGGCACCAGCGGAACAGCGCCTCCTCGGTGAGGCCCGCACCCTCCCGCACGACCAGGGTCACCTTGATGTCGTCCTCGCCGAGCGGGCTCGGCACCGCGTGCACCGCGAGGTCGACCACCGCCTCGTGCTTGGCGAACACCGCCTCCAGCTCGGCGCTGGACACGTTCTCGCCGCGGCGGCGCAGGTAGTCCGCCTTGCGGTCCAGGAAGTACAGGTAGCCGTCCTCGTCGACGCGACCGAGGTCCCCGGAGTGGTGCCAGAGGTCGCGGAAGGTGTCGAGGGTGGCCTGCGGCCGGCCCCAGTAGCCGTCGTAGAGCAGGTCGGCCTTTCGCGGCCGGGCGACGATCTCGCCGCGCTCGCCGACCGGCACCTCGTTGTCGTGCTCGTCGAACACCCGCACGTCCCAGTACGCGGAGTTGATCACTCCCGCCGCGCCGGGCTTGTTCTTCGTTCCCGGCGGCAGCAACGAGAGCAGGCTCGCCTCGGTCGTGCCGTACCCGCCGTCGAAGGGCCGGATGCCGAACCGCTCGCGCCACCGCTGGGCGACCCCTTCCGACACCGGGGCGCCGGAGATGAACCGCAGCGTGGTGTTCGCCGTGGCGTGCCCGGACCGCGGCATCTCCGGCCGGTCGTCGTCACCGGCGAGCAACGGCAGCATGCTGCCCAGCGTGCTGGCCATCGTGGCCTCGACGCGGTTGATCTCCGGCCAGAACCTCGACACCGAGAACTTGCGGTGGATCGCCGCGCGGCCGCCGGCGACGAGGGTGCCGACGAGGGCGATGGCGTAGGCGTTGAAGTGGAACAGCGGCAGCGGCGTCCACACCACGTCCGCCGCGGTCCGCTGCCACTGGTAGGCGATCTGGCGGGCCACGGTGACGGTGTAGTTCTGGTTGAGCATGCAGCCCTTGGACGGCCCGGTGGTGCCACCGGTGTAGATGAGGATGTTCAGGTCCGTGGAGCGCACGTCGGGCGCGCCGGTGGCGGGGTCGGCCGACATCGCCTCGTCCCAACCGTGCCAGGCCACCGACCCGGAGCTCTCCTGGCCCGCGCCGGCCACGATCACGTGCTTCAGCGTGTCGACGTGGCCGGCGACGGCCCGCACCCGGTCGGCCAGGTCCTCGTCGACGACGACCACGCCCGCCCCGGAGTCGGCGAGCTGGTGGTGCAGGTAGTCGCCCTTGAACGCGGTGTTGACCGGCACGGCCACCGCACCCGCCTGCATCGCCCCGAACAGGGTGAGGACCGCGGCGGAGGAGTTCACCGTCAGGGTCGCCACCCGGTCTCCCTTGGCGACCCCGTATCCGGCGAGGGTGGCGGCCATCCGGCGCGCCGCCCGGTCGAGCTGGGCCGCCGTCCACCTCTCGCCGTCGACATCGAGTAGCTCACTGTCCGGATCGCCCTCCAGCCGGGCCCGCAGCAGGTCGGGCACCGTCCACTCGTCCCTGTCCGTCCACACTGGAAGGTTGTGCTGGTCACCCATCGTCGCGTGCCAATCCCTCGTCCTGGTTGGTTGACTCGTCCCGCGCGGTCACGCCGGGTCGAAGCGGAGCCCGGCTCCGCGCGTGCCGAACACGTCGATGCTCATCCGGTCGCCGAGCTCGGCCGCCTCCCAGCGGCGCCCGCCCGCGCTGACGGCCGTGCGCTCGCGCCAGCCCTGCATCCAGATGACGCGGTCCTCGATCGACCGGAACACCTGCCCGGTCACGTACTGCGCCTGGTCGCTGGCGAGCCACGCCACCAGTGGCGAGCTGTTGGCCGGGTCCATCGGATGCCACTCGTCGTCGGCGAGGTCGTCCGGCTCGATGACCTCACCGGCACCGGGCATGGTCGCGGTGATCCTGGTCAGCCCGGACGGCCCGACGGCGTTCACGGTGACGCCGCTGCGGTGCAGCTCCAGGGCGAGGGTCAGGGTGAGTCCCACGACGGCGGCCTTGGCCGACGCGTAACCGGTCTGGCCGAAGTTCCCGCCGAGCCCGGCGCCCGAGGTCGTGTTGACGATCCGGCCGGTGCTGCCCGGCGTGGTCTTGGCCCGCTGCCGCCAGTACCGCGCCGCGTGGTGGCACGGCGACCACGTGCCCGCGACGTGTACCCGGAGCACCGCGTCGAAGTCCTCTCTGGACAGGTTCCACACGGCGGCGTCCCGGACGATGCCGGCGTTGTTGACCAGGATGTCCAGGCCGCCGAAGGTGTCGATCGCGGTGCGCACCAGGTCGCCTGCCAGCTCGTGGTCGGCGACGTCGCCGTGGTGGGCCACCGCGGTACCGCCGCGCTTCTCGATCAGCCCGACCGTGGTGTCCGCGGCCCCGTCGGTGCCCGCCGCCTCTCCCCGGACGCTCCCACCGAGGTCGTTGACGACGACCTTGGCACCCTGCTTGGCCAGCTCGAGTGCGTGGGCCCGACCGATGCCGTGCCCGGCTCCGGTGACCACGGCGACCTTTCCGTCCAACAGACCCATGTCCACCCCGTTCGGTTCGAGTGCGATCCTGTGTTCCTATAGATTGATACTTTATATAAGATGGCACCCGAAGGAACAGTCATCGCGGTCCCAAAGGAGCGACCATGGTCGAGTTCGATCCGTACGACTGGGCGACCTGCGTCGACCCCTACCCGGTCTATCGCGAGCTGCGTGACTCGGCGCCGGTGTACCGCAACGAGAAGCTGCACTTCTGGGCGCTGTCGCGATACGACGACGTCGTGGCGGCTCACCTGGACCCGGAGACGTACCGCAGCAGCGGCGGGGTCACCATCGAAGGGCGGGAGGCCGCGGCCCCGATGCTCATCGTCAAGGACCCGCCCGAGCACACCTGGCACCGCAAGCTGGTGAACAAGGTGTTCACACCCCGGCGGATCGCGACGCTGGAGCCGTTCATCCGCGCGCGCACCGCGGAGCTGCTCGACCGGGTCCAGAACAAGGACGAGTTCGACGTGGTGACGGAGTTCTCCGTGCTCCTGCCGCTCGACGTGATCAGCGAGCTCATCGGCATCCCGGTCGAGCTCCGGCCGGAGGTCCACGACCTCAGCAACCGCCTGTCCCTGCGCGGCGACGCCGACGATCCGACCAATGCCAAGGAGTACGCGGAGGCCGGTCTGGGTCTGCTCCAGCTCTATCTCGGGCTGGTGCAGGAACGTCACCGCACCCCGCGCGACGACGTGATCACCCAGCTGATGGAGGCCGAGGTCGTCGACGAGTCGGACGGCACGGTCCGCAAGCTCGGCGACGAAGAGGTCGCGATGCGGTTCATGGAGCTGGGATTCGCCGGCCACGAGACGGTCGCCCTGCTCATCCCGAGCGCGCTGATCGGCCTGCACCGGTACCCCGACCAGCGGCGCGAGCTCGTCGCGGACCCGAGCCTGCTGCCGAACGCCGTCGAGGAGTTCCTGCGCTGGGACCCGCCGTCGCACCTGCAGGGGCGCACCACCTCTCGCGACGTGGAGCTGCACGGGGTGACCGTCCCGGCCGGCGAGAAGGTCATGCTGCTCACCGCGGCCGCCTCGCGCGACGAGCGGGCCTACGACGACCCCGACCGGGTCGACGTCCACCGGGCGACCAAGAAGCAGCTGGGCTTCGGGGTCGGCCCGCACGTGTGCCTCGGCGCGGCGCTCGCCCGGCTGGAGACGCGCATCGCCATCGAGGAGTTCCTGGCCCGCTTCCCCGACTACGGCATCGACGAGAGCCGTGCCGTGCGCCGGGTCCAGACCAACGTCCGCGGGCTGAGCGAGCTTCCGCTGCTCCCCCGGAGCGCATGACAGTCCCGCACGTCCCCTTCTGATCGGAGTTCGGTCATGGCTGAGCTGAGCCTCGCCGGTCGCAATCTCTTCGTTCTCGGCGCCTCCTCCGGCATCGGTCGCGGTGTCGCGCTGGCCGCGGCGGCCGCCGGGGCCAACATCGCCGTCGTCGGGCGGCGTGGCAACCTGCTCGACAAGGTGGTCGCCACGGCCGGACGCGGCACCGCGGTGGTCGCGGACCTGAGCGACCCCGGCGAGTGCGACCGGGCCGCGGCGGAAGGTGTGCGGGCTCTCGGCGGGCGGGTGGACGCCGTTCTGCACGCCACCGGAACGTCCCCGCTGATGCCGATCGCGCGCGCCGGGGCCGAGATGTGGCAGACCGTCATGGCCACGAACGTCATCGCGCCCTCGCTCGTCACCAAGGCAGTGCTGCCCGCGCTGGCCGACCACGGGATCGTGACGTTCATGTCCTCGCGGGCGGTCGGCCACCCCTACCAGGGCATGGGCGCCTACGCCGCCAGTAAGGCCGCCCTGGACCACACCCTGCTGAGCTGGCGGCTGGAGAACCCGGAGCACCGCTTCCTCCGCATCGAGGTCGGCGACACCAGCAACACCGACTTCGCCCGCGACTTCGACCTCGAGGTGATCGCCGAGCTGTTCCCGCAATGGGTCTCGCACGCGGTGATGACCGAGCACCGGATGGACGCCGAGGACCTCGGGGCGCTCATCGCCAAGGTGATCGGCCACTGCCTCGACCACCCGGAGATCGCCATGCACAACGTGGTGCTGCACCCCGTGGGCGGCCCGCGGATCGGCGGCCAGGAGGAACTGGTCGCCGGGATGCAGGCGGCCGTCGCGGCGAAACGCGCCGCCGCGGCCGCCGCAGCCGCCGAGTAGCACCAGACCGATCAACGCGTTCATCCCGAAGGGACAGTCATGGAGGACATCCTCGGCTACGCCGACCGGCACGTCGTGGTCACCGGTGCCGCGTCCGGAATGGGCGCCGCCACCGCCCGGATCCTGGTCGACCTCGGCGCGCGGGTGACCGCGCTGGATCTCAAGCCGACCACCGCTCCCGTCGACCGCACGCTGGAGGTGGACCTCCGCGACCGGGCCGCGATCGAGCAGGCGGCGGCGACGATCGAGGAGCCGGTGCACGCGTTCTTCGGCTGCGCCGGTCTCCCCGGTCCGCCGTTCTCCGGAGTCGACGTCATGTTGGTCAACTTCGTCGGTGCCCGCCACCTCGTCGAGCTGCTCGTGCCCGGGATTCCGTCCGGCGGCGCCGTCGCGGTCGTCGCCTCCAACGCCGGAATGGGCTGGCAGCAACAGCTTCCGCAGCTCATGGAGCTGGTGACGGCGGACGGTTTCGACGCCGGGCACGAGTGGTGCGAGCAGCACAAGGAACTGCTGGAGACCCAGGCGTACGCGCTGTCCAAGAAGGTGATCAATGCCTGGGTGGCGTTCCGGGCGGCGACGCTCATCGCCTCCGGGGTGCGGCTCAACTGCATCAACCCGGGCCCGACCGAGACGGCGATGATGCCGTACTTCGAGAACTACGCGGGCAAGGAGGTACTCGACGCCTACCTCGGGCCGATCGCCCGCCGCTCCACGCCCGACGAGCAGGCCTGGCCGCTGGCGTTCCTGAACAGCCCGCGGTCCAGCTTCGTCAACGGCGAGTCGGTGACCACCGACGGCGGCTTCCTCGGGGCGGTGCTCACCGGGCAGGTCAAGCTCGGCGCGCCCGCGAGCAGCGCGGAGCGGTAGCCCGGCCACGGAACCCGAGGCCGGCCGGATCACGCGAGGTGGTCCGGCCGGCCTCGTCTCACGCGCCGTACGCCACCACCTTCGTCTCCAGGTACTCCTCGAAGCCGGGGACGCCCATCTCCCGGCCGATGCCGCTCTGCTTGTACCCGCCGAAGGGCATGTCCGGGCTGTAGTACTGGCCGCCGTTGACGTTGACCGAGCCGGCCCGGATCCGCCGCGCGACCCGCCGGGCCCGGTCCTCGTCGCCGCTGTTGACCTCGCCGGCGAGGCCGTAGACCGAGTCGTTGGCGATGGCCACCGCCTCCTCCTCGTCGCCGAAGGGGATCACGGTGAGCACTGGTCCGAAGATCTCCTCCTGGGCGATGGTCGCGCCGGGGTCGACGTCGGCGAACACCGTCGGCTCGACGAACCATCCGGTGGGCAGCTGTTCCGGCCGCCTTCCGCCGGTGACCAGCCGTGCGCCTTCGGCCACGCCACGCTCGATGTAGCCGAGCACCCGGTCCTGCTGGGTCCGGCTGATCAGCGGTCCCATCACGGTCTTCTGGTCGGTGGGGTCGCCGTACGGGATCGCGGCGAGCGCCCCGGTCAGTGCCGCCAGCACGCCGTCGTAGCAGCCCCGCTGCACCACCAGCCGGGTGTTGATCGCGCAGCCCTGCCCGGCGTGCCAGACCACGCCCAGGCCGGCCCGGGCGGCCCGGGCCATGTCCGCGTCGTCGAAGATCACGCTCGCCGACTTGCCGCCGAGCTCGAGGAAGACCTTCTTCACGGTGCCGGCGGCCGCGGCCATCAGCCTGCGCCCGGTCGCCGTCGAGCCGGTGAAGGAGACCATGTCCACCCGGGGGTCCTCGGCGAGCAGCTGCGCCACCACGTTGTCCGACGTCGGGACGACGTTGAACACGCCGGCCGGGATGTCGGTCTCCTCCGCGACGATGCGCCCGACCGCGGTGGCGGTCCACGGCGTGTCCGGCGCCGGCTTGAGGATCACCGTGTTCCCGGCGGCCAGCGCGGGGACGACCTTCGCGAGGTTGATCTGCATCGGCGCGTTCCACGGCGTGATCGCGGCGACCACCCCTACCGGCTCCCGGCGCACGATCCGGTGCGACCTGCCCATCGGGCTCTCGGTCACCCCGTGGTCACGCTCCCACTCGTACCGCTCGGTCAGCTCGATCACCCAGGGGGCCAAGGCGATCGCGGCGTCCAGGTGCGGTCCCTTCGTGAGCGACACGGGCACGCCGGCCTCGGCCACGGTGAGCGCGCGGAGCTCCTCGCGGTGCCGCTCCAGCCCTTCCTGCAGCTGGCGCAGGCAGTGCACGCGGAACGTCACGTCGGTGGACCATTCGGTGGTGTCGAAGGCGTCCCGGGCCGCCGTGATAGCGGCCGCCATCTCACCGCGGCCCGCGTCGGCGGTCACGCCGAGCACCTTCTCGGTGGCCGGGTCGACGTTGTCGAACGTCCGGCCGTCCGCCGCCTCGATCAGGTCACCGCCCACCAGCATGCGGGCCTCGCTCCACAGCCTGTCGTTACTCGCCATGACGCTCTCCACTCACCGATCTGTTGACATGTAAGGCCGATAAACCCGCGCTGGCGCCGGGAATCCGGTGGGCGCGCGACGCGACGTCGGGCATGAGCGTGTGGCACGAGCCGTCCACGATCGCGATGTCTCCCGCGACCGAGACCCGGTCCAGATCCACCGCGTCGCCCCCGGCGATGTGACACGCCCGCCGCAACACGATCGCGGCTTCCGCGACGTCTGCCGGGAAGTCCGCGCGCAGCAGGGAGCCGAAGCCAGGTGCCGCGATGTCCACACCGGACCAGGGTGGCGGGCCGGTGATGGCCGTCCCGTCGAGTCGCCACTCCAGCAACGGGGTCCCGTCCCGCCGGAGCCAGGCCACCCGGCGCCGGCCCGCCGGCGGGCTGACGCCGACCTCGTACTCCAGCGGCGCCGGATCGAGGGCGTGCCGCACCGCGAGCAGCGCCAGGTCGAGCAGGTGGGTGCAGTGGCCGGAGCGATCCGCTGCCCACCGCCTCAGGTCGCCGGCCTCCTCGAGCGAGAGGCCGGCCAGCCGTGCCACGCCGCGCACGCCCACGACGCACGTCGTCCACGGCAGACGGTGCCCCTTCGGCAGTGCCGCGAGGACCGCCGTCCCGTCGTGCACGAGGTCGAGGGCAAGATGATGATGGGTGTCCGCCATCTCGGCGTGCACCACGCCGGCACGAACGGTCGCCGCACCGGTCCACCGCCGGTAGGTCGCCTGGTCGCCGGGCATCGCGCCTCCCCATCGAAGCAATCAAGAATAATATATATATGATTTGATCGTGAACCAAGCGTGCATACCAGGAGAAGGGAGCCGGGCATGGTCGCGCTTCCGCTGGTGACCGAGTTCAACCGGTTCTACTGGACGGCCGGTGCCGACGGCGTGCTGCGGCTGACCCGGTGCACCGCCTGCGGCGCGCTGCTGCACCCGCCCGCACCGGTCTGCGGCTACTGCCGCGCCCAGGACACCCGGGTCACCGAGGTCGAGCCGACGGGCGTGGTGGTCGGCTACACCGTCAACCACCAGCAGTGGCAACCGGACCTGCGCACGCCGTACGTCATCGCGTCGGTCGCCCTCGACGCCGACCCGAGGGTCCGGCTCACCACCAACATCGTGGGCTGCCCGCCGGACGACGTCCGGATCGGCATGCGCGTCACCGCCCGGTTCGCCCGGCACGAGGACGTGTGGCTGGTCCTGTTCACGCCGACCGGCGAACCCGACCAGGACGAGCTGCCCGTCGACGACGTCGACCCGGAGCAGGTCCGCCGCCTGATCCGCCCGATGGCCGGTGTCGAGCGCTACGAGGACAAGGTGGCGATCACCGGCATCGGCATGACCCCGCCCGGTCGCCGGCTGATGACCGACCCGCTGGCGCTGGCGACGAGGGCGTGCCTCGCGGCGGTCGAGGACGCCGGGCTGACCCTGGACGACGTCGACGGCCTGTCCACCTATCCCGGCCGGTCGCCGGTGGGCGGCTTCTCCGAGGGCGGCGTCACCGCGCTCGCCGACGCCCTGGGGCTGCGCCCGACCTGGTTCAACGGCGCCGAGGAGACGCCCGGCCCCGGCGGCTCGCTGGTGACGGCGATGCTCGCGGTGGCCTCCGGACTGTGCCGGCATGTGCTGTGCGTCCGGACCGTGTGGCAGTCCACCTACACGGAGCTGCTGCGCACCGGCCGGGCCGAGGAGCCCGGCGGGCGGGTCGGCCCGCCGATGGACCTGACGGCACCGTACGGTGCGCTGTCCGCGGCGAACGTGCTCGGCGTCAACGCCTCGCACTACCTGCGCCGCTACGGCGCCTCGCGCGAGACGCTCGGCTGGATCGCGCTGACGGCGCGCGCCAACGCGGGCCGCAACCCGGACGCCCTCTACCGCACCCCGATCACCATGGCCGACTACCTGTCCGCGCGGACCGTCAGCACGCCCTTCGGCCTGCTCGACTGCGATGTGCCGTGCGACGCCTCGGTCGCCGTCGTCGTCTCCGCCGCGGAGACCGCGGGTGACCTGCGGCAGCGGCCGGTGCTGGTCGAGGCGGTCGGCACGCAGATCACCGAGCGGCTCGCCTGGGACCAGAGCACGCTCACCCACGAGCCACAGGTCCTCGGCCCGGCCGCGCACCTGTGGAGCCGCACGCAGCTGCGCCCGGGGGACGTGGACGTGGCGCTGCTCTACGACGGGTTCACCTACAACGCCCTGTGCTGGCTGGAAAGCCTCGGGTTCTGCGGCATCGGCGAGGCAAAGGACTTCCTCGACGGCGGCCGGCGAATCGCGCTCGACGGCGAGCTGCCGCTCAACCCGCACGGCGGGCAGCTGTCGCACGGGCGCACCCACGGCTACGGGTTCGTGCACGAGGCGGTCACCCAGCTGCGCGGCGCGGCCGGCGCACGCCAGGTGGCCGGCGCGCGGGTCGCGGTCGTCTCCTCGGGCGGGTTGACCCCGGCGAGCTGCCTGCTGCTCACGTCGGGCTGAGGTCGGCCAGCAGCGCCGAGATGTCGCCGTCGGGCGAGAGCAGGCGCACACCGGGAAAGTCGCTGATGACCACGGGAAGCATCTCGAGCTTTCCCTCGACGACCAGGACCACGTCCACGCGGCCGAGGTACCGCGGCGAGCGGAGCGTGGTCAGCAGGGCCGCCGTCGTCCAGCCGACCGGGCTCGCCCGGACCATGGCGACGTCGGGCACCCGGCCGCCCTCGAAAAGCTCCCGCAGCAAGGAAAGGACGGTGCGCCCCTCCTGCGCGTCGACGACCGTGACGACCAGGTCACCCGCGGCGCGCAGCGCGATGGCCATCAACTCGATGCGAGTCGGGTCCTCCTCTATCACCAGCATCAGCCGGTTCGTCTCGACCATCGCCGCTCTCTCCGTAGTTGTGGCCGGGGATCAGCCGTCCTCGGCGGTAGCCACCACCGGGACCGGCCGCCACGACGCGGCCAGCAGTGCCGCCGCACCGAGCAGACCTACCGCCGCGACGAGCCCGCCGACCACGCCGGCGAGCCGCAGGCCGAGCGCGGCGTCCACGGACAGCCGGCCGGGCCCCGCGATCGCCACGGCCACCGCGGACACCGCGATGAACAGGACGTACTCGTAGCCGTCCCGGAAGACGAAGAACCCGTTGGACCGGTGGGCGACCACACCCGCGACGGCCATGACGCCGACGACGCCGGCGGCGGCCAGCGGGGTGAGCGCACCGAGCAGGATGGCCACGCCGGCGGCGATCTCCACGAGCGTGCTCGCCCACGCGTGCACCCGGGCCGGCCGCAGGCCGATGCCGGCGAACCAGCGCGTGGTGCCGTCGATCCCGCCGGGTCCCCAACCGTGGTTCCATCCGTGCACGATCATGGTCCCGCCCAGCACCACCCGCACGAGCAACAATGCGATGTCCACCGATGTCATGGCAGTTCCGCCTCCCCGGCGTCAAATGTCGTGGTTACGTTGGGGGAAGGAAGGTTCCGTTCGGTCACGTACCTGTAGCCGGCTTGCGCCACGTTCCCCTGAGGTGCGGTTGCGAAGCCCGCGGCCTGATTTGACCTTGAGGTTGACACACGGGGTTTCATGAGACCTCCAGCTGGTTGTCCGCCCGTTCGAGGAGGTCCGCGAGCACCTGCCGGCGCAGCAGCTTTCCGGTCGGGGTCTGCGGTAGCTCGTTCCGGAAGATCACCCGGGCCGGCGACTTGGAGGTGCGCAGCCGCCCCATGGCCCAGTCGCGGAGCTCGGTCTCGCTCACCGTGGCGCCGGCCCGCGGCACGACCACGGCCACGATGTCCTGTCCCCACTCCTCGTCGGGCACGCCGACCACCGCGGCCTCCGCGACGCCGTCGTGCCGCAGCAGCACGTCCTCGATCTCCTCGGGGGCGATGTTCTCGCCGCCCCTGATGATCGTGTCGTCGGCGCGGCCCTCCACGAACAGGTAACCGTCCTCGTCGATCCGGCCGCGATCGCGGGTCGCGAACCAGCGGTCGGCGTCGAGCGTGTTGCCCAGCTCGCCATACTCACCTGAGACCTGCTCTCCCCGGACGAACACGAGCCCAGTGGTACCGGCCGGCAACACCGTGCCGTCCGCCGATCTGACCTGGACCTCGACCCCGGGCAGCAGCCGGCCGACGGAGCCGAGCCGCCGGTTGGCGACCGGATCGCCGGCCAGCGCGGCGCGGTGGTCCTCGGGGCCGAGCACCGCGATGGTGGAGCTGGTCTCGGTGAGGCCGTAGGCGTTCACGAAGCCGGTGCCGGGAAACATCCGCATCCCGTGTTCCAGCACCGGTCGCGGCATGACCGCTCCTCCGTAGGCGAGTGAGCGCAAGGTCGGCACGTCCGCCACGGCACCGACATCGTCGAGATGCTCGACGACGCGGGCGAGCATGGTCGGCACCACGAGCGCGTGCGTCACCCGTTGCGACCGAACGGTGGCCAACCACGCCTGCGGCGTGAACGCCTCGAGGTAGACGATCCGGCGGCCCGCGTAGATGTTGCTGAGCAGGTTCGACACACCGGCGACGTGGTACGGCGGCACGCTCACCAGGACCGCCTCGTCCGCGCCGGCCGCGGCGAACTCGACGCTGCCGAGCAGGTACGACAGCAGGTGTCGATGGCGCAGCAGCGCCGCCTTGGGCCTGGCGCTGGTGCCGCTCGTGTAGAGCACCACCGCGGGGGTGGCCGGCTCGGGGTCCCACCGCCATGCCTCGCCTGCGGCGTCTCCCGCGGTGCGCGTGATCCACTCGTCGGTGCCCCAGGTTCGTGCCACGGCGGCACAGCCACGGTCGGCGAGGACGGCCGCGCCCGGATGCCGGTCGAGCAGGCCGGTCAGCTGGTCGGTGCCCAACCGGTAGTTCAGCGGCACGAACGGGATGCCGGCCCACGCGGCGGCGAACAGTGCCGCCGGAAACGCGGAGCCACCGCCGAGATAGACGAGCTCCCGCGCCCCCGCACCACGGAGGAGGTCCGCCCCGACCCTGGCGCGGTGGAACAACTCCCGCCGCGTCCAGCCACCGACCGCGATCCGCTCGCCGTCGTCGGTCGTGGCCATCTCCAGCAGCATCATGATGTTCACGCGTGCTCCCGGTCAGTCGGTGGCCGGCAGGGGCTTGGCCACCTTGATCTCCATGAGCCGGCCGCTCACGGCGAGGGCACCCTTGCCCGCCTTGGTGCACAGCAGCTCGACACCCGTGTCCGGGTCGGTGTACCGCTTGCCGATCTGGGTACCGCCGTCCGCGCCGGCGGCCGGACCCGCACCGGCCGGCCGTGGGCCGTCCAGGTCGAGCATCGGCACGCCCCCGCAGCAGAGCTCGACGCCGTCCCCGTCGGCGTCCTCGCCCGTGCGGACCACGACCACCTCGGTGTCGCAGACCGCGCTGCGGAACCGCGCGCCGATCCTGATCCCCATAACCGCCCTCTCCGGTGCAACCGCTCGGAAACCTGACTAACTATAGCAACAACTATGTAATACGGCGGCCATCTCCCCGGGAAAGAATTCGGCGGGTCCGCGCGGCGCGGTAGCCACGTCGCGGGACGGCTATAGTGAGCACGATGCGACCAGAGCGACGCCGGCCGGTGGCCCGGCCGAGGAGACCGTAGTGGCGACGTTGAACACGACCAACGCACACGAGTCGACCCGCCGGCGGGTGCTCTCCGCGGCCGTGGAAACCATTCTGGAGGAAGGGTTCTACCGCGCCAGCTCCAATCGCATCGCGGACCGGGCCGGCGTGAGTTGGGGCGTCATCCAATACCATTTCGGCTCGCGGGAGCAGTTGCTCCTCGCGGTCGCCGAGGCGGGCAGCAGCCGCCTGCTGGAGGCGGTACGCACCGCCGAGATCCACGGGAACACCGTCGGTGAGCGGCTCGACTCGCTGGCCGACGTCATCTGGGAGCACTACCGCCGGCCGGAGTTCCTCGCGCACCTGCAGGTGATGCTCAACCTCGCCAAGGACCCCAACACCTCGGCCGGCACGGTCAGGGCGCTCGCCGAGACCGAGCGGACGATCGGCGGCCTGTGGCAGCGCCTGCTCGACCAGGTCGTCCCCACCGAGCACCAGAACCCCGAGCTGGGCGGCGTCATCTTCCAGCTGATCCGGGGCCTGGCCATCGGCGAGAACCTCATCGAGGCGCTGCCCCACACGATCAGCCCCCGGGTAGGGGACGAACCGCGCGAGATGCTCGTGCGCGCGCTCACCCTTCTGGTCGACAGCTTGTGACCGCATCGCCACCCCTCTCCCCGACCTCGATGGTCACGGCCGGTCGAGCACGAGGCCGCTGCGACCGGCGCTGACCAGTACCCGCTGCGCGCCGGCCACCTGGTTGGGGGCCGTGCCCCGCAGCTGACGCACCCCTTCGACGATGTTGTTCATCCCGTGGACGTAGCCCTCGCCGAGCAGGCCGCCGTTGGTGTTCACCGGAATCTGCCCGCCCGGGCCGATACCGCCACCGGCGATGAGGTCGCGGGCCTCGCCGGGACCGCAGAACCCGAGCGCTTCCAGCTGCATGAACACGACCGGGCTGAAGTTCTCGTAGATCATGGCCACGTCCATGTCCGAAGGCCCGTAACCGCTCTGCGCCCACAGGTCGTCGGCGAGCGCCGCCGCCTCGACGAACGTGCTCAGGTCGGCGTGGTGGTAGTTGAACAGGTGGTGCCCGCCACGCAGGTACGCCGAGCTCGCCGCGGCCACGCGCGCGGCGGGCCGGGGCAGGTCCGGCGCCCGGTCGGCGGTGGTGACGACCAGCGCCACCCCGCCGTCGCTCTCCTGGCAGCAGTCGAGCAGCCGGAGCAGCGGTTCGACGATCCACCGGGACGCCTGGTGATCCTCGATCGTGATCGGCCGCTGGTAGAACCACGCGTTCGGGTTCGTCGCCGCATACTGCCGCGCCACGACGGTGTACTCGCCGAAGTCGGCGTTCGTCAGGCCGTACCGGTGCATGTAGCGCTGGAAGGTCAGGCCGTAGATCTTCGCCGGGGTGTCGAGCCCGAACGGCAGGTGGAAGCTCCATGCCGGGTCCAGCGCGCCTTGGGTCGGCTGGCCGAACCTGCTCTCCGACCGCTCGTTGAACGCCCGCCACACCAGTACCGCGGAAGCCTGACCCGACACCACGGCCGCCGCCGCGTGCTGGATGGTGGCACAGGACCCACCGCCGCCGCCCGGCGTGCGCGAGGTGAACCGCAGCCGCGGTATGCCCAGGTTGGTGAGCACCGCCGACTCGTCGTTCTCGTCGTGGGTGAAGGAGACCGAACCGTCGATGTCCGCGGGTGTCAGTCCCGCGTCGGAGATCGCCGCCTTGGCCGCCTCGACGGCCAGCTGGAGACGACTTCGTCCGGAGTTCTTCGAGAACTCGGTCTGCCCGATGCCGGCGATGATCGCGTCCATCACACGTCCCTCCGCCGGAACACCGGCAGCCACACCCCGTCGATCTCGGTGAAGAACACCTCGACCGGCATGTCGTTGGCCACGTCGGCGACCGGGACCTGCCAGAGGTTGGCCACCATCCGCACACCGTCCTCGAGGTCGACCAGGACGACGATCCGCGGCTGCGCATCCGGCTCGGTCGGGTGGTGGGACAACACCCAGGAATAGACGGTGCCGCGCCCGGCGGACTCCTCGGCTTTCCATTCCAGGCCACCACATCGCGGGCACGCCGGCCCCGGCGGATGGCGCAGCTCGCCGCAGTCGGTGCAGCGCTGCAACAACAGCCGGCCCGCACGCACGCCGTCCCAGAAGAACTGGCTGTCCCGGTCGATCGACGGGGGAATGACCGGCATCGGGATCACCTCACCGTCGCTTCGGCGACCGTGCCGGCGGCCGCCAGCTCATCGATCCGCCCGTCGGCGTAGCCGAGCTCGCGCAGGATCTCCCTGGTGTGCTCGCCGGACATGCACGGCCCGCGCTGGATCACGCCCGGCGTGGCCGAGAAGTTGACGAGCATGCCGGGGTCTTCGAACCGGCCGACGTTGCCGGCGGTGGTGGTGGCCACCCAGCCGAGCTCGCGCGCCTCGGGGTCGTCGAAGATCTCCCGGCAGAACGCCTCGTTGACGACCTCGACCGGGACGCCGGCGTCGTCGAGCGCCTTGAACGCGTCGATGGCCGGGCGCCGGGCCAGCTCGTCGGCCAGACGCGCCACGTCGCCGGGGCCGCCGGAGTCGCCGGGGTCGTTCAGGGGCACCCCGAGCACGTCGTGCAGCTTGGCGCGCTGCTCCTCGGTGACCGCGGCGACGCAGACCCACCCGTCGGACACCTCGTACAGGCGGTAGTACGGGGACAGGCCGTACTGGTCCGCGTCGACCTTGGCCCACTCCCCCGGCGTGCCGTCGGCGTGGATCCAGGAGTAGGAGTTGGCGAGCAGGCACGCGTTCACGATCGACGTGCTGACCTCCTGCCCCCGCCCGGTGCGGTCCCGGTGGTACAGCGCCTGGGTGATGGCGATGGCGGTCAGCAGCCCGTTCCCCGTGTCACCGAGCCCGCTTCGGCTCCACACCGGCGAGTTGCCGGTGTCGGCCGCACCGTCCTCCCATTCCGTGCCGGCCAGTGCGTACGCGGTCTGCTCGGTGCCCGGCAGGGCCGATCGCGGCCCCTTCTCGTACCCCCTGCTGTTGCAGAACACCAGGCGGGGGTGGCGTTCGCGCAGCGACTCGTAGTCGATGCCGAGGCGGGCGGCCGCGCCGGGACGCCAGTTGGTGGTCACCACGTCCGCGCCGCCGATGAGGGCGTGCAGCACCTCCATCCCACGCGGATCCTTGAGGTTCAGCGCGATGCTGCGTTTGCCCCGGTTGGTGCCCAGACCCATGTGGGTACCGTTCCAGTAGACGTCGTGCAGCGCGTTCACCTTGATCACGTCCGCGCCGAGGTCGGCCAGCATCCTCGGCCCGAACGGTCCGGCGACGCCGAGGCCGAGGTCAAGCACCCGCACCCCCTCCAGCGGGGCGCCCAGCGAGCCGACGCCGACCAGAGGTGGTCTCGACGCGGGCCGCCGCGGGGGCCGGGTGCGCACCCCGCCCGGCGTGTCGGAGAACTCGAGCACGTTGCCGAGATGGCGAATGCGGCCGTGCTCCGGGTGCTCGACCTCGACGACACAGCCGTCGGCCAGGTATGCCGGGTCGGCCAACGCCTCGGCCGGTGTCCGAACGAGACTGACGCCCATCCCCGACTGCTGGCCCACCCGGACCCACTCGTCGGACGGGAAGCGGCGGAACGCCTCCGCCAGGTCCGGGTACAGGAACCCGCCGACCAGGAGGTCCGCCGGCTCCATGCCGATGCGGTCCGGATCGTCGCGGTACTTTCCGTCGCTGTCCGGGACCCGCAGCGACACCCCGTCCGCGGCCGCCTTGACCCAGCTCGGCCGCACCATCCAGTGATGTACCCATCGCCCGTCCGCGCACTGGAACAGGCCGTCGATCGCGCGTGCGTCGACCGGCCACATCCAGTAGAGCGGCGCGTCGGGGTTCTCGACCCGCTGCCAGGTCATCGACACCGCCGCCAACGCGCCCTGCAACAACGAGGTCTCGACCCACTGGCCCGCGCCGGTCACCGCGCGGGCACGCAGCGCGGCACTGATGCCCAAGGAGGCCAGGTAGGCAGCACCCAGGCTCGGCCAGGTCGACCTCGGCATCACCGGGCCGGGCCGGCTCGCGCCGCGGACCATCCCCTCCGGGGCACCGAAGGTGGGGTGGGGTCCCGGCCGGCCGTTGATGTACTCCATCACCGTGCCGGGCCGGCCGCGATGGTCGTGCAGCAGGCCGGTACGGGCGGCGACCAGCGCGTCGTAGCCGGGGCGCTCGCTGTGCCGGTTGCGGCGGCCGTAGCCGGTGATCGAGCAGTAGATCAGGCCCGGGTTGACCTCGGCCAGCGTGGCGTAGTCGATGCCGAGACGGTCGGTTGTCCCTGGCGCGAAGGACTCGACCAGCACGTCCGCGCCGGACACCAGCTCGATGAGCTCGTCGTGGCCCGCGGGGTCGGTGACATCGATCCTCGCCCGCGCCTTGCCGCGCTGCCAGACCACATAACCGGACTGCCCGGCGAACGGATCCCCCCGCGGTGGCTCGATCTTCGTCACCCGGGCGCCGTTGTCCGCGAGCATCATCGTCGTGATGGGCCCGGCAATTCCCCACGAGAGGTCGAGGACCTCTACGCCGTCGAGTACGCCAGGAGCGGCATCCGTTGGTCCCATGAACGCAACGTAGCACGCGCATTCCAATATTAATAGTACGTACTATGTTGCGATTCCGATGTTTCCGCGGACGCACCGATACGCGCGGCCGGCAACAATGACGACCACGTCAAACAATGACTGCCGAAAAGGCGGCGGGGCTGACCACCGCCGCCTTTTCGGCAAACCCACGCGCCGTTACGAGAGATTCCAGACGCGGGCGGCGTTCCCGTACAACACCAGCTCGGCCTCCTTCTCGGGGACGGAGGCGACGATCTCCTCGGCGATGCTCCGTGAGTTCGGCCAGCTCGACACCGGGTGCGGGTAGTCGGAGGACCACATCACGTTCTCGATGCCCAGCCGGTCGTGCGCGTGCCGGATCACGTCGGGCTCGTCGATGAACGTCACGTAGACGTTCTGCCGGAAGTAGTGGCTCGGCAGCTTCGAGATCGCCGGGAACTCGTAGCCCTGCCGCGTCACCATGTCGTCGACGGTGTAGAGCCACCAGGAGACCCAGCCGACACCCGGCTCGACCACGACGACCTTGAGCTCGGGGAAGCGCTCGAACACCCCGCCCATGATCCACATGCCGAACGCCTCGGCGGCCGCCAGCGCGACCATCGGGACGAAGATGCCCTTCTGCGGCGTGGGATCCCGCTGCGCGAGGCCGTCCAGCTGCGTGTTGAGGCCGATGTGCAGGCAGATCGGCAGCCCACTGTCCTGAATGGCCGTCCACAGTGGGTCGTACCGGCTGTCCCAGTAGTCCGCCAGCCCCAGCTCGGTGGGGAACACGGGGAGCTGAAGGGACTTGCATCCCTCCTCGGCCGCCTTGCGAACCTCGGCCACCGCGCCCTCGATGTCGTGAATCGGGATCTGGTAGGAGACGATCAGCCGGTCCGGAGCCGGCGACGCCCATTCGGCAAGCGTGGTGTTGAACGCCCTGGTCGCCTCCCGCCAGCCGTCCTTGAGGGTGTACAGGTAGCGGAAAGCGCTGACCTCACAGTAGGTCGACGACGCCTGCACCCCGTCGGTGTCCATGTCCTCCAGGCGTGCCAGCGCGTCGGTGTGCCCCTGCCGGCCGCTCGCCGGGTGATGCCGGTCCTGCATGGCGGAGAGCAGACTCCGCCCCTGCTCCGCCGGCAGCCCCTGCTGTTCGCGCCACAACTGGTTGGCTTCCGCGGAGACCATGCTCTTCATCCCGGACCGGAACCGCGTGACGGCGTCGTCGTACTCGCCGTGGTGCTTCGACGCAAGATGGGACTTGATCTTGTCGTGACTGAGGTCGACGTGGTCGTCCGCCGAGATCAGCCGCTTGCCCGTGACGGTCGTTGTCATGAACCTCTCCCGCGGTCGCCTGAAGTTGGACAAAGCGAGACTATAGCAACTACTATGGAGCGACAAGGGCAACCGCCCCCAGGTATCACCGACCGAATCGACAGAGGCGCCCAAAAGACATCGCTCCGAAATTGAGCCGGAGCGATGTACGTCGTACTGGATTAAGGCCTGCCTCGTAGATCATCGCGCGAAGTCATATGCACCGACCACCGCAACCTCAGGGGACCGTGACGACACCCAGCCACCACCCACCCCGACACCCGCACCATCCGCCGGAACGCAACCCCCACTTTAAATCCCGGGGAGGCGGACCAGGTGAAGTCCTGCGCCGACTGCGCCGACCACGCCGACTACCGGAACCTCAGGGGACCGTGACGGCACCCAGCCACCACCCACCCCGATACCCGCACTATTCCCTGGGACGCAACCCACACTTCAAATCCCGGGGAGGCGGACTAGCTCACGCCATCCCTCGGACGACCCGGCTCGGCTGCCGCCGCCCCATGATGGTCGAGACCATGTCCAGTACCTCCCGGGTCTCGGTGACCTCGTGCACGCGATACACCGTGGCGCCGAGCCACGCGCAGATCGCGGTCGAGGCCAACGTGCCCATGAGCCTCTCCCTGACCGGCCGGTCGAGCGACTCGCCGACGAAGTCCTTGTTGGACAAGGACACGAGGACCGGCCAGCCGGTCGCGGTGAGCTCGCCGAGCCGGCGGGTGATCTCCAACGAGTGCCAGGTGTTCTTGCCGAAGTCGTGTGCCGGGTCGATCAGGATGCTGGCCCGGTCGACCCCGAGACTCGCCGCCCGCTCGGCGAGCGCCGTCGTCCGCTCGACGGCATCCGCGACGACGTCGTCGTAGCGGGCCCGGAACGGCCGGGTACGCGGCGTCAGGCCGCCGGTGTGCGTGCACACCAACGCCACGTCGAACTCCGCGGCCACCTCGGCGAGCGCTGGGTCGTAGCCACCCCACGAGTCGTTGAGCAGGTCGGCGCCCGCCTGGCAGACCTCCCTGGCCACCTCGGCGCGCCAGGTGTCCACGCTGATCACGACATCGGGGTACGCCGACCGCACGTTCGCCACGAAGTCGGCCACCCGCCGGATCTCCTCGGCCACGGAGACGTCGGCACCCGGCGCGGCCTTCACCCCACCGATGTCGACGATGTCGGCGCCGTCGGCGACCACCCGCCGCACCCGCTCGTAGGCGGCCTGCTCACGCCAGGTCGCACCGCGGTCGTAGAAGGAGTCCGGCGTGCGGTTGACGATGGCCATCGTCAACCGCGCATCCTCCAGGAACTCGCGGTGGCCCAGACGTAGCACCGGGCAAACGTAGCACAAACTATTGTAGTTACTATGCAATTGTCGCGTCGACAAAGACCACGGCCGCCCTCGGGTGCGACCTCGCGAGCTACTGGTGACTCGCCCGGCTGCGGCCGATCGCCCCCATCTCCCGCGAGATTGGTGCTCGACTTCGTCGCCGAACAACTCGCTCCGCCTGCCCCGGTCGTACCGAGGCCCGCTTCGCAGTGGGCGGAATGAGCCGTGGTAGTTGAGCGTTGAACCGACCGCGTCCGACACCGGAGAGGAGCTCTCATGATCGACAACACCAACGACTACCGGCCGACCAGCGAGGTCGCGGCCGACCGGTGGGCGCAGGCCCTGCACCTGTTCGACAACGGTGCCGCACCGCACGAGGAGACCACCGCCGAGCGCTGGGAGCGGGCACAGCTTCTCTTCCAGGCCAAGGACTACGTCCCCGCGGCGAAGCTGCTCACCGAGGTCGTCGACGAGAACCCGAACCAGACCGGCCCCCGGCTGCTACTGGCCCGCGCCTACTACCACTCGGCGCAGCTTCGCCGCGCCGAGGAACAGTTGCGCGACATCGTCGAGCGCAGTCCGGTCGAGCACTACGCCCACCTCATGCTGGGCCGCACCCTGCAACGCCAGGGCCGCCACGACGAGGCCGCTCCCTGGCTGCGCATCGCCGCCGCCTTCGCCGGCGAGCCCGCGGCCGGCTGAGGCTCGTGACGCCCGACGCCGATTGACCCGGCCGACAGGCCGATCAGCCGCTGGTTCTCGGCGGCCCGGCGTCGGGCGTCACGCCTGCTGGCGGCGACGGATCCCCGTCCTCGCGTCGATGCGGCACGATGTCGTAGGCGCCCCGCGCGGGGAGCAAGACAACGGGCAGGTGAGCAGCTGATGGTGAACGGCTCACAGCGTGACCGGGTGATTGTCCAATGCCAGGCCGAGCCAGGATCGGCGGAGGACTACCCATTCGGAGACGAGGTGGCTGTATTCAAGGTGGCCGGCCGGATGTTCGCGCTGGTGTCCGTGGGTCCTCCGCCGGGAAACGTCAGCCTCAAGTGTGATCCCCACCTGGCCGCCGCTCTGCGCGCCCGCTATACCGCGATCACCCCGGGCTACCACCTGAACAAGCAGCACTGGAACACCGTGGCGCTGGATGGTTCGGTGCCTGACGAGGAACTGCGGGAGCTGATCGATCACTCCTACGAGCTGGTGATCGCGCGACTGACCAGAGCTCAACGAAACGAACTGATGACCTGACAGGGAGCCTCCTCGCCCGCCGCGGAAGTCGAACTACCTGTCGGAAGTACACGTAGGACACTACGAGTCGGCTACGGCTCACTCCCGAGAACGAAAGTCGGTCTCCGCGAGGGCGGCCACCAGCCGCCCCCAGCGGTCCGCGCCGTCTCGCACGGTTCGGCTGATCTCGACGTGGACGAAGGTGGCGTCCTCCTTGGCGGCGGTGATCCCCTGCCGGTTGCGCCGACCCTCGAGCTGTCCGCACCGGGCTCGCCACGCCGCGCACACCTGAAGCCCGGACGCCTCGAGCCGGTCCACGATCTCCGTGTGTTCCTTTCCGTGGCGGCCGGCGCCCGCGGAAACGATCACGTCCGCGTCGGGCAGGCTCGTGTCGTCGAAGCCGTGGAGCTGGATCTGGGGCATCCCTCGGCGGGACTGCTCCTCGGCCAGGGCGTGAAACATCGAGTCCTTCCGGTGGGCGACATCCCCGGCGCCGTTCGCCACGCGGCGGTGCGTGCCCGCGACCATGAGCACGGCGCCCGGAAGCCGCCGGAACAGGGCGACCCCGACGCTCTCGGTGTGCAGGTCGGCGCGCGGGTGCGGCACTTGGACGGAGATGCTCGGCGCCGTGGACAGGTCGACCAGGTACAGGCCCCAGCCGCGTTCGTCGTTGGGCACGCTGGCCAGGATCGCGAACGGCCGGCCGGTGCTCGGGTCCACCCCGGTGGCCGTGCGAAAGCCCGGTGGACCGGGTTCGGCGGCAGCCGTGGACGCTGCCGAGCCCTGCCGGCCGAGCCGGGTGACGGCGTCGACCAGTGCCCGGCTCTCGTCGGGCTCGGGTGGCCGGTAGGCCGCGTCGGGGCGCAGGGCCGCCGCGAAGTCCTCGACCGTGGCCAACGGATCGGTCACCGAGAAGGCGCCGCCGTGGTCCGGCGGCGAGCCGGGCAGGCGCACGATCACCACGACCGCGGCGGCGATCACCAGACCCACGGCCAACCACGAGACATGTCGCTTGGTCAGGTTCCTCATGGTTGCGTTTCGCGTCGTCCGTCACACATAGACCGCGTCTCACCCGTCTCAGTGAATCGGTGCCCCGGTCGTGTAGCACAATGACGCGGCATTGTATCCAGAGCGTGATTGACCCATCGCCGACGAGGCGACTTCGGAGGACGTGTGTCCCGAGCGAGCAACGAGGCTGGCGACGCCGGCCCGAGACGGTTGCAAGCGCAACTGCCGGAGAGTGGCTACCCCGGCGGTGTGGCCGCCGCCTCGTGGTCCTTGCTCGTGGTGTTACTCCTGGTCTCCGTCATGACCGCGACCATGCTGGACGGTCGCACCGACGGCCAGGCGTCGCAGGCCTATCTCGACGTTCAGCGGGACCTCGTCGCCGACGCGGCCAAGTCCGTTGGCGCGGCGGCCAACCAGAACCTCGCTGACCTGCGCATGGCTGTCGCCGGCACGGCGAACGACTCGCCCGAGGCGGTACTCGACCGGCTCGCCGACGGCGGGGACTGGCGCGGTACCGCGGTCGTCTCCGCCGCGGACCGCTCGCTGCTCGCCACCCGCGGCGAGGTCGTGCCGACCGAGCGGTTGCCGGCCGTCGACGGCTCGGCGTTGGCGGTCACGACCTCGCCTACCGGTCAGGCGCTGATGCTCTCGGTCGTCACGCTGCAGGGCGGCGATCTCCTCGCGGCGACCTCGGCGATCCGGCTACCCACCGCCGGTACCGAGACCGGCCGGGCGTTGCTGCTGGTGACGGGCACCGGCAAGATCATCTCGACCAGCCAGAACAACCCGACGGCCTACGACACCACGCTGGCGAAGCTGGTGGCCGCGGCGGGGCGGAAGGCGCTCACCGCCGAACCGGGCAACCTGCTCGGCCCGGCCGCCGACGGCGTGCAGCCGGCCGTCGCGTACGCCGCGGCCGTCCCCGACGACCATGACGAGCTCGGGCTGGCCGTCATCTCCGCGACCAACGCCCCGACGACCGACCCGATTCCGGGTGGCGCGGGCATACCGCCCGCGGCAGCTCTCGCGATCGCTGCCGTCGCCGGCTTCCTGCTGGTGCGTTTCACCCACGTCCGCCCGGTCCGGAGGTTGCGCGCCGACGCGCTGGCCGTGGCCTCGGGTGCGCTGCACACCGAGGTACGGACCCGCGGACCGGCGGAGGTCAACCGCATCGCGACCGCGCTGCGCGCCTGCCAGCGCACCTTTCTCCGCACCAGGTCCGAAGACCGACGACCCCGGCGGTCGCTACCCGTGGCGACCGGCCTGACCGTCGCCACGGTGGCCGTGCTCGGGTGGTCCGGTGCCGTCGCGTTGGTGTTCACGAGCCAGGACGTCCCGGTGCCACCCGAAGTGGTGGCCACGATGCGCGACCAGGCCGCCGGCGCGAGCGACGCGCTGCGACGCAGTCTGAACGAGGGCGTCGCGGACCTGAGGGCGGTGGCCGAGGCCGATCGCACCACGTTGCCGACGACCATGCGCGAGCTCGCCGAGACCCGGCCTCGCTACCGCAGCGTGTACGTCGTCGACGCCGCGGGACGCCCGGGCGAGACCGCCGGCCGGGAACCGCTGCGTACCGCGGAACCCGTGCCGACCGGGGCCGGCCTTCATCAGCAGGGCGGCACCGGCAGAGTGCCGGTGATCTTCGCGCACGTGCCGCTGGCCGACGGTCGCGCGCTCGTCGGCGAGTTCGCCCTCAGCCACCTCGAGGCGCTGCTCTCCCGCGCCCCCGGCCATGCCCGCATCGTCGACGGGGAGTTCCGAACGATCAGCGCCACGTTCGGCTACGTGGCGTTCGAGACGGTGGCCGACGGCGATCTGCGGCGCGCGGTCGACAAGGCCCGCGGCGGTGCCGCCGTGGCGGAGGTCGCGCGTCCCGACGGCACCCAGGCGGTCGTCTCCGGCGCGCTGCTGACGGGCGGGGCGGCAACGGAGCTCGGCTGGACACTCGTGGCCCAGCGTCCCGTCGCGGACCTGGCGTTGCCGACCAACCTCCAAGCGCGCGACGCGCAGTTGGTCGCCATGGTGGCCGGGCTGCTGGCGTTCTTCGCGTTCGGGTGGCAGCTGGTCACGGTGGTCCGGCCGCTGCGCAGGCTCGCCAAGGTCGCGGACCGTCTCGTGGCCGGTGACCGGACCGAGCACATCGTCGCCCAGCGCCACGACGAGATCGGCACCGTCGCCGGCTGTCTGGAGCTCTGCCGGCAGGCTCTGAACGACGGTCCCGCCAGGCTCGGTTCGGTACGCAGACCGCAGGGCACGGCCACGGAGCAGACCATGCTGATCGCCGCGGCGACCCAGCTGTTCGCACCCGTGCGCCGGCCGGCGCGGACACCGGACAAGCGTCGGCGCCAACGCGCCGAACCGGTGACGAGGCACCGGTCCAGATGACGTTTCTCTACGTCGTGCTCCTCGTGGCGACCTCCACGTTGCTCGCCGCCGGCGTGTCCGAGCAGCGACGCCATGTGCGGCGCCTGCGCGAAGTTCCGCACCGCGTGCTGGTGAACGGGATCCGCGGCAAGAGCTCCATCACCCGCCTGTGTGCCGGTGCCTTGCGCGGCGGCGGGCTGGTCACCGTCGCGAAGACCACCGGCACCGCCGCGCGGTTCATCTATCCCGACGGCAGCGAGGAGCCCGTGTACCGCAAGTTCGGCATCGCGAACGTCGTGGAACAGATCGGGATCGTGCGGCGGGCCGTCGCGTTCCGGCCGGACGCGCTCGTCATCGAGTGCATGGCCGTGCAGCCCGAACTGCAGGAGATCAACCAGACCAAGCTGATCCAGTCGACCATCGGGGTCCTGTGCAACGTGCGCGAGGACCACCTCGCCGAGATGGGGCCCACCCTGGACGACGTCGCCCGGGCGCTGTGCCGCTCGATGCCCGTCGATGGTGTCTGCGTCACCGCGGAGCGGGAGCGGTTGCCCATCCTGCGGGAGGAGGCCGCCAAGCGGAACTGCACGCTGGTCGCCATCGACCCGGAAGCGGTCTCCGACACGGAGATGGCGAGGTTCGGCTGGGTGACGTTCAAGGAGAACGTCGCGATCGCGCTCCTCGTCGCCGAGCTGCTGAAGGTCAACCGGACGGCCGCGCTGGAAGGGATGTGGGCCGCGCAACCCGACCCGGGGGTCCTGACGGTGCAGACCCGCGTCGCCGGCACGAAGATCCTCAAGGTGGCGAACGTGTTCGCCGCGAACGACCCCGAGTCGACGCTGATGAACATCGAGCGGCTGCTGGAGCAGCGGGCGATCTCCCGGCCACTGCATCTGGTGATCAACTGCAGACCGGACCGGGTGGAGCGCAACCAGCAGATGGGTGCTCTGGTCGCCGAAATCGCCCCGGACCGCGTCGTGCTCATCGGCGCACCGACCCGCAGCGCCCACCAGGCCGTGCCGCCGCGGTGGCGGGACCGCGTGGTCGACCTGGGCGGTGCCCGGTCCGGCGACGACCTGCTGCGCGGCATCGTCGGCGGCGTGACGGGCTCCGCGTCCCTCGTCGCCATCGGCAACATCCACGGTCAGGGCGAGGTGCTGCTCGAGGCACTCCAAGCGCTGCCGGCACAACCGGCGGACCGCAACGAGGAGCCGGCCCGGCCCGGTGTCTCCGCGAACACCCGCGGAACACCGGGTCCGGGCGAACCGGCGCCGAGGCGGGCACCCGTCTCGCGAGTGCGAGGCACCGCCCGCGACACCCGGACCCGCCCGTCTCCCGCGCATCCCTCGCGGGACCGCCCGTGAACGCCACGACCTTGCCACCGGAGGTGGCGACCCTCGGACTGGCCATCGGACTGGTCTTCTCGCTCGGGTGCTACCTGCTCACGAACCTCTCACCCGGCGGGATGATCACGCCCGGCTGGCTGGCGTTGACGATGGTCGAGGACACCCGCCGGGTACTGCTCGTTGTCGTGGTCACCGCGTTGACCTATGGTGCCGTCCGAGTTCTCCAGCGGTTCGTGATCCTCTACGGGAAGCGTCTGTTCGCCGCGGTGGTGCTCACCGGTGTGCTGTTCCAGTCCACGCTCTTCCTGCTGATCCAGAGCGACTACCCGCTGTTGTTCGCCCATCAGACCCTGGGCTTCGTCGTTCCGGGCCTGATCGCCTACCAGCTGGTCCGGCAGCCGCCGGTGGCCACCCTGGTCGCGACCGGCACTGTCAGCGCGGCCGGTTTCGGTGTTCTGGCCAGCGGGGTTCTCGCCGGCCTGGTTCCTACAGTTTGACGAGGAGAGGAGGGCCCGTGCGGCTCAGAGAGGTGTCGCGCGTCCTCGTGGTCTCGGCGGCGGTCGCCACCGTGGGGATCGGCGCTGTGCTGACCGGGTGCTCGAGCTCGACGGTCGGTCGGGGCGGTGCCGCCAACCCGCCGGACGTACGGCAGGACCAACTGGAGCTCCGGTTCGAGCGCGTCACGTCGCCGGCGCGCACCGTGGTGGTGGACCGCAAGGGCGCGGTCGCCGCCGTGTTCACCGATGGCGCACGCACGGTGAACCTCACCGGCCCCACCCGGACGATTCGCGAGCCGAAGGCGACCGAGGCGACCGTGACGACCACCTCCTGGGTGCGGTTGGCACCGCAGCCGTGGTCCGCGGGCGCGGAGCGGGCGGCCTGGTTCGAGCCGTGGTTCACCAAAGCCCGCGCCGACACCAGCCCGGATGTCCTTGCCGTCGCGACGGAGTACGTCATCGACGCCGCCGACGCACGCGACGCCGACGGAGTGCGCTTTCGGGGTGACGCGTCCTTCGGCCCGGTGGCCGGCACCGGCGCGGGCCGCCTCGAGCGATCCGACTTCTACGACTACCTCGGGCTGCCGTGGGACTTCCCCGACAGCGGACAGGAGGCGGCCGACCCGGAGCGGTACGGCGCCGTGGACTGTTCGGGGTTCGTCCGGCTCGTGTACGGGTACCGGCTGGGGCTGCCGCTGCGAGGCAGCAACGACCCCGGACCGGGACTCCCCCGCCGCGCCTATGCCATCGCGGAGCACGGCCCAGGGGTCCTGCTGGTGCCGAACGAGGGTGGGCGGGCCACGTCCTACGACTCGTTGCAGCCCGGGGACCTGGTGTTCTTCGAGGTGGAGGACGGTCCCGACCAGCTCGACCACGTCGGCATCTACCTCGGCGTGGACAACTCGAACCACCACCGGTTCATCTCCAGCCGGGAACGCATCGACGGCCCGACCATGGGAGATGTCGGGGGCACCTCCCTACTCGACGACGGCGGGCACTACTCCACCGCATGGCGCGCCGCCCGCCGCCTGTGACAACGCCCCGGCTCGACTCAGCCAGCAGCCGCGCCGATTTCCGGAGTCCCGACCTGCGTGGGGCATGCCCGAGCCGCCTCGACTTGGCCGGGCCGGCCCTGGTTTCCGGCCGGTCGTGACGGCTGGGTCTTCGAGTCGATGCCCGCCGCGGGCGTAGCCGCCAGTGGTCGGCCGGCGGGTTGCCGGGGTTCGCGGGCGGTACTCAGTTCCAGATCGCGGTCGCCCACTCCGGGTGGTCGACGAACGGGTTGCGGTTGTGCTGGAACTGGTCGTAGATCACCTGGTTGCGACGCTGCTCGAAGGAGTCCGGCGGGTCCTGGGCGTTCCACGCCAGCAGCACGGAGCTCCGGCCGAGGTAGGGCGCGGTGCCGTTGCTGACCGAGTTGTTCATCTCCAGGTTGGCGAAGCCGTCGTCGCCCTCGTAGCGCACCGCCATGTAGAAGATCATCCGCGCGACGTCGCCCTTGACCGCGTTGCGGGGTTCCCACGAGTCGGCGTCGGTGCGATTGCCGGGTGCCTCGCCGACCACCGAGCCGCCGTTGTCGAAGTCCTTGTTACCGCGGGCGCCGTTGACCGTCACGTCCTCCGGCCGCAGGTGGTGGATGTCGGTGCCCGGACCTGTCGCGGTGCCGAAGTCGCCGTGGGACTTGGCCCAGACGTGCTCCCGGTTCCAGTCGTCGGGGTTGCCGCCGTTGGTGCTCTTGGCCTGCGAGCGGCCGGAGTACAGCAGGATCACGTTGTTCGCGTTGGCCGGGTCCTGGTCGGTGACCTTGAGCGCTTCCCACACCTGGTCGTAGGTCAGCTTGCTGTTGGTGCGGATGATCCGGTGCAGCTCGGACTTCAGTGCGGGGCCGGTGAGGCCGATAGCGGTGCGGTAGTAGGTCTGGTCGTAGTCGCCGCCGCCGGGTGGCGGGTCGGTGGGTGGCGGGGTGCCCGTCACCGGCGCCATGGCGGTCGGCGACGTGAGGCCCGGGTGGGAGAAGTACGCCCCGAGCGGCCCGGTGACGTCGAGCTGGTCGCCCATCAGGTTCGGGTTGGACCGCAGGCCGTACTGGGCCCGGAACGCCGAGGTGACCTGCACGTAGATCATCCGCGCGGTGCCGGTCTCCCCCGGTGTGTCCGCGAGCGCGATGGCGTAGTCGGACGGGAACGCCGACGTGACAACGGTGTTGGTGGCGGTCGGCTGGCCGACGACGTAGCCGCGGACGGTCGCGGACGTGCCCTGCTGGCCGATGGCCTGGGCGACGGTGAGCGGTGCGGCGGCGGAGGCGCTGAACGGAACCGGTAAGGCGATGGTGACCAGCGCGGCACCGACGAGCGGTGCGAGCAGCGACCATCGCCTCATGCGGGCGATATGCACGAGTACGTCCTTCCCCGACTGTCTGGGAGAAGAGTCGCACGAAAATTTCCACCAAGAAGCGCCCGAATGGAGCAGTTTTCAACGCGCTTCGTGCGCTGGAATCGTTGCTGGGACTAGCGGACTGATGCAGGAAGGCTGGGGCGACCATGCACGGCTCCCGTCACCGGATCGTCGTCGCGGCCGCGGTGCTCGCCGCGGCCGCCGCCATGCTGTCCGGCACCAGCGCCGCCCGGCCCGGGCCCGGCACGGTGGCCGCACCGGCGGGCATCGACCAGCGCTCGCTCGGCGGCCGCTACACCGGTTCCAACGTCACGTTCCGGGTGTTCTCGGCCGCCGCCACCCGGATGCGGGTCGACGTGTACGCGACGCCCACCGGTGCCGCCGCGGCGACCTACCCGCTGACCAAGGGCAGTGACCAGGTCTGGTCGGTCACCGTGAGCGTCGCCCAGCTGCAGACCGCCGGCGTCACCGGCGCCGTCTACTACGGATACCGCGCCTGGGGCCCGAACTGGCCGTACACCGCGTCGTGGACGCCCGGCTCGCCGGCCGGGTTCGTGGCCGACGTCGACTCGGCCGGCAACCGGTTCAACCCCAACAAGCTGCTGCTCGACCCGTACGCCAGGGAGACCAGCCACGACCCGCTCACCCCGGCCAACCCCGGCGGCGCGCGCTACGGCACCGGCCCGGCCAACCGCGCCGTCGACACCGGATCCATCGCACCGAAGGGCATCGTGCTCGCCGCCGACGGGACCGGCACGGGCACCAAGCCGACCCGCCCGCTGCGCGACGACGTGCTCTACGAGGTCAACCTGCGCGGCCTGACCCGCAACGACGCGTCGGTGCCCAGCGCGTACCGCGGCACCTACCGGGGCGCCGGGCTCAAGGCGCAGCAGCTGCGCGCGCTCGGCGTCACCGCGGTGGAGTTCCTTCCCGTGCAGGAGACCCAGAACGACACGAACGACGTCGACCCCACCGGCACGGCGGGCGACAACTACTGGGGCTACCAGACCCTGAACTACTTCGCCCCGGACCGCCGCTACGCGGCCGACACCGCACCCGGCGGGCCGACCAAGGAGTTCAAGGCCATGGTCGCGGCCTTCCACGCCGCCGGGATCAAGGTCATGGTCGACGTCGTCTACAACCACACCGCCGAGGGCGGCCCGTGGAGCGCCGGCGACGTCAACACGTACTCGGTGTTCTCCTGGCGTGGCCTGGACAACCCGACCTACTACTCGCTCACCGCCGACCGGCAGCGGCCGTGGGACAACACCGGCGTCGGCGGGAACTACAACACCGCGAACCCGGCCGCCCAGGACCTGATCGTCGACTCGGTCGCCTACTGGAAGGACACCCTCGGGGTCGACGGGTTCCGGTTCGACCTCGCCTCGGTGCTCGGCAACACCTGCCAGCACGGCTGCTTCTCCTACAGCAGAACGGATCCCGGCACGGCGCTGAACCGGTTGACCGCCGAGCTGGCGGCCCGCCCGGCGGCCGGCGGGTCCGGAGTGGACTGGATCGCCGAGCCGTGGGCGATCGGCGCCGGCACCTACCAGGTCGGCAACTTCCCCGCCGGGTGGGCGGAGTGGAACGGTATCTCCCGGGACACGCTGCGCCGCGACCAGAACAAGCTCGGCGTCTCGGCGATCACGCCGGGCGAGCTGGCCAGCCGCCTCGCCGGCTCGTCCGACCTGTACGGCGACGACGGCCGAAAGCCGTACCACTCGGTGAACTTCATGGTCGCCCACGACGGGTTCACCCTCGCCGACCTGTACGCCTGCAACACGAAGAACAACAACCAGCCGTGGCCCTACGGCCCGTCCGACGGCGGCAGCGACAGCAACGACTCCTGGGACCAGGGTGGCAATGCCGCGGCGCAGCGCAAGGCCGCCCGCAACGGGTTCGCGTTCCTGGCCCTGTCGGCCGGCACTCCCATGATGACCGGCGGCGACGAGTACCTGCGCCGGATCAACTGCAACAACAACCCGTACAACCTGGACTCGTCGGCCAACTGGCTGAGCTACACACCGACCGCCGAGCAGAGCACCTTCCATACCTACGCCCAACGCATGCTCGCCTTCCGCGCGGCGCACCCCGCACTGCGGCCGGCGAACTACTACACGTCGGCCGACACCAACGGCAACGGGATCGGCCAGCTGCAGTGGCTCACCCCGGCCGCCGGCGTGCCGGACGCGACCTACTGGAACGACGCCAACAACCACGCGATCGCCTGGCGCCTCGACGGCACCGAGTTCGGCGACCCGGCCGCATCGGTGTACGTGGCCTACAACGGCTGGTCGGGCGACGTGACCTTCGCGCTCCCCGCGCCACCGGCCGGCACCCGGTGGCACCGGGTCACCGACACGTCGACCTGGGCGGAGGGCACCGACCAGGTGCGCCCGCCCGGCGCGGAGGACCCGCTCGGCGACACCGCGTACGTGCTCCACGAGCGCGCCGTCCTCGTCCTGATCGCCAAGTGACGTCACGCAATACCGGAACGGGAGGCGCCATGCCGGTCGCGGCGAAGCTGTCCACGGTCCTGCTCACCGCGGTGCTCGCGGTGGGCTGGTCACCAGTTCCCGCGCGGGCCGAGAGAGCGCCGGACCCGGTGGCGGCGAGTCAGTTCCTCGGGGCGGTCACGCTGGTCACCGGAGATCACGTGACGGTGCGGCGGGTCGGTGCGCAACTCGTGCCGCAGGTGCAACCGGCGGCGGGCCGTGCGCACGTGCACTTCGCCACCACCTCGGTGGGCGACTCGCTGCTGGTCGTGCCGGACGACGCGTGGACAGCGGTGCGCACCGGGCAGCTCGACCAGCGGCTGTTCGACGTGGCGGCGCTGCTGCGGGACGGCTTCGGTGACGCCGGGCGCGCCGACCTCCCGTTGATCGTCCAAGGTGGACCTGCCGACGTCACGAGCACGGGTGCCACCGTCATCCAGACACTGTCTACTGTGGACGCGGTGGCGGTGCGCCAGCCCAAGGACAGCGCGGCCGAGTTCTGGACCGCGCGCCGCGGCGCCGGCCACCTCTGGCTGGACGGTGTACGCCGGCCCAGCCTGGACGTGAGCGTCCCGCAGATCGGCGCCCCGGCCGCCTGGCGGGCCGGCTACACCGGCGCGGGCGTCCCGGTCGCCGTGCTGGACACCGGGATCGACGACACGCACCCCGACCTGCGCCGGCAGGTGGCCGCCACGAAGAACTTCACGACCGACCCCGGAGTCCGCGACACGAACGGGCACGGCACGCACGTGGCGTCCACCATCGCCGGCACCGGCAAGGCCTCCGGTGGCCGCTACACCGGGGTCGCGCCGGGGGCGAAGCTGCTGGTCGGCAAGGTGTGCGGGGACGCGGGCTGCCCGGAGTCGGCCATCCTGGCCGGGATGGAGTGGGCCGCGGCGGCCGGGGCGAAGGTCGTCAACCTCAGCCTGGGCGGCCCGGACACCGCCGGCGTCGACCCCCTCGAGCTCGCGGTCGACCGGCTGAGCGCCGAGCACGGCACCCTGTTCGTGGTCGCGGCCGGCAACGACGGCGGGTACGGCGCCGAGACGGTCTCCTCGCCGGCCAGCGCCGATGCCGCGCTCGCCGTGGGTGCGGTGGACGACCACGACATGCTCGCCGGCTTCTCCGCCCGCGGGCCTCGGGTGCACGACGCCGCACTGAAGCCGGAGATCGTGGCGCCGGGTGTGGACATCGTCGCGGCGCGGTCCCGGTTCTCCGGCCTTGGCAAGCGCGGCGACCGGTACGTCGCGCTGAGCGGCACCTCCATGGCGACCCCGCACGTGGCCGGGGCCGCCGCCATCCTGGCCCAGCAGCACCCCGACTGGACCGGCGCGCGGCTGAAGGCGGCGCTGGTCGGCGCGGCGAAGCCGCTGGCCGGCGCCGGTGTCTTCGCGCAGGGCGCCGGCCGGGTGGACGTGGCGCGGGCCGTCGGCCAGAGCGTGTCCGCCGAGCCGGCGACCGTCTCGATAGGACGGATGAGCTGGCCGCACGAGGACGACCAGAGCGTGACCAGGACGGTCACCTACCACAACGCCGGCGCCGGGCCGCGGCATCTGCGGCTCACCCTGCCGGTCGGCGGACCCGGCGGCGAACCGGTGCCGGAGGGCATGTTCCGGCTCTCCACGAACGACCTCACCGTCCCGGCGCACGGCCGCGCCGACGTGGAGATCACCGTGAACACGGCGCTGCCGGCGGCCGACGGTGCGTTCGGCGCGCACATCCTGGCCGCCGACGACGCCGGCGTCCGGGTCGCCACCCCGGTCGCGGTGGATCGGGAGCCGGAGAGCTACGACCTGACCCTGCGCACGGTCGACGCCACCGGCGCGCCGACCGACAGCCACTTCTCCTTCGTGTTCGGGCTCGATCGGCAGCGGTTCCGCCCGGTGCCGGGGATCGGGGGCGTCGGGACGCTTCGGGTGCGCGCCGGGCGCTACCACGTGGATGCCGCGATCAGCACGCCGCGGCCGGGCGGCACCGAGTTCGACTCCGCCAAGGTGGTCCACCCCACGGTCGACGTGCGGGCCGACACCACGGTGGTGCTCGACGCCCGGTCGGCCCGGCCGGTGTCGGTGACGTTCGACCGGCCGAACGTGGTGCCCAAGGCGGTCGCCGTGGCGTACAGCCGGTTCACCCCGCACAGCGTCCTGTCCACCGGCGTGCTCGGCGACACGTTCGACCGGATCGGCATCGGGCAGGTCGGGGACCCGGTGCCGGACGAGGAGCTGGTCGCGAGCCTCGGCGGGGTCTGGGCCGTGCCGGACGCGCACGGCGACGTGCTGCGGAGCACCGTGTCCTACAACCTGGCCTGGTTCGGCTACGGCGGCGTGCCCACCGGGTTCACCCGGCACGTCGTGGACCGCGACCTGGCCGAGGTGCACGCCACCTACCGCGCGCAGGCGGATCGCAAGCGGGGCACCAAGGTATGGATCGCCGGGGAGCCGAGGTTCGACGTGAGCAACGGCTTCGGGTTCGGCTTCCGGTTGCCGCTCGAGCGCACCGAGTTCCACAACGTGGACGGCCTGCGGTGGTCGGCGGAGCTGCAACAGTGGTCACTGGTGAAGAACCAGGTGCACACCGAGACCGTGCTGACCGGCGGCCCGGTGGACGACGAGGCCGGCCGGGTCACGACGGAGGAGTGGAACTCCGCGGTGTTCGGGCCCGGGTTCACCAGCGACGGCGACTTCGCCACCCGGTCCGGCGACCTGCTCGCGCTCAACCTCCCGCTGTTCGCCGACGCCGGCCTGGACCGCTCCGGTCTGTCCGAAGTGGACTCCGGGACCACGGTGCTGTACCGGGACGGCGTCAAGGTCGGCGAGACCGCACAGCCGGGTGTCGGCCAGTTCGAGGTGCCGGCCCAGCCGGCCGGCTACCGGCTGGAGGTCCAGGCCCGGCGCTCCGGCGTGTCCGAGCTCTCGACGCTGGTCTCGTGCGCGTGGACGTTCACCTCGGCGCGCCCGCCCGACCCCGCCCCGAAGAAGGGCAAGGGCGGCGTCGGCCTGCCACTGCTGGCCGTCCGCTTCGCCCCACCGGACCTCGACCCGCACAACGCGGTGACCGCGGACTCGATCCGGATCCCGATCACCGTCCAGCGGCCGTACAACGCCCCGGAAACCACCCTCACCGGACTGTCCGTCGAGGCCTCGTTCGACGACGGCCGCACCTGGCAACCCCTCGAGGTCACCCCGGACCAGCCCGCCGGCGGCTCGGCGACGATCACCCACCCGCGCGGCGCCCGCTACGTCTCGCTGCGCGCCCACGCCACCGACTCGGCCGGCAACACCGTCACCCAGACTGTCATCCGCGCCTACCGGAGCAGGTGACCGCCCCTATCAGGACACGTCGGTGGCCTCGGCCGGGGGGCCGCCGTCGTGGTGGTGGCCTTCTTCCCGGTGCTCGTACCGGTAGACCGCCCCGTTCACCAGGCGAGTCGTCGTCTCCTCGCCGGTGCGGGACGACGAGCCGGTCGCTCGTCTCGCGATATCGGCGCGTGCCTCCCTGGCCGCGCGATATCCCTGTGGGTCGGGCATCGTGCTCACCTCCGCCCGCCGGACGGACATTCATCACACCACCACGGCGTCGCGGGCACAACGCCCGACGCCCCAGGCGTTCCCGGCGTAACGGACAGACACGGCAGCACCGTCGACGTTGCGGACCTGCACGCGCAACCCGCGACGCGCCGACCGGGATCCTCGGTGCGGTCACCCAGCTGCGATCGTGTTCGGCAGCTCAGTGAACGCCAGCCGCGGCGCGTTGGTCGGGCGGCCGGACAGGGTCGGCGTCGGAGAGGGTCGGCGTCTGCCAGTCCCTCCACTCAGCCAGGTTGCCGGCCTTGCTGTAGGAGATCCTGAAGGCGCCCGGAGCGCTGCCCGTCCTCAGCAGGAACTTCTGAATGTTCTGCTGCAAGGGCGTCCGCCATTCGGGCCTGGAGGCGCAGTGGTCACCGTCCTGGATGTCGGACGAGTAGGTGATGTTGTCGGCCGCGCCGAGCGCCTTGTAGACCTCGGCTCCGGCCAACGCCGCCACGCTCCCGGACCTGGCGCCCAGCCAGTCGATGTGGGGGTTCTCCATGATGAACAGTCCGCGCGGCGCGACCATGGCCACCATTTCGTGCGTGTCCACCGGCAGCTCGGTCGGGTCGCTCGTGAAGGAGCCGAACGCGTCACCCAGCCACGGTTGCTCTTCGTAGGCACTGCTCAGCGGCTGGACGCCGCTTTCCCCAGGAGCCTGGCGGAAGACGGGAACACCGGCGCTACCCGACTCGATGGGCATGGTCAAAGCGATGCGCTGGTCGAACGCACCGACCGCGAAGGCGCCCTTTCCGTACCGCGAGCATCCCGTGACGCCCATCGCGTCCGCTTTGAGAATGCTGCCGCCCGACTGCTCGATGACGTCGATGATCCGACTCACGCCCCAGGCCCAGGCGGCCAGCACCCCTGAGCTGCTCGAGGAGCCGTAGAGGCTGTAGAACGCGCCTTGCTTGGCATTTCGTGGCGTACCCTCGCGCCCGACCTCGAGGGGGTCGAAGTCGATGACGGCAGCACCGGTGGCTCTGATGGTGGCCGTATCCGCTCCCGATCCGCCCAGGACGACGACGGCCGGGAAAGGTCCGGAACCGCTGGGCAGTTGGACACTCGCCGAGAAGCCGGAGCTCCTGCCGTTCTGCGTCACGTTCACGGTGATGCCGGTGTTCGAGACCGTCCCCGTGACGCTCGCGGGCTTTCCGGGCTTCTCCCCGTAGACGTACGTCTCCGCCAGCTTCTTGATCTCCGCCCGCCGGCACCGCCAGTCGGACTTGGCGGAGACGCGCGCACCATCCAGCTTCGTGAAGGGATCGGGAAGCTTGGAGTTGGCGGTCAACGAGCCGGGCAGCGCCACCGGGCAGTCGGCACCGTCGTCCTCGACAGGCGCGCCGAACGCGAAGCTGGTGGCGGCGACCTCGGCGGTGGTGGCTCTCGCTACCACCGTCACCGCCCCAGCGATCACGAGCGCCGCCACGGCCAGCATGACAACCGTCGAACGTAGACGCATGTCGACAACCTAAGGTTTCGAGCAGGACGGCGGAACCTGTCCGTGCACGTCCGCCCCGCGAGTCGGTGGCGTGCCCTGCCGCAGGACGGGTGGCGGCTGCCAGCTCAGCCGTGCCTGTGTCAGGAGCGCGCGCGGCCGGGCTCGGCCTTCGCCGCCTTGATGAGCCCCGCTTCCTTCCTGACCTCGGCCTGGATGGCGCGTTCCCGCTGCAGCCAGTCCGGACTGTTCGCCTTCAACTCGTCGACCTGCTCTGTCGTGAGGGCGTCGGTGACCCCGGCGCGGGCGAGACCGCTGATGGAGATGCGCAGCTTCGCCGCGATGACGGACCGGGGATGCGGGCCGTTGCGGCGTAGTTCGCGCAGCCACTCGGGCGGATCGGCCTGCAGGGCGTTGAGCTCGTCGCGCGAGACGACGCCCTGCTGGAACTCCGTGGGGGTGGCCTCGAGGTACACGCCCAGCTTCTTCGCCGCGGTCGCGGGCTTCATCGTCTGGGGCGTCTTGTGCGCCGTCATGGTGTCAAGGGTATCGGGCACGTGCCCCGACGTCGTTCACACCCGGTAATCTCGCCTCGTGACAGGCCCGGTCGTGACTCCATCGTTCAGGCTCGCGTACGTGCCGGGGGTTACGCCCGCCAAGTGGGTCCGGACCTGGAACGAGCGGTTGCCCGAGGTCCCGCTGACCCTCGTCCAGGTGCCCGCCGCCGACGCCGCCGACACGGTACGGGACCGCCACGCCGACGCGGTTCTCCTGCGGTTGCCGATCGACCGGACAGGCCTGCACGCGATACCCCTCTACACCGAGACGACCGTCATCGTGGTCCCGAAGGACCACGTCGTGGCCGCGGCCGACGAGGTACTCGCCGCGGATCTGGCCGATGGCGTCGTGCTGCACCCCCTCGACGACACCCTCGACTGGGAGCGGCCGCCCGGACGGCAGGCGATCCAGCGCCCCGCCACGACCCGGGA
>NZ_DASWSJ010000305.1:0-39618 GCF_036402745.1 Actinophytocola sp. | reverse complement strand
CATCGAGTTGACCAGGCGCTGCCGGAACGGCTCCTGCGTCTCGGCGAACGCCGCGTCCAGGTGCAGCGCCTGGGTATTCATGGTCAGCGTGGTGAACAGCACGTTGTCGGCCTCGGTGATGGTGCGCCCGGGCCGGTGCTGGTAGAGCACGCCGGTCTCGAACTCCTCGAACCACAGGCCGCGCTGGACTACGACGCGCCTCACGCTCACAGGCCCGCCTCGCGCGCGATCAGCATCAACTGCACTTCGGTTGTGCCCTCACCGATTTCGAGGATCTTGCTGTCGCGGTAGTGCCGGGCCACCGGGTACTCGTTCATGAAGCCGTAGCCGCCGAACACCTGGGTGGCGTCACGGGCGTTGTCCATCGCGGCCTCACTGGCCACCAGCTTGGCGATCGCGGCGGCCTTCTTGAACGGCTTGCCCGCCAGCATGAGCGCGGCGGCGTCGTAGTACGCGGTGCGGGCGGCGTACGCGCGGGCCTCCATCCGGGCGATCTTGAACGCGATGGCCTGGTAGGTGCCGATCGCCGCGCCGAACGCCTCGCGCTCCTTGGCATACTTGACGCACTCGTCGACGCAACCCTGGGCCGCGCCCACCGACAGCGCGGCGATGGCGATGCGGCCCTCATCGAGGATCCGCAGGAAGTTCGCGTAGCCGCGGCCGCGCTCACCCAGCAGGTTCTCCTTCGGCACCCGAACGTCGTCGAAGCTCAGCGGATGGGTGTCCGAGGCGTTCCAGCCGACCTTGTTGTACGCCGGCTCGGCGGTGAAGCCCTCCGTCGGTACCGGCACCAGGATCGTCGAGATCTCCCGCTTGCCCTGCCCGCCGCCCTGCTCCCCGGTGACCGCGGTGACGGTGACCAGCTTGGTGATGTCGGTACCCGAGTTGGTGATGAACTGCTTGGAGCCGTTGATCACCCAGTGTCCGTCGTCGAGGCGAGCGGTGGTCTTGGTGGCACCCGCATCCGTACCACCGCCGGACTCGGTCAGACCGAACGCGCCGAGCGCCTTGCCACTGGTCAGCAGTGGCAGCCACTCCTGCTTCTGCACCTCGTTGCCGAAGCGGTACACCGGCATCGCGCCCAGAGACACCCCGGCCTCCAGCGTGATGGCCACGCTCTGGTCGACCTTGCCCAGTTCCTCGAGCGCGAGGCACAAGGCGAAGTAGTCACCGCCCATGCCGCCGTACTCCTCGGGGAACGGCAGGCCGAACAACCCCATCCGGCCCATCTGGGCGACGAGGTCGTAGGGGAACTCCTCGCGCTCGTAGAAGTCGCCGATGACCGGGGCGACCTCCTCGTGCGCGAACTCCTCGACGGTCTTTCTCAGCGTCTCGTGCTCGTCGCCGAGCCTGAAGTCGATCACGACTGCTCCTCAGGTGGGGTCACCACGGCAAGGGGTTGGTTCAGCGCGACCTGTTGGCCTGCCTGCACGTTGAGCTCGGTGAGCACGCCGTCGACCGGTGCGGTGACGGTGTGCTCCATCTTCATGGCCTCGACGACGACCAGCGGCGCGCCGGCCGCGACCCGGTCGCCGACCGCGGCCTTCACGACCAGCACGGTGCCCGGCATCGGGCTGGTGACCGGGCCGCCCGCGACCGCCGCCGCGGACTCGCCCTCCAGCAGCGAGTGCTGGGCCACCGCCCAGGTGGTGCCGTTGGCCGCAAGCCAGAGGGTGTCGGTGGCCGCGTCGAGCGCGCGGCGCAACGAGGTGACCCGGCCGCCGAACGTCATCTCGAGCCGGGTGCCGGCCCGCCGGGCCGACGCGAGCACCGGCTCGCCCCCGTCCACGCTCACCTCGGCGGCGCCGGGCAGGCCGGTGACCCGCACGGTCACCTGGCGGTCGCCGCAGGCCAGCCGGAACGGGGTGCCGGCCGCGCCGCCGAGCCGCCACCCGTCGGGCACGTCCCACGGGTCGACGACGTCGCCGGCCGGCTGCAGGCCGATGAGCTCGTCGAGCGCGGCGGCGGCGAACACGAGGTCCGGCACGTCGGCCGTGACGAGCCCGGCGAGCTTGCGCTCCACCAGCCCGGTGTCCAGGCGCCCGGCCCGCACGTCCTCGTCGGCGAGGAGCGCACGCAGGAACGCCACGTTGGTGCCGACGCCGAGCACCGCGGTCTCGCCGAGCCCGGCGGAGAGCTTGCGCAGCGCGGTCTCGCGGTCCGGTCCCCACGCGATGACCTTGGCGAGCATCGGGTCGTAGCTCGAGCCGACGACGGTTCCCTCGTACAGCGCGGAGTCGACCCGCAGGCCCGCCGGCTCGGCCAGCGCGAGCACGGTGCCGCCGGTGGGCAGGAACCCGTGCGCGGGGTCCTCGGCGTAGACCCGGGCCTCGACCGCGTGCCCCCGGATGTCCACATCGGACTGCCCGAGGGCGAGCTCGTGCCCGGCGGCGACCAGGATCTGCTGCTCCACCAGGTCGATGCCGGTGACCAGCTCGGTGACGGGGTGCTCGACCTGGAGCCGGGTGTTCATCTCCATGAAGAAGAACTCGTCCGGCCGGTCGGTGGACACGATGAACTCGACGGTGCCCGCGCCCTGGTAGCCGACCGACCGGGCGGCGTCCGCCGCGGCCGCACCCATCCGCGCCCGGTCCGCCGGCGTCAGCAGCGGCGACGGCGCCTCCTCGACGATCTTCTGGTGCCGCCGCTGCAGGCTGCACTCGCGCTCGCCGAGGTGGATGACCGTGCCGTGCGCGTCGGCCAGTACCTGGATCTCGATGTGCCGGGGGTTGGTGACGAACCGCTCGACGAGCAGCGTGTCGTCGCCGAACGCGCCGCGGGCCTCGCGCCGCGCGGACTCCAGCGCGGGCCGCAGGTCCGCGGGGTCCTCCACCCGGCGCATGCCCTTGCCGCCACCGCCCGCGGACGGCTTGACCAGCACCGGGAAGCCGACCTCGGCGGCCGCCTCGACGAGGTCGTCGTCGGACATGCCGGCGAGCGAGCGGCCGGGCACCACCGGCACGCCGGCCGCGCCGACGGTCTGCTTGGCGCGGATCTTGTCGCCCATGGCCTCGATGGCGGCCGGCGGCGGCCCGACGAACACCAGGCCCGCGGCCGCGCAGGCACGCGCGAAGTCGGCGTTCTCGGCGAGGAAGCCGTAGCCGGGGTGCACCGCCTCGGCGCCGGTCTCCCGCGCGGCGGCGACGATGGCCGGGATCGACAGGTAGCTCTCGACGCGCACCGCCTCGTCGGCCTCGTGCACGTGCCGGGCACCCGCGTCGGCGTCGGTGAAGACGGCGACCGCGCGGATGCCCATGCGGGCCAGCGTGTCGTGGACGCGCACCGCGATCTCGCCGCGGTTGGCGATCAGCACCGTGGAGAACATTCCGTCACATCCTGAAGACGCCGTAGCGGACGGGTTCGAGCGGCGCGTTGCCGGCGACCGAGAGCGCGAGCCCGAGCACCTGCCGGGTGTCCGCCGGGTCGATCACGCCGTCGTCCCACAGCCGCGCGGTGGAGTAGTACGGGTTGCCCTGGTCCTCGTACTGGTGGCGGATCGGGTCCTTGAACGCCTCCTCGTCCTCGGCCGGCCACTCGCCGCCGCGGGACTCGAGCTGGTCGCGGCGCACGGTGGCCAGCACCGACGCGGCCTGCTCGCCACCCATCACCGAGATCCGCGCGTTGGGCCACATCCAGAGGAACCGGGGCTCGTAGGCCCGGCCGCACATCGAGTAGTTGCCGGCGCCGAACGAGCCGCCGATGATCACGGTGAGCTTGGGCACCCGGGCGCAGGCCACCGCGGTGACCATCTTGGCGCCGTGCTTGGCGATGCCGCTGACCTCGTAGTCGCGCCCGACCATGAACCCGGTGATGTTCTGCAGGAACACCAACGGAACCGAGCGCTGGTCGCACAGCTCGATGAAGTGCGCGCCCTTGACCGCGGACTCGCCGAACAGCACGCCGTTGTTGGCGATGATGCCGACCGGATGGCCGTGGACGCGGGCGAACCCGGTGACGAGCGTGGTGCCGTACTCCTTCTTGAACTCGCGGAACCGGCTGCCGTCGACGACCCGGGCGATCACCTCCCGCACGTCGTAGGGCGTGCGGGAGTCGGTGGGCACCACGCCGTAGAGCTGGCCGGGGTCGACGGCCGGCGCCTCGGTCGGCTCGACGCCCCACGGCCGCGGGGTGCGCGGGCCCAGCGTGGCGACGATCGAGCGGACGATCCGCAGCGCGTGCGCGTCGTCCTCGGCCAGGTGGTCGGTGACGCCCGACCGGCGGGCGTGCACGTCGCCGCCGCCGAGGTCCTCCGCGCTCACCACCTCGCCGGTGGCGGCCTTCACCAGCGGCGGGCCGCCGAGGAAGATCGTGCCCTGGTTGCGCACGATCACCGCCTCGTCGCTCATCGCCGGGACGTAGGCGCCGCCCGCCGTGCAGGACCCGAGCACGGCGGCGATCTGCGGGATGCCGCGCGCGGACATGGTGGCCTGGTTGAAGAAGATGCGCCCGAAGTGCTCGCGGTCGGGGAACACCTCGTCCTGGCGGGGCAGGAACGCGCCGCCGGAGTCGACGAGGTAGAGGCACGGGAGGTTGTTGTGCAGCGCCACCTCCTGGGCGCGCAGGTGCTTCTTGACGGTCATCGGGTAGTAGGTGCCGCCCTTGACCGTGGCGTCGTTGGCGACGATCACGCACTCGCGACCGGACACCCGGCCGACGCCGGTGATGATGCCGGCGGCCGGCGCCTCGTCGTCGTACATGCCGGTGGCGGCGAGCGGCGAGAGCTCGAGGAACGGCGAGCCGGGGTCGACGAGCGACTCCACCCGGTCGCGGGGCAGGAGCTTGCCGCGGTCCACATGGCGCTGCCGGGCCTTGTCCCCGCCGCCGAGCGCGGCCCGCGCCGACCGGTCACGCAGGTCGTCGGCCAGGGCCGTGTGCTCCTTGACGTACCGCTGGAAAGCGGGGTCGCCCGGGTCGGCCTCGCTCCGCAGGACGGGCGCGTCCATCTCGCTCCGCTCAGGTTAGTCAGCGTTAACCTACGTGCGCGATGTTAGCGGTCGCTAACCGTGCCGTCCACCCGGTCACCAGCACACACGAGCGGGCCCCGGCACAGTGCCGAGGCCCGCTCGAGTGTCCCGTGGAAGGTCAGCCGGTCACGCCGACCAGCGCGGCGTAGTAACCGCCGGACTGGCCACCCGCGGTCGGGTGGTAGGACTCGTCCACCGGCCAGGTGACGCTGTGCAGCCACCAGTCGCCGCCCGGGGCGCAGATCTCGTGCCCGGCGAAGGCCGAGCGGGCGTCGACGAAGTCGAAGCCGAACGCGCCCGCCCGGCCGGACACGACCTCGGCGAGCACGTCGGCGGACTGGTTGATCGCGGCCCGCTTGGTCTCGGACAGGCCGACCGAGCAGTCGCCGTTCAGCGTGTAGATGTGCGGGTAGCCCAGCACGACCACGCGCGCGCCCGGCGCCCGGTTGCGGATCTCGGTGTAGACGCCGTCCAGCCGGCCCGGCAGCTCGGTGCGGGCGAAGTTCTGCGCCTCCTGGTTGCGGCTCACGCAGGTGTCGTCGGAGCCGAGGTTGCAGTCGGTCATGACGTTGGCGAAGCCGGCGTCGTTGCCGCCGATGGAGATCGTGACCAGCTCGGTGTCCGGCGTGATCGCGCCGACCTGGTTGGCCAGCACGTCCGAGGTGACCGCGCCCGAGCAGGCGACGAAGGAGAACGCGGCCGGCGCGTGGGAGTTGGCCCAGAGCTGGGCATAGGCATTGGCGCTGCGTTTGCAGCCGCCACTGTCGCCATAGCTTCCGGCACCTGTTCCGGACGCGTAGGAATCACCGAGCGCGACATATTTTCCGGCCGCCACGGTGGGATCGGCCGACGCCGGCCCGGCAATTCCGACGAGGGAAAGGCAGGCGAAGACGGCGACGGCAATGGGACGAGCGAGGCGCATTTTAACCTCCGAGGGAGGGGTTCCCGACGCCCAATATCATTACCGGACCTTCACCGGACGCGGAATCGCCTCGTTAGTCGTTAACCGTTGCCAGTTGGGGTGGCCGACCGGCCCTCGGACCGGCGGCAGGAAGGCCCGGCCGCGGGGCCGGGCCTTCCTGGGTCACCCTCGAGCCTCGCTCAGGCGACGCTCTCCAGCGGGTTGTAGTAGCCGCCCCGCTGACCGGAGGCGTTCGGGTGGTAGGACTCGTCCACCGGCCAGGTGACGCTGTTGAGCCAGCGCGCACCCGAGGCGCAGATCTCGTGCCCGCCGAACGAGCTCCGGGCGTCGAGGAAGGTGAACCCGTACGCGCCCGCCCGGCCGGAGATCACCGAGGCCAGCACGTCGGCGGACTGGTTGATCGCGGCCCGCTTGGTCTCGGACAGGCCGACCGAGCAGCTCCCGTTGAGCTGGTAGATGTGCGGGTAGCCCAGCACGACCACCCGCGCGCTCGGTGCCCGGTTGCGGATCTGGGTGTACACGTTGTTCAACCGGCCGGGCAGCGTGGTGCGCGCGAAGTTCTGCGCCTCCTGGTTGCGGCTCACGCACGTGGCGTCCGAGCTGGTGTTGCAGGTCGTCATGACGTCGGCGAAGCCCGCGTCGTTGCCGCCGATGGAGATCGTCACGAGCGCGGTGTCCGACGTGACCGCGGCGACCTGGCTGTTGAGGACGTCGTTGGTCACGGCGCCGGAGCAGGCGACGAAGGAGAACGCGGACGGCCCGTTGGCGTTGGCCCAGAGCTGCGGGTAGGAGTTCGCACTGCGCTTGCAGCTACCACTGCTTCCGTAGCTGCCGGCGCCGGTGCCGGACGAGTAGGAGTCACCGAGGGCCACGTACTTGCCGGCGGCGGCCGAGGCCGGGCCGGCGAGTCCGATGACGGTCAGGGCCGCGAGGGCCACGGCGGTGATGGGACGAGCGAGGCGCACTGTTACCTCCGGGGGCAGGGTTTCCCGATGAGACAATGATCGCCCGGGACCCACCGGCTGGTAATCGTCTTCCCGGCCCTTACCTGTTGCCAGATGCGGGGCGAACGGCGCAGTCCCACCGCGCGGCCGCTGGTTAGTGGCCGCTAACCAGCGGGCTACCATGGCCGGGTGCCGACTCGCCGGGAGCAGATCCTCGCCGCCGCCGCGGAACTCTTTGCCCGGCACGGGTTTCACGGCGTGGGCATCGACGACATCGGGGCCGCCGTGGGTGTCTCCGGCCCGGCCCTGTACCGGCACTTCCGCAGCAAGGACGCGATGCTGGGCGAGATGCTCACGTCGATCAGCGAGGTCCTGCTGGCCGGCGGCCAGGAGCGCCGCGACGCGAGCGAGCCGGCCGGCGTGCTGGCCGAGCTGGTCGGTTTCCACGTCGACTTCGCGCTCGACAACCCCTCGCTGATCACCGTGCAGGAGCGCAACCTCGGCAACCTCACCGAGCCCGACCGGCGCCGGGTGCGGGCCCTGCAACGGCGCTACGTCGAGGTCTGGGTGCAGGCCATCCGGGACACCGCGCCCGCCGTGGACGAGCCCACCGCGCGGGCCGCCGCGCACGCGGTCTTCGGCCTCATCAACTCCACGCCGCACAGCCGCCACCTCGGCCGCGACGGCATGGCCACCATGCTGCGCGAGATGGCGCTGGGTGCCCTGGCCAGCACCCGGGCCGGCGAGTCGACCGGTCTGTCGACAGCCAGCTGAAACGCTTCCATTTGTTCGTCCATCCGAGTGAACCCGGCCCCGGCTGCCCTGAGTCCATTAGTAGTGTTTCGGTCACGGATCCGAAACGGAGAGGTGTACGGTGTCGCAGCAGACCAACTGGGTTCCTACCTCGGTTGACCTCGAGAAACCCAGCGCGGCCAGGGCCTACGACTACGTGCTCGGCGGAAACCACAACTTTGCCGTCGATCGCCAGTTCGTCGAGAAGTTGCTCCTGGTGCAACCGGAAGTCAAACGATTCGCGCTGATGAACCGGTCATTCATGCGCCGAGCCGTTCTGTACATGATCGACCAGGGCATTCGGCAGTTCCTGGACCTGGGCTCCGGCATCCCCACCGTGGGCAACGTCCACGAGATCGCGCAGACCGTCGACCGAACCTCGCGCGTCGTGTACGTGGACAACGAGCACGTGGCCGTGGCGCACAGCCAGCTGATCCTCGAGAACAACTCGAACGCCGCCATGGTGCACGCCGACATCGCCAAGCCCGGCCTCGTCCTCAACGACCAGGTCACCCGCGAGCTGCTCGACTTCAGTCAGCCGATCGGGATCCTCGCCATCACCATCGGTCACTACATCCTCGAGGAGCACGACCCGAACGGGGTGTTCGCCGCCTACCGCGAGGCCGTCCCGCCTGGCAGCTACCTCGCCGTCACCCACCTCACCGACGACTTCACCGAGGTGAACGAGCTGACCGAGGCGATGAAGACCTCGCAGAACGCGGTCCTCGCCCGCACGAGATCCGAGGTGCTCAGCCTCTTCGGGGACTTCGAGCTCGTCGAGCCCGGCCTGGTGACCACCTCGCAGTGGCGGCCCGAACGGGAGTCCGACGCCCGCACGGAGGCCGAGGACGGGCTCTACGCCGGCGTTGCCCGAAAGGGCTGACGGCGCGACTGGACACTCAGCGGTTCGCGCCGCTGAGTATCGTCGTGACCACAGACCGATGGACAGGAATCCCGTGCCCACCACACCTCCCCCGGTAGCCCGCCGGGAGGAGTTGGCGCGCGCCTGGACCGCGAGCGCCACATCCTCGGCCTACATCCCGCGCGCCGTCGTGGAGGTCGAGGAGCTGCTGCTCGAGCTCGTCGACCAGCTGCTCGCCTCGCTCGCCGAGGACGCCCCCACGGCGGCCACCGCCATGCGGATCGGCGCGCGGCTGGTCGACGAGGGTTTCATCGACCCCAACGCGTTGCAGGCCACCATCGACGTGCTCACCGAGGGTCTGCTGGGCGACCTCCGGCACACGCCGGACACCGAGCTCGCCAAGCGGACCGTGGCGATGCTCGGCGCGCTGTCCGCGGGCTACGCCGACGGGCTGCGCAACTACACGCTCACCCAGCAGGAACAGGTCAAGCAGGCGCTGTTCAACGCGATGGTCCGGGCCGAGCACAACCTGCGCGCGACCGAGAACCGGTTCCGCGAGGTGTTCGCGTCCTCCGCGGTCGGCATCGCCATCACCGACCTGGACGGCATGTGCATCGAGTCCAACCCGGCGCTGAGCCAGATCCTGGCCTGCCCGCCGGGTCAGCTCGCCGGCAGGATGCTGCACGAGTTCTTCCTGGGCAACGACGACCTCCCCGGCGCCCGCGGCACCCCGGGCGACGTGCGGGCCGGCTACCGGCGGGTGCTGCGGGGCGAGGCCGAGCGGGTGCACGAGCACCGCAGGCTGCGCAAGCACGACGGCGAGACCGCGTGGGTGTTCCTCGCCATCTCGCTGCTGCACGACGGGGCCGGCGCGCCGGCGTACTTCGTCACGATGGTGCAGGACATCAGCGAGCTGCAGCTGCTGCAGGACCGGCTCGGCCACCAGCTGCTCTACGACGCGCTCACCGGCCTGCCCAACCGGCAGCACTTCGAGTCCAAGCTCGAGAGCACGCTCGACCGGGCCGAGTCGGTGACGCTGTGCTTCGTCAACCTCGACGGGTTCGCCGCCACCAACAACAGCCTCGGCCACCCGTTCGGCGACCGTCTACTCAGGACGGTCGGGCAGCGGCTGGAGTCCGCGGTGGCCGGCGAGCGGGCGCTCGTGGCCCGGATCGGCGCCGACGAGTTCGCCGTGCTCATCGAGGACCGGCCGGACCTGCCCGACCTCAACCACGTGATCGACACGATCAACGGCGAGCTGGCCGAGCCGGAGTACATCGACAACCGTGGGGTCGGCGTCGGCGCCAGCATCGGCGCGGTCCGCTGCCGCACCGGCGAGATGTCCGCGGTGGAGCTGTTCCGCGCGGCGGACACCGCGCTGCGTAAGGCCAAGGCCACCGGCCGGCGGCAGTGGGCGGGCTTCCACGCGGGCGACGACGCGGCGGCCCGGCGGCGTGACGCGCGGGCCGCGGAGCTGCCCGCGGCGTGGGAGAACGGCCAGCTCACCGTGGGCTACGAGCCGGTGGTGCGGCTCGGCGCCGAGCGCACGACGGGCGCCCGGCCGGTGCTGCGCTGGGACGGCGAGGAACCGCTGGGCCACCGCGACTGCGTGGAGCTCGCCGAGCGCACCGGCATGTCCGTCCAATTGGGACCGTTGATGCTGCGCGAGGTCTGCGCCCGGCTTCCCGAGCTGCGCAAGGTGTTCCACCAGGAGACCGGCCCGCTCGCCCGGCTCCAGCTCACCCGGCTGCAGTCCGGCGACGCGGACCTCGTGCGCGCCGTACACCGCGCCATCCGCGACACCGGCGCGCCCGCGGACCTGCTGGAGATCGGGCTGGACACCACGGCCGTGCTCGACGACCACGGCGACGCGCGGGACAACCTGGAGGTGCTCACCGAGATCGGCGTGTCCACCGGCCTGTGCGGGTTCCAGGGCGGGCCGCGGGAGCTGGATCTCCTTGCCGACACCCAGGTCCACTCGGTCACCCTCGCCGCGGAGGGCGCCGGCGCGGCGGGCCGGGACACCGCGAGCCCGGTGCTGCGCGAGGAGACCGAGCGGCTCGTGCGGGCGATCGTGGCCGCTGGGCGGGAATGCTCGGTGCTGGACGTGCGCACCGAGGCCGAGGCAGGCTGGTGGGCCGCGGCCGGCGCCACCAGCGCCCAGGGCGGCGTGTTCGGCGTGGCTGTCAGCGTGGACAACCTGGCCACCCTGCCGCACCCGACCCGGCCGGTCACCGCCGGTTGAGCCCAGCTCGACCGACACTGATGGAAGATGTGGCCGTGGACCCACACTCCGACCCCGACCGGGACAGAAGGCTCGTGGACGCGGCGAGCAAGGCGCTCGCGGCGATGAACGCCGGCGCCGAGGAGGACGCGGCCGAGCGGGTCACCGCCACGTTCCGGGCGAACCCGGCAAGCGTCGAGGACGCGCAGGAGCTGATGCTGCTGTTGTTCCACGAGTGCAGCGCGATGGTCGCCGCGCTCGGGTCCGGCGGCACGGCCCCGGTGAAGATGCAGGTCTACGACAACGACGGCCAGGAGGTCCCCATCGACGAGGCGGACCCCCCGGTCCGCACCGCCGTGCGGACGCTGCTGGCCGAGGTCCACGGCGACACCGAGGCGGCCAAGACGCACATCGAGATCGCCCTGGCCAACGCGGCACCGGAAGAGATGGTGACGCTGATGGTCCAGGCCCTGCGCTGGACCATCCGGCTGTCCCACGAGTGCACCAGCCGGGACCTCCCGGTCGCCGACTGGATCACCCGCGCGCTCTCCTAGGCGTCGGACCCCCAGCGCTGGCCCAGCGCGTAGCGGGTGCCGTCCGGGTCCTCGAACATCGACCACCAGCCGAAGAACTGCTTCGACGGCGGCTCCGGGAACGACACGCCCTTCGCGGACAGCTCGCGGTAGGCGGCCTCGACGTCGTCGGCGTAGAAGAACACCGGCGAGTTCGGCACGCCGTCCCGCTCCACCCCGGCCGACCAGCCCGGCTGCCGCTTGCTCAGCACGAGCTTGGTGTTGCCGTCCGGCGTGCGCACCGAGAGCCAGCGCTCGTCCCCGTACGGGGAGTCCTCGGCCAGCTCGAAGCCCATCGTGTCGACCCAGAACTGCCTGGCCTTCTCCTGGTCGTCGACGTACAGCACGACCTGGTTGACCCCGCGGATCATGGTCCCCTCCTTATAGCCATTCCGGATATATCAATGCTGGACTGTATTGTGTGGACATGACCGAGGGCAACCCGCCACCGCTCACCCCGGCCGGCTACCAGGTGCTGCTGGCGCTCGCGGGTGGCCGGGCGCACGGCTACGCGGTGATGCGGTTCATCGACGAGGTCACCGCCGGGGCGGTCCAGCTCGGCCCCGGCACGCTGTACCGCACGATCGCCCGGCTGGTCGCCGACGGCCTGGTCGAGGAGGTCGCCGGCGGCGAGGGCGACGAGCCGCACGACGCCCGCCGGCGTAACTACCGGCTCACCGCGCTGGGCGTGGCCGCCGCCACCCGCGAGACCGAGCTGCTGGCCCGGCTCGTCGACGTGGCGGCCGGGGCGGGTCTGCTGCACCGGCGGGACACGGCGTGAGGAGCAGGGCGCACGCGCTCAGCCCGCACCTGTTCGTGCGGGACGTGACCGCCGCGATCTCCTTCTACCGCACGGCGTTCGGCGCGGTGGAGCTCTTCCGCAACGTGCTCCCGGACGGGACGGTCCTGTTCATCGAGCTCGCCGTCGGCGGCGGCCGGCTGCTGGTCAGCGAGGAGGTCCCGCGGCTGAACGCGCTGGCCCCGCCGAGCGTGGGCGGCAGCCCGGTACTCCTGCTGCTCGAGGTCGACGACGTCGACGACCTGGCCCGCCGCGCGATCTTCGCCGGTGCCACGGTCGAGATGCCGGTGCGCGAGATGTTCTTCGGCGAGCGGTACGGCATCGTCGTCGACCCGTTCGGGCACCGGTGGGCCCTGTCCACCCGCCGCGAGGAGCTGACTCCGGACGAGATCATCCGCCACACCCCACCCGACGCCTGACCCTGCTCGCCCAGTGACGTCGCCCGCCCAGTCTCGCCCGACGGGCCCGTTGGGGGGACGATCATGCCAGCGGGACGGAGGTGCGGATGATCACCGTGCAGGGTGTGGTGGACCGGGTGGGTCCGACGCTGCTGCACGTCCGGCTCGCGGGCAGGGCCACGCACGTCAGCGACGTCGTCATCGCCGAGCCCGGACGCAAGGACCAGGTCGGCGACGGCGACCTGGTCCTCGGCGTCTCGGTGCACAACGCGAAGGACGCCGTCGAGCTCGTCCGGCACTGCGGCGCGCAGGGCGCGGCGGCGGTGCTGCTCAAGCCGCCCCTCCCGGCCCGCGGCGCGGTGCGGACCGCCGCGCAGACGGCCGAGGTCGCGGTCGTCGAGGTGCACGCCGCCGCCGCGTGGGCGCAGGTCGTCTGGTTGTTGCGGTCCGTGCTCGACGCGGCGGCCGACGAGCTGGAGGGTGACCCCCGGTCGAGTGGCCTCGGCGACCTCTTCCGGCTCGCCGACGCGGCCGCGGCGGTCGTCGACGCGCCGGTGACGATCGAGGACGCCAACTCCCGCGTCCTCGCCTACTCGGCCCGCCAGGACCGCACGGACTCCGCCCGGGTGTCGACGATCATGGGCCGCCGCGTCCCGGACGACGTGCTCGCCCGGTTCCGCTCGCGGGGCGTGTTCCGGGAGCTGTCCCGCGGCCGGACGACGATCTTCGTGCCGGCGCAGCAGGATGGCACGCTGCCCCGGCTGATCGTGCCGATCCGGATGGGCGGCGAGCTGCTCGGCTCGATGTGGGCGGTGGTCACCGGGCCGGTGGCCGACGAGCGGGCGGCCGCGTTCGCCGACACCGCGCCGGTCGTCGCGCTGCACCTGCTGCGCCGCCGGGCCACCGAGGACGCCGAGCGCCGCCGGTCGGCCGAGCTGGTGAAGGCCGTGCTCGAGGGGCGGGGCAGCGTGCGGCTGGCCGCGGCGGAGCTGAACCTGGCCGACGAGCCGCACCGGGTGGTCGCGATCGCGAGCCGGGCCGACGACCCGCTCGGCGCCGAGGGCATGCGGCTCGCGCTGTGGGAGCGGATCACCGCCGGGGTCGGGCGCCGGCCGGCGGTGGCGGAGCTGCACGACGTGCTCTTCGCGGTGGTGCCGGACCGGGAGGGCGAGGGTGGCTGGCCCGCGCTGCGGGCGGCGCTGACCGACGACCGGACGCCGCCGCTGGTCGCGGCCGGGCCGGCGGTGCGGCTCGCGGACCTCGCCGGGTCGATGGCGCTGGCCGAGGAGACGTTGTCGCTGCTGCGGGCCGGGCTCCTCAGCGGGCCGGTGACCAGCCACGAGCAGGCCTGGCCGGTGCTCGTGCTGCACCGGGCGGCGGTGGCCGCGGCGGGGGCGGGCGCCACGGAGTTCGGGCCGCTGTCGGTGTTGCGCGCGCAGGACGAGGGTTCGGGCACGTCGTACGTGGACACCCTGTACGAGTGGCTGCGCCATCCCGGCGACCCGCGCGCGGCGAGCCGGTCGCTGCGGATCCACCCCAACACGCTGCGGTACCGGATGGCCAAGCTGGTCGAGCTGACCGCCGTCGACCTGGACGATCCAGACGTGCGGCTGGCCCTGCTCACCCAGCTGACGGCGTTGCGCTGGCGTTGAGCCGGGCTCCAGCAGAATTGTGCCCGTGGCACGAGCGATTGGCGTCATCCTGGTGCCCGGAGGACGATGACTATTACCCATCGTTAATCCACTGTGGTCTATAACACCCAGCTGGCCTAGTCGGGAGGAAGTCGTGAAGGTCGCCGTTCCCCGTGAGATCAAGAACCACGAATATCGCGTGGCGCTGACACCTGCGGGGGTGCACGAGCTGACGACGCACGGGCACGACGTGTTCGTGGAGGCCGGAGCCGGGGTGGGCTCGTCGATCCCGGACGAGGAGTTCCTGGCGGCCGGCGCGAAGGTGCTGGCGGCGGCGGAGGACGTGTGGGCCGAGGGTGAGCTGGTCCTCAAGGTGAAGGAGCCGATCGAGGAGGAGTACCCGCGGCTGCGGTCGGACCAGGTGCTGTTCACATACCTGCACCTGGCGGCGGACGAGGCGCTGACGAAGGCCCTGATGGCGGCCGGCACGACGGCGGTCGCGTACGAGACGGTGCAGACGCCGTCGGGCGCGCTGCCGCTGCTGGCGCCGATGTCGGAGGTGGCCGGGCGGCTCGCGCCGCAGGTGGGTGCGTACTCGCTGATGCGTCCGTCGGGTGGCCGGGGGGTCCTCCCGGGCGGGGTGCCGGGCGTGGCGCCGGCGCGCGTGGTGGTCATCGGCGGCGGCGTGGCGGGCCTGAACGCGGCGACGATCGCGCTGGGCATGGGCGCGAGCGTCCAGGTGCTGGACACGAACGTCGACCGGCTGCGCCAGATCGACCACCAGTTCCGCGGACAGGTCCGGACGATCACGTCGAACAAGTACGCGGTGGAGCAGGCCGCCCGCGAGGCCGATCTGGTGATCGGCGCGGTCCTGGTGCCGGGCGCGCGGGCGCCGAAGCTGATCAGCAACGAGCTGGTGGCGCAGCTGAAGCCGGGCAGTGTCCTGGTGGACATCGCGATCGACCAGGGTGGCTGCTTCGCCGACTCGAGGCCGACGACGCACGCGGACCCGACGTACCTCGTGCACGGCTCGGTCTTCTACTGCGTGGCGAACATGCCCGGCGCGGTGCCGAGGACGTCGACGTACGCCCTGACGAACGTCACCCTGCCGTACGCGGTCTCCCTGGCGAACCAGGGCTGGCACGAGGCGCTGAAGGCGGACGCGGCCCTGGCCCTGGGCCTGAACACGCACGCAGGCGCCCTGACGAACGCCCCGGTGGCGGACTCTCACAACCTCCCCCACACGAAGTTGACCGAATTCCTCAACTAATCAACACAAGCCCCCCAAGAGAACAAGCAACAAAGAACCCCCACCTCCCACCAAAAACCACCAGCCCCAATACGGAGACCGACGACGCGGCCCAGCCCCGCCCACCAACCGAAGACCAGAGCCCGCCCCCGCACGCGCCCGCGCACCCCCCACCCCACACAAAGCGAGCGAGCCAAGCGGAACGCGAGCGAAGCAAAGCGAAGCGAGCAAAGGGAAGCGAGCGAAGCGAAGCGGCTGGTCAACGCCCGACAGACCAGCGCCGGGTCGAGAGGAGCTCGCACCGTGGGGGTCTGGGGGGTCGCCCCCCAGGGCCGTCGAGAGGGAAGGCGCCCCGAAGGGACACCGAACAGCGGAGGTTTCGGGGGCGGCCCGCTCAACCAGCCTGGGGGTCACTGGGAGCGGGCCGCCAAGTGCAGGATATGCCGTATGTGTCGACAGCGCTGCAACCGGGGGCAGCGTTTTGCCTTTCGTACATAACGACATGGCCTCTGCATTGCCTTGTGGCTACGAAGATCGTCCGTAGCGCTACTGGCCGCGACGGCTACTCACACCTTCACTCTTCCCGGGACCCGACCCACGATCGAGTGAGTTAGCGAGCAATGGAGTGAAGCTGGCGATTACCACTTTGGTCGGGCGTTTCGCGGGCCGATGTCGTTACGGTGACTGAACCTCGCTGGTCCGTTAGCTGCAACGATCCGTTCGGCCGGGACCGCGCGTTGATGGTGTTGGTCGAGGACGAGAGAGTCGTCCTGGTGCCCCCGCCCGGAGCCGCCGCGGTGCTGTCCGCGCAGCAGGCTCGGGGGTTGGGGCTCACGCTCGACCAGGCAGCCGTCCGCGCCCAGGACCGACGGGCGGGGTGAGCGCCATGTGGCCCGGAAAGGACGACACCGTCCGCCGCGCGGTGCTGCACCGCCTCGACATGCTCGACAGGGCGGCCGGCCAGGCCGACGCGTCCACCCTGCTTCCCTTGGCCCGCACGGAGCTCCGCCGCCTCGCCGACGGGTGGCGCCTGCTCCTGCGAACCCACCGCGCCGACCCCGACGGTCGCTGTGCGGCCTGCCAGCACGGGCTCCGCGCCCGCCGCTGGCCGTGCCAGGTATGGCGCTCGGCCCACGAACAACTGATCGGCGAAGGCCTTTCGCACCGCGAGCGCACCCGCCCGCTCCGGAACCCCTTCCGCCTGCCCGATCCCACCCGCTGACCCGGCGATCAGCGCCGATCGCCCCGAGGCCGGGCTACTCACCGGCCGCCATCCCCACCGCACTACCGGCCGCCGATGGGAAGCGCACCGCCGCTGCCCCTCCGGCCCGCGCAGCACCAGCCCCCGCCGCATCGGCCGCGCTCCCAAACCCATGAACCCGAGTCGTCAGGCGTGGTTGCGGACCGCCTCCAGGTAGGTGCTGATCGCGTCGCGGTTGCGGGCCAGGCACTGGATCTTGGCGGCTATCTGCTCCCGGTGCCGTTCCAGGTCCGCGATCAGCTCCGGGGTCGCGTCCGCCACGTGGATCGAGCACGGATTGTCCAGGCACGGCAGGATCTCGCGGATGATCCGGGTCGGCACGCCCGCGTCGAGCAGCCCCCGGATCTGGGTGACCCTGCCCACCAGCAGCTCGTCGTAGTCCCGGTACCCGTTCGCGCCTCGGGACGGGCTGAGCAGGCCTTGCTCCTCGTAGTACCGCAACAACCGGGTCGCCACCCCGGTCTCCGAAGCCAGCTCCCCGATGCGCACGACCGCCTCCCACGCTTTCCTTCACACTAGTGTCAACGTTCGAGTATGGGCGCATGAGACCCACCCTGGCCGTGCTCTCGCTCGCGCAGTTCCTCATCGCCCTCGACTACTCGATCATCTACATCGCCCTGCCGAGCGTCGCGGCCGACCTCGACCTCGAGCCGTCGCTCGCGCAGTGGATCGTCAGCGCCTACGCGGTCCTCTTCGCCGGCTTCCTCGTCGTCGGCGGGCGGCTCACCGACCGGGTCGGCGCGAAACGCCTGTTCGTCGGGGCCATCGTGTTCTTCGGGGCGGCGAGCGCGGTGGGCGGGGCGGCCGGCGACGGGACCGTCCTCCTCGCGGCCCGCGGCGCCCAGGGCCTCGGCGCGGCGCTGCTGCAGCCGGCGATCATCGGGCTCATCGGCACCACCTTCCCCGCCGGCCCGGCCCGCAGCCGCGCGCTCGCCGTATGGGGCGGGGTCGGCGCGGCCGGCCTGGCCGCGGGCGCGGTGCTCGGCGGCGTCCTGACCACGGCCTCCTGGCGCCTCACCTTCGTCATCAACGTCCCGCTCACCCTCCTCTGCGCGCTCGGCGCGGCCCTCGCCGTCACGGCGAGCGGCACCACCACGGCCGACCGCATCCCGCTCCGGGCGGCCGTCCTCGGCACGGGCACCGTCCTCACCCTCGTGCTCGGCCTCACCCTCGGCGCCGACCAGGGCTGGCACGCGACCCCGACGCTGGTCAGCCTCGTCCTGGCAGTGGCGCTGTTCGGCGCGTTCCTCGGCAACGAGCGCCGCGCACCGCTGATCGAGCCGGCCCTGCGCCGGATCCGCTCGCTGCGTGCGGGCGCGGTCGCGACGGCCCTCTACATGGCCAGCGTCGGCTCCGAGTTCTACCTGCTCACGCTGCTGCTCCAGAGCATGAAGGGCTACGACGCGCTCCAGGCCGGCCTGGCCTTCGTGCCGCTCGCCGTACTGGTGACCGCCGGCAACGCGGCCGCCGGCAGGGCGGTGCGCACCCAGCACCCGGCCGTCGTCCTCGCCGCCGGGTTCGCCGCCGCCACCGCGGGCCTGCTCTGGCTCTCGCTGGCCCTGCACGGCGACTCCTACGCCGCGGACCTGCTGCCGGGCCTGCTGCTGAGCGGCTTCGGGCACGGCGTCATCTACACGGCCATGTTCATCATCGGCACCCAGGACGTGCCGGCCGGCTACCAGGGCACCGCGGGCGCGCTGCTCACGACGTCCCAGTACCTGTCCGCCGGCGTCACCGTCGCCGTGCTGACGCTGGTGCTCGGCCCGGCCCCGGACGGGGCCGCGTTCCGGGCCGCGTTCCTGGTCACGACCGTCGCCGCGGCCGCGGGACTCGCTCTCGCGGCCCGCGGCGTCAACCGCCGAACCGCCCAACACGGGGTGAACTCCTCACCAACCGGTGCGGTCCGCCCCACGGGCTGATGGCCATGCGGCAAGATGTCCGGCACAACTCGGCAGGCAGGAGGGCCCCGTGCAGGACGGTAGCGGCCGCATCGTGGTGCAGAACCTCAGTAAGAACTTCGGCCAGGTCGCGGCGGTGCAGAACCTGAGCTTCCAGGTCGAGCCGGGCTCCGTGACGGGCTTCCTCGGCCCGAACGGCGCCGGCAAGACCACGACGCTGCGCATGCTGCTCGGCCTCGTCACCCCCACCAACGGCTTCACCACGATCAACGGCCAGCCGTTCCACCAGCTCGGCAACCCCGCCCGGGTGGTCGGCGCGGTGCTGGAGGCCCAGGGCTTCCACCCGTCCCGCACCGCCCGCAACCACCTGCGGGTCTACGCGGCGGCGATGGGCGTGCCGGACAAGCGCGCGGACGAGGTGCTCAACCTCGTCGGCCTCGGCTCGGCCGGCGACCGCGGCGCGGGCGGGTTCTCGCTCGGCATGAAGCAGCGGCTGGCCCTGGCCACGGCGCTGCTCGGCGACCCGCAGGTGCTGGTGCTCGACGAGCCGGCCAACGGCCTCGACCCCGAGGGCATCGCCTGGCTGCGCACGTTCCTCAAGGCGTTCGCCAGCAGCGGCCGCACGGTGCTGATCTCCAGCCACCTGCTGGCGGAGGTCGAGCAGACCATCGACCAGGTCGTGATCATCAGCCGCGGCCAGACGATGTACTACGGCATGCTCGACGAGCTGCGGAAGTCCCAGCAGAGCCGGGTGATCGTGCAGCCGGCAGACCCGGCCGCGCTGGCCGACGCGCTGCGGGGCGCCGAGATCGGCAACATCCAGCCGATGCCCGACGGCAAGATCGCGGTCGTCGGCGCCACCGTCCAGCAGATCGGCGACGTGGCCGCGAAGGCCGGCGTCGCGCTGTACGGGGTGCAGGAGGAGAAGGCCGACCTCGAGCAGCTGTTCTTCCGGCTCACCAGCGGCCAGTACGCCGCGCCCGGCCAGGTCCCGCAGGGCCAGCTGCCGCAGGTGCCGCCCGGCGGCTTCGGCACGCCGCCCGGCGGCTACGCACAGCCGGTCCCGCAGCAGTACCAGCAGCAGCCGGCGCAGTACCAGCAGCAGCAGCCCGCTCAGTACCAGCAGCAGTACCAGCCGGGGCAGCAGTCCGGGTACCCGCCGCAGCCGCAGGGCTACCCGCCCCAGCAGCCGGCGCAGTACCAGCAGCAGCCCGGTTACGCGCCGCAGCAGGGCACCCCGCCCGGCGGCTGGGGACCGCCACCGAACACCCCACCGGATGGCTGGGGTCCACCGAGCGGGCCGCAGCAGGTCGCGCCGCAGCCGGTCCCGCAGCAGGCGCCGCCCCAGCAGGCCCCGCCGCAGCAGCAACAGGAGCCGGCACAGCAGGAACAGACCCCTCCGCCGGGCTACCAGCAGCCCGGCCAGGGCGGCGGATTCGGAGGTAACGGCTGATGGGCCGGCTGATCAAGGCGGAGTTCCGCAAGATCCTCACCACCAAGATGTGGTGGGCCATGATGATTCCCGCGTTCATCCTGGCGCTCGCGTGGGCGTGGGGCGTGTCGGCGCTGACCACCAACATCGTCGACGACGTCGCCGACGAGGCCATCCTCACCCAGTTCAACATCTCCATCGACGACCTGTCCTGGTCGGCGATCGCGCTGACCCGCAGCATGAACATCGCCACCATCTTCCCGATGATCTTCGGCGCGCTCGCGCTGGCCAGCGAGATCAGCCGGAAGACGATCACGACGAGCTTCCTGACCGCGCCGAACCGCGGCGCGCTGCTGTCGGCCAAGGCGATCACGTATGTCGCGTGGGGCCTGATCTTCGGCGTCCTGATCGCGATCGGCGCGAGCCTCGGCACGGTCATCGGCTCCGGCTCGAACTACCTGCCCTCGGGCGGCGCCTGGTTCATGATCGCGCTGTCCGGCATCCTCGGCTGCCTGCTGTGGACGCTGCTCGGCCTGGGTGTCGGGGCGCTGCTCGGCTCGCCGGTCGGCGCCCTGGTGCTGCTGCTGATCTACTCGCTGATCGTCGGTCCCATCGGCGACATCGTGATGACCGGCCTCAGCAACGGCTCCTACCTGGCCGGGTTCCTGCCCAACGGCTCGGCCAACGGGCTCACCGGCTCCACGGCCAGCCAGGTGCTGTTCAGCCAGGTGCAGGACCTGATCCTGAACGTCGGTGGCGGCGTGGTGAGCCAGTCCGACCAGGAGGGCTTCGAGGAGGTCGTGCGCGCGATCGCCGGCGCGCCGGGCGCGCTCACGCTGTGGATCAGCGGCCTGATCTTCCTGGCCTGGACCGCGATCTTCTTCTTCCTCGGGATCCTGCGGAACCGCACCCGCGACATCACGTGACGTAGGCCACCACCACGAGCGGCGCTTTCCGGGCCTTGATCGCCCGGAAGGCGCCGTTCGCGCATCCGGGGGCGACCGGGTTGTCGGTGGGGCGTCCTAACCTGGGTCTCGTGGTCGAAAACTCCCCCGGCTGGGTCCGCCGGCTCTTCGCTGCCTGCTGGCGGCATCGCCGGCTGGTCGTGCTGTCCATCGTCTCGTCGGTCATCGGTGTGGGCTTCCAGGCCGCCGGCCCGCTGCTGGTCAAGGTCGTCGTCGACGACGCGGTGGCCGGCAGCACCGCGCGGCTGGGGTGGCTCGTCGTCGCGCTGCTGCTGATGGAGCTGTCCACCTTCGTCACTGCCTTCGTGCGGCGCTACCTGGGTGGCCGGCTGGCGCTCGACGTGCAGCACGACCTGCGCCAGCAGGTGTTCGGCGCGGTGCAGCGGCTCGACGGGGCCAAGCAGGACGCGCTGCGGACCGGCCAGGTGGTGTCCCGGTCCATCACCGATCTGCAGCTGGTGCAGGGCCTGCTGATGATGGTGCCGCTGTCGATCGGCACGGTGGTGTTCGCGGTGGCCGCGCTGGGCGCGATGCTGTGGCTGTCCCCGATGCTCACGATCATCTCGCTGGTCATCACGCCGGTTGTCGCGGTCGTGGCGGTGCGCAGCAGGCAGGTGCTGTTCCCCGCGTCGTGGTCGGCCCAGCAGCGGGCCGCCGACCTCGCCCAGCATGTCGAGGAGACGGTCACTGGCGTGCGGGTCGTCAAGGGCTTCGGCCAGGAGTCCCGGGAGATCCGCCGGCTCGACAAGGCCGCCCGGCAGCTCTTCGGCGAGCGGATGCGCACGGCCGTGCTCACCTCGCGGCCCGCGGCCACGCTGGTCGCGATGCCCAGCGTGGGGCAGGTCGCGGTGCTCGCGCTCGGCGGGTTCATGGCGCTGAACGGGCAGGTCACGCTGGGCACGTTCCTGGCGTTCGCCAGCTACGTCGCCAACCTCGTCGGCCCCACCCGGCTGCTGTCGGGCCTGCTGGTCAACGTGCAGCTGGCGCGCGCTGGTGTGGAGCGGGTCTACGAGCTCATCGACTCCCACCCCACGGTCACCGACGCGCCGGACGCGGTCGACGTGCCGGCCGGTCCGGTCGACGTGCGGCTCGACGGCGTCACGTTCGGCTACACCCGCAGCGAGCCGGTGCTCGACGACATCTCGCTGTCCGTGCGGCCGGGCGAGACGCTGGCCCTGGTCGGCACCGCGGGCTCCGGCAAGTCGACGGTGTCGCTGCTCTTACCCCGGTTCTACGACGTCCACGAGGGCGCCATCACGGTGGCCGGGGTCGACATCCGCCGGCTGCGGCTGGCGTCGCTGCGCGGCACGGTCGGGGTGGTGTTCGAGGAGGCGTTCCTGTTCTCGGACACGGTCCACGCCAACATCGCCTACGGCCGGCCGGACGCCACCGGCGACGAGGTGCAGGCGGCCGCGCGGGCCGCGCAGGCCGACGGGTTCATCGCGGCGCTGCCCGACGGGTACGACACCGTCGTGGGCGAGCGCGGGCTCACGTTGTCCGGCGGGCAACGGCAGCGGGTCGCGCTGGCCCGGGCGCTGCTGTCCGACCCGCGGGTGCTGGTGCTCGACGACGCCACGTCGGCGGTCGACACGGCCACCGAGGCGGCCATCCACGACACGCTGCGCGCGGTCACCCGCGACCGCACCACGCTGCTCATCGCGCACCGCCGGTCCACGCTGGCGCTGGCCGACCGCATCGCGGTGCTCGACCGCGGCCGGGTGGTCGACACGGGCACGCACGAGGAGCTGGTCGAGCGCTGCGAGCTCTACCGCGCGCTGCTGGCCGGGCCGGGCGAGGCCATCGAGGACCCCACCCGGGTGGCCGACCTCGCGCCGGGCCCGGACGGCTGGACGCCCGCGCTGTGGCCGGACACGCTCGAGGAGGCACCCACCTCGTCGACCCGGGCCGTCGACGCCCGCATCGGCCCGCCGGGCGGCGGGGGTGCGCGGGGCGGCGGCATGGGTGGCCGCGGTGCGATGACGGGTGCGCTGTCCGGCACGCCGCCCACGCCGGAGCTGCTCGACCGGGTCGCCGCGCTGCCGCCGGCCACCGAGGAGCCCAGGCTCGACGGCGAGGACCCCACCGCGCCCGACCCCGGGTTCCGGCTGCGCAGGCTGCTGCGGCCGGTGCGCTGGATGCTGGTGCTCGTCGCGTCGCTGGTCATCTTCGACTCGATGCTCACCATCGCGTTGCCGTCGCTCGTGCGCGAGGGCGTCGACTCCGGCGTGGTCACCGGCAACACCACGGCGCTGTGGGTGGTCACGGCCATCGCCGCGGTGCTGGTGTCCTTCGTGTTCGCCGAGACGGCCGCCACCACCGTGCTCACCGCGCGGGTCGGCGAGCGGCTGCTGTACCTGCTGCGGGTGCGGAGCTATGCCCACCTGCAGCGGCTGGGGCTCGACTACTTCGAGCGCGAGATGGCCGGCCGGATCATGACCCGGATGACCACCGACGTCGACGCGCTGTCCACGTTCCTCCAGACCGGGCTGGTCAGCGCGCTGGCCTCGGTGCTCACGGTCCTGGGCATCACGGTGGCGCTGGTGGTCACCGACGTGAGCCTGGCGCTGGTGGCGCTCACCGTGCTGCCCGTCGTGATCATCGCGACGGTCATCTTCCAGCGACTGTCCACTGTGGCCTACACGCAGGCACGCGAGCAGGTCAGCGCCGTCAACGCCGACCTGCAGGAGAACGTGTCCGGGCTGCGGATCGCGCAGGCGTTCACCCGCGAGGACCACTCGGCCCGGGTCTTCGCCGAGCGCAGCGACACCTACCGGCGCACGCGCCTGCGGGCCCAGCGCTACGTGGCGACGTACTTCCCGTTCGTGGCGCTGCTGGCGGGGGTGGCCCAGGCCGCGGTCCTCGCCGTCGGCGCCGGCCGGGTGGCCGCGGGTGCGCTCACGCCGGGGATCCTGCTGGCGTTCATGCTGTACCTCAACCTGTTCTTCGCCCCGGTGCAGCAGCTGTCCGGCGTGTTCGACGGCTACCAGCAGGCGCGGGTCGGGCTCCGCCGCATCGCGGACCTCCTGCGCACGCCGAGCTCGGTCGAGCCGCCCGCCGACCCGAGCCCAGTCCCGCCCACGCTCGCGGGCGCGGTCGACCTCGTCGACGTGTCCTTCCGGTATCCCGGCACCGACACCCCGGCGCTCGACAACATCACCCTGTCGGTGTCCCCGGGCGAGACGGTGGCCCTGGTCGGCCCGACGGGTGCCGGCAAGTCCACGGTGGTCAAGCTGATCGCGCGGTTCTACGACCCCACGGCCGGCGCGGTGCTGATCGACGGCGTGGACCTGCGCGACTACGACCCGTCCGAGTACCGCCAGCGGCTGGGTGTCGTGCCGCAGGAGCCGCACCTGTTCACCGGCGACGTGGCCAGCAACGTGGCCTACGCGCACCGCCCCTCCGCCGGGAACGGCGAGGCGACCCGGGTGGAGGTCGAGTCGGCGGTGCGGTCGGTGGGCGCGCTGCCGATGGTGGCCGAACTCTCGGACGGCTTCCGCCACCAGGTGGGTGAGCGGGGTCAGGGCCTGTCGGCGGGGCAGCGCCAGCTGATCGCGCTCGCGAGGGCCGAACTGGTGCGCCCGGACGTGCTGCTGCTCGACGAGGCGACCGCGGCGCTGGACCCGGCCACGGAGTCGGTGGTCCTGGCCGCGAGTGAGCGGCTGGCCCAGCCCCGCACCACGTTCGTGGTCGCGCACCGCCTGGCCACCGCCGCGAGAGCCGACCGAATAGTCGTCCTGGACGGCGGCCGCATAGTCGAGGAGGGCACCCACACAGAACTCCTGGCCGCCGACGGCCGCTACGCAACCCTGTGGCGCCACGGCACCACCGAGCTACCCCTAACCCCCACCGAGGACGCCCCCACCCACGCCTGACCCACCCGGCCACCACCGGCCGAGGGCGCGGGCGCCGACCACGATCGCCAGCCATTCACCCCGCCGCGCCGAGCGCCAGCGACCGGCGTCGGCCACCGACGACCGTTCAAAGCTCCCGGCCGCCCGCCCAGCGAACCGGCCCCCTCGGGCCACTCCCACCGAACCCACCCCGACCGTGTCGACACGCCGAGATGATCCGGGACCGCCCGGGGTCCATTGAGCACTTCCCCGGGCGCGTGGTCTGGACCGGATGCGGGTACGGTCGGCGAAGATGCGAGTATCTGGCGACAGTTCCACCGGGGGGCCAGCGTCGGCGTCATCGACCCCCCATGTGACCTGCCCGTCACCGGTTGAGTCGGCCACACGCGACTGAGCCGGGGGACTAGCCTGAACAAGCAGCGTTTCAGTAACAGATCGAGATAGATAGAGGCGAGTGCCTGCCGTGTCCAGCAGCAGCCCTGCGTCGCAGTTCGGCCCAAATGAGTGGCTCGTCGAGGAGATGTACGAGCAGTTCCTCGCTGACCCGTCGTCCGTGGACTCCGCGTGGCACGACTTCTTCGCGGACTACAAGCCGACCCAGCGAGTCGCGACCCAGGCCCAGAAGGCGGCGACCGACACCACCACCGTGACCAAGCCCACAACGGCCAAAACGGGCACCACCGAAGGCGCGTCGGCCAACGGCCAGCGAGCCACCACCAAGGCACCGGCCAAGCCGGGCCCGGCCCCGACGAAGACCGAGCCGGCGAAGGCCGAGCCGGCGACGACCGCGCAACAGAAGACGGCACAGCAGAAGGCGACGCAACAGAAGACCGCGCAACAGACGCCGAAGAAGACCGAGCCGCCCAAGACCGACGACAACGGCGAAGAGGTCAAGCCCCTGCGCGGCGCGGCGGCGGCCATCGCCAAGAACATGGAGATCTCGCTCACCATCCCCACCGCCACCAGCGTGCGGGCGGTGCCGGCCAAGCTCCTGTTCGACAACCGCATCGTGATCAACAACCACCTGCGGCGCACGCGCGGCGGCAAGGTCAGCTTCACGCACCTCATCGGCTACGCCCTGGTGCGCGCGCTCGCCGACTACCCGCACATGAACCGGCACTACGGCGAGGCCAACGGCAAGCCCGTGGTGATCCAGCCGGAGCACGTCAACCTCGGCCTCGCCATCGACCTGCCCGGCAAGGACGGCGAGCGCACCCTGGTCGTCGCGTCGATCAAGAACTGCGAGGGCATGACCTTCACGCGGTTCTGGCAGGCCTACGAGGAGATCATCCGCAAGGCCCGCAACGGCGCGCTCACCACCGACGACTTCGCCGGCACCACGATCTCCCTCACGAACCCGGGCACGATCGGCACCAACCACTCGATGCCCCGCCTCACCAAGGGCCAGGGCGCCATCATCGGCGTCGGCGCGATGGAGTACCCCGCGCAGTACCAGGGCACGAGCGAGAAGACGCTGGTCGAGCTGGGCGTCAGCAAGATCATCACGCTGACCTCCACCTACGACCACCGCATCATCCAGGGCGCCGAGTCCGGCGAGTTCCTGCGCCGCGTCCACCAGCTGATGCTCGGCGAGGACGGCTTCTACGACGACATCTTCACGTCGCTGCGACTGCCCTACGAGCCGGTCCGCTGGGTCGAGGACATCCCCGAGGGCGCGATCGACAAGACCACCCGCGTCATCGGCCTCGTCGACACCTACCGCACCCGCGGCCACCTGATGGCCGACGTCGACCCGCTGAACTACCGCCAGCGCAAGCACGAGGACCTCGACATCCTGTCCCACGGCCTCACCCTGTGGGACCTGGACCGCGAGTTCCCGGTCGGCGGGTTCGCCGGCAAGGAGCGGATGAAGCTGCGCGACGTCCTGGGCGTCCTGCGCGACTCGTACTGCCGCACGGTCGGCGTCGAGTACACCTACATCCTCGACCCGAGCGAGCGCCGCTGGATCCAGGAGCGCGTCGAGGTCCGGCACGAGAAGCCGCCGCAGGCCGTGCAGAAGTACATCCTGTCCAAGCTCAACGCGGCCGAGGCCTTCGAGACCTTCCTGCAGACCAAGTACGTCGGCCAGAAGCGGTTCTCCCTCGAGGGCGGCGAGTCCGTCATCGCGCTGCTGGACACCGTGCTGGACAAGGCCGCCGAGTACGAGCTCGACGAGGTCGTCATCGGCATGCCGCACCGCGGCCGGCTCAACGTGCTGGCCAACATCGTCGGCAAGCCGATCTCGCAGATCTTCCAGGAGTTCGAGGGCAACCTCGACCCCGGCCAGGCGCACGGCTCCGGCGACGTCAAGTACCACCTCGGCGCCGAGGGCAAGTACTTCCGGATGTTCGGCGACGGCGAGACCAAGGTCACGCTCACCGCCAACCCGTCGCACCTCGAGACCGTCGACCCCGTGCTCGAAGGCATCGTCCGGGCCAAGCAGGACCTGCTCGACAAGGGCGGCGCCGGCTTCACCGTGCTGCCCGTGGCCCTGCACGGCGACGCGGCGTTCGCCGGCCAGGGCGTGGTCGCCGAGACGCTCAACCTCGCGCTGCTGCGTGGTTACCGCACCGGCGGCACCGTGCACGTCATCATCAACAACCAGGTCGGTTTCACCACCGCGCCGGAGCACTCGCGTTCGTCGCAGTACGCCACCGACGTGGCCAAGATGATCCAGGCGCCGGTGTTCCACGTGAACGGCGACGACCCGGAGGCGTGCTACTGGGTGGCCCAGCTGGCCATGGACTACCGGCAGGCGTTCAACAAGGACGTCGTCATCGACATGGTCTGCTACCGGCGCCGCGGCCACAACGAGGGCGACGATCCCTCGATGACCCAGCCGGCGATGTACGACATCATCGACGCGAAGCGCAGCGTGCGGAAGACCTACACCGAGGCGCTCATCGGCCGCGGCGACATCTCCGTCGACGAGGCCGAGAAGGCCCTGCGGGACTTCTCCAGCCAGCTCGAGCACGTCTTCAACGAGGTGCGCGAGCTCGAGAAGCACCCGGCCGCACCCAGCCCGTCGGTGGAGGCCGAGCAGCAGGTGCCGGCCAAGCTCCCCACCTCCATCACCCAGGCGGTGCTGGAGAAGATCGCCGACGCGCACGTCGACCTGCCGGCCGGTTTCGCGCCACACCCGCGGGTCAAGCCGGTCCTCGAGCGGCGCGCCAAGATGGCCCGCGAGGGCGGCATCGACTGGGCGTTCGCGGAGCTGCTGGCGTTCGGCTCGCTCAACCTGGAGGGCCACCTGGTCCGGCTCTCCGGCCAGGACTCGAGGCGCGGCACGTTCGTCCAGCGGCACGCGGTGATCATGGACCGCAAGACCGGCCGGGAGTACCTGCCGCTGCAGAACCTCTCGGACGACCAGGGCCGGTTCATGGTCTACGACTCCGCGCTCTCCGAGTACGCGGCGCTGGGCTTCGAGTACGGCTACTCGGTGGCCAACCCCGACGCGCTGGTGCTGTGGGAGGCGCAGTTCGGCGACTTCGTCAACGGCGCGCAGTCGGTGATCGACGAGTACATCTCCTCCAGCGAGGCCAAGTGGGGCCAGCGCTCGGACGTCGTGATGCTGCTGCCGCACGGCCACGAGGGCCAGGGCCCGGACCACACGTCGGGCCGCATCGAGCGCTGGCTGCAGCTGTGCGCCGAGGGCTCGATGACCGTGGCGGTGCCGTCGACGCCGGCGAACTACTTCCACCTGCTGCGCCGGCACGCGCTGGACGGGGTGGCCCGGCCGCTGGTGGTGTTCACGCCGAAGTCGATGCTGCGCAACAAGGCCGCGGTGAGCTCGGTGGCCGACTTCACCGAGGAGTCCCGGTTCAACGCGATCATCGACGACCCGAAGGTCACCGACCCGTCGGCGGTGCGCAAGGTGCTGCTGGTGTCCGGCAAGCTGTTCTACGAGCTGGCCGCCGAGCGGGACAAGCGCGGGCTCACCGATGTCGCGCTGGTGCGCATCGAGCAGCTGTACCCGGTGCCGGTCAGGCGGCTCGGCGCGATCTTCGAGCGCTACTCCGGTGCCACCGACGTGCGATGGGTCCAGGAGGAGCCGGCGAACCAGGGCGGGTGGCCGTTCTACGGCCTGCACCTGCCGGAGCTCTTCCCGGAGGTCCCGCGCCTCACGCGCGTGTCGCGCCGGGTGATGGCCGCGCCGTCGGCCGGGTCCGGCAAGGTGCACGAGGTGGAGCAGCGGGAGATCATCGAGAAGGCGTTCGCCTGAGGCATGTACTTCACCGACCGAGGCCTCGAGGAGCTCGAGGAGAGGCGCGGCGCCGACGAGGTCACGCTGGCCTGGCTGGCCGCGAAGATGCGTGACTTCGTCGACGCCAACCCCGAGTTCGAGACCGCCGTCGAGCGCCTGGCCACCTACCTGGCCCGCGACGACGAGGACGACGACTGACCCTTATGCGACGCGAGACGCCCCCGGTGCCGACGAGGCATCGAGGGCGTCTTTCGTTGTCCCACGGACAGGATCTACCAGGCGTAGGCCTCCGGGGCGGGCTTGGCGCCGTTGGGGCAGGGCGGCGGGAAGAGCTCGTCGAGCTTCGCCAGCGTGTCCGCGTCGAGCTTGATGTCCACCGACCGCAGCGAGCCCTCCAGCTGCTCCAGCGTCCGCGGGCCGATGATCGGCGCGGTCACGCCCTCCTGGTGCAGCAGCCACGCGATCCCGAGGTCGGCCGGGTCGACGCCGAGGTCCGCGGCGAGCTTCTCGTAGGCCTCGATGGCGTCGCGGTGCTCGGTGATCGAGTCCGCCGACCGGCCGCTGTTGCTGCGCGACGCCCCGCCCTCGCGCTGCTTGCGCAGCACGCCGCCGAGCAGGCCGCCGTGCAGCGGGGACCACGGGATCACCCCGATGCCGTAGTGCCGCGCGGCGGGCAGCACCTCGAGCTCGACCCAGCGGGTGAGCAGGTTGTAGATCGACTGCTCGCTCACCAGCCCCAGCAGGTGCCGGTCCCGCGCGGCCTCCTGCGCCTGCGCGAGGTGCCAGCCGGCGAAGTTCGAGGAGCCGAAGTACAGCACCTTGCCCTGCTGGCGCAGGACGGAGAACGCCTCCCAGATCTCGTCCCACGGCGTGGTCCGGTCGACGTGGTGCATCTGGTAGAGGTCGATGTAGTCGGTCTTGAGCCGGCGCAGCGACGCGTCCGCCGCGCGCCGGATGTTCAGCGCGGACAGGCGGGTCTCGTTGGGCCAGTCGCCCATCGAGCCGTAGAGCTTGGTGGCGAGGACGGTGCGCTCGCGCCTGCCGTCGCCCTGGTCGAACCAGCGGCCGACGATCTGCTCGGTGACGCCCTCACCCTTGCGCCACCCGTAGACGTTCGCGGTGTCGAAGAAGTTGATGCCGTGCTCGTGCGCCTTGTCCATGATCGCGTAACTGTCCTCTTCGGACGTTTCGGGCCCGAAGTTCATTGTCCCGAGGACAAGGCGAGACACGGACAGGCCGGTGCGGCCAAGCTGGGTGTACTCCATGATGGCCAACCTACGCCCGGAGCCGCTCCAGGATGGGACGAGGAATGAAGCGAATGTTCACCCACGAGCTCGCCACCGCGGTCTGCGCGCCGGCCGCGGCGCTGTCGGACACCGACGGCCAGCTGCGCCCGCTCGGCGCGCAGGGCTGGCTGGTCGCCGACGTGCGGCACCTGTCCGAGCTGGTCGTGCTGGTCGGCGGCGAGCAGCCGGAGCCGGTCGCGCACCTGCGGGACTCCTCCTCGGAGCTGCACTTCGTCGGCGCGGTCATGGGCCTCGGCGACCCCATCGGCGACCCGACCGTGCGGCTGGAGCGGTTCCGCCGGGTCGAGGCGGACCGGCTGCACGAGACGCTGGAGCTGGTCAACGACGCCCGCGTGGAGATCGTCACCACGGTGAGCGCGCGGCTGGGCACCGACCTGGCGCCGATCCTCGCGGTCCGCTCCGGCGGGCCGACCGAGCCGGTGGCCCCGGCCGAGGACGAGGACGCGCTGGCCGTGTGGCGGTCGGGCTCCTGCACCACCACGCTCACCGCCGACTCCAAGCCGCAGCGGGTGACGCTCGGCGCCGACCACGTGCTGCTGGAGTGGGACGTGCGGATCCCGTCCCGCAGCGCCAAGGAGGTCACGCTCACCCTCGCCGCCGCGGCCGCCACCGACAACGCCGTGGTCCAGGCGCCGGCGTGCCGCCTGTTCGGCCTGCTCTCGATCGACAGCCAGGAGGAGGAGCTGGACCGCATGGTCGGCACCGGCCTCGCCGACCTGCGCGCGCTGCTGCTCGCCGACCCGGCCGCGCCGCAGGACCGCTTCGCCGCCGCCGGCACCCCCTGGTACTTCACGCTGTTCGGCCGCGACTCGCTGTGGGCGGCGCGGTTCACCCTGCCCGTCGGCACCGACCTCGCGCTCGGCACGCTGCGCACGCTGGCCCGCCGGCAGGGCACCAAGCACGACCGGGTCACCGCCGAGGCGCCGGGCAAGATGCCGCACGAGGTCCGCCAGCTACCCGCGGGCGTCCCGCGCCAGCCGGGCCTGCCGCCCTGCTACTACGGCACGATCGACGCCACGCCGCTGTGGATCAGCCTGCTGCACGACGCGTGGCGCTGGGGCCTGCCGGCCGAGGACGTCGAGCCGCTCCTCGACCCGATGCGCCGGGCGCTGGACTGGATCCTCACCCACGACGGCCACTTCCTCAGCTACGAGGACTGGACCGGCGAGGGCCTGGCCAACCAGGGCTGGAAGGACTCGGCCGACTCGATCCAGGACGGCAAGGGCGAGATCGCCGACCCGCCGATCGTGCTGAGCGAGGCGCAGGCCTACGCGCACCGCGCCGCGCTGGACGCCGCCGTGCTGCTCCGGGCGTTCGACCGGCCGGGCGACGACGAGGCGGTCGAGTTCGCGGACGGGCTGCGCGAGCGGTTCCGGGACAGCTTCTGGGTCCGCGGCTTCCCCGCGCTGGCCCTGGACGGCGACGGCCGCCCGGTGGACACGATCGCGTCGAACATGGGCCACCTGCTCGGCACGGGCATCCTGGCCACGGTCGAGGAGGCGACCGTGGCCGAGCGCCTCGCGGACCCGTCGCTGGACAGCGGCTACGGCCTGCGCACGATGGACGCGCGGCACCCGTTCTTCAACCCGCTCGGCTACCACACGGGCTCGGTGTGGCCGCACGACACGGCCATCGCCATCGACGGCCTCGCGCGCACCGGGTACCCCGAGGTCGCCGCGTCCCTGTCGGCCGGCCTGCTGCGCGCGGGCGCGCGGTTCAACCACCGGCTGCCCGAGCTGTACGGCGGCTGGTCGGAGGAGCAGGGCCCGCTGCTGGACTACCCGGCCGCGTGCCGCCCGCAGGCCTGGTCGGCGGCGGCCGGCGTGGTGCTGGTCCGCGCGGCCCTCGGGCTCGAGGCGGACGTGCCGGCCGGGCGCCTGACCGTGACCCCGGCCAGCGAGTTCTCGGCCTGGTTCCCGATGCGCGTCACCGGCCTGTCGGTGGCCGGCCAGGAGCTGATCGTCGAGGTCGACGCGGAGGGCCGGGCCGCCGTGGACACCGCGGCCAAGATCGAGGTGACGGTCGGCGCCTGACCACCCGGTCGGGTGGACTTCCCGCCGCGAGTTGTCCAGCGGGCACCAACGGGCGCTTGCGATGGCGCGGATGATGGGGGTATGGCCGATTCGAAGAGCAAGACACCGGACCCGGTGCTGTTCGGCCCGGACCCGTTCTCCCAGCAGCCGGGGTGGGAGCCGCCGGCCGCCGAGGACACGGAGCCGAGCGACCTTCCCCGGCCCAAGTGGCCGATCATCGCCACCATCCTGGTCCTCGTGATCATCATGGTCGGCGCCATGGGAATCTGGGTGTTCTAGCGAACCCTGATGCCCGCGCGCCACACGGCGTGGGTCAGCGGCACGCCCGGCCGGTAGGCCAGGTGGGTCGCCGACGGCGCGTCCAGCACGTGCACGTCCGCGCGCGCCCCCACGCGCAGCACCCCCACCTCGTCCTCGCGCCGCAGCGCCCGCGCGCCACCCCACGTCGCCGCCCGCACCGCCTCGGCCACCGACATCCGCAGCTGCAGCACGGCCGTCGTGACGCAGTAGGCCATCGACGACGTGTACGACGAGCCCGGGTTGCAGTTGGACGCGAGCGCGACGGTCGCCCCCGCGTCGAGCAGCGCGCGGGCGTCCGGCAGCGGCTGGCGGGTGGACAGGTCGGTCGCCGGCAGCAGGGTCGCGACCGTGTCCGACGTCGCCAGCGCGTCGACGTCGGCCGGCGCGAGGTACGTGCAGTGGTCGACGCTGGCCGCCCCCAGCTCCACGGCCAGCCGCACCCCCGGCCCGGGCCCGAGCTGGTTGCCGTGCACCCGCAGGCCAAGCCCCTTCGCCGCCGCGGCGGTGAGCACCGCGCGGGAGGCGTCCTCGTCGAAGGCCCCGGTCTCGCAGAACACGTCGGCCCAGCCCACGAGCGGCGCGACCGCGTCGAGCATCTCCCCGCACACGAGCGCCACGTAGTCCTCAGTGGACACTCCGGGTGGGACGAGGTGTGCGCCGAGGAAGGTCACCTCGTCCACCACCCGTCCCGCCAGCGCCGCCGACCGCACCTCGTCCGCGACGGTCAGCCCGTACCCGGTCTTGGTCTCCAGGTAGGTGGTCCCCTGCGCGAGCGCCTCCGCGACGTGCCGGCGCAGCACCCCGGCCAGCTCCGCGTCGGAGGCCGCTCGCGTCGCCGCGACCGTGGTGGCGATGCCCCCGGCGGTGTACGGCTCGCCCGCCATCCGGGCGGCGAACTCGGCGGTCCGGTCCCCGGCGAACACCAGGTGGGTGTGGCTGTCGACCCACCCGGGCAGCACGGCCCGCCCCCCGACGTCGACCCGCTCGTCCGCGTCCGGCGCGGCCGCGGCCGGGCCGACCCACGCGACCCGGTCGCCGTCGAGCACGATCGCCGCATCCGCCAGCTGGTCGTGCTCGGCGTTGGTGGTCAGCTCGCCGATCCCGGTAATGACGACACTCACGCCCACAGCTCCTCGATCACCGCGCCGAGATCGTCCAGCAGCTCGTGCCGGCCGTCCACCGCGACGACCCGGCCGCTCGCGACGACCGTGTGCACGTCCGCGGCGGTGGCCGCGAGCACCACCTGCGCCGGCAGGCAGCCCGCGGTGCGCGCGCTGTCCAGCCGCAGCGCGACGAGGTCCGCGGGCGCACCCACCTCGAGCCGGCCGGCGTCGGGCCAGCCGAGGCTCGCGTGGTTGGTCAGCGCGGCGACCAGCTCGGCCGGGGCGAGCCGGCCCCGCTGCCCGCTGCGCAGGCGCTCGCCGTGCTCCAGCGCGCGGGCCTCCAGCAGCGGGTCGACCACGGCGTGCTGGTCGCTGCCGAGCGAGAGCGGCGTGCCCGCGTCGAGCAGCTCGCGGGCCGGCCCGATGCCGTCCGCCAGGTCGGCCTCGGTCGTGGGGCACAAGCACGCGCCGCCCCCCGAGCCGCCGAGGAGCTGGATGTCCTTTGCAGACAGATGGGTGGCGTGCACGGCGGTGGTGCGCGGGGTGAGCGCGCCGGCCTCGTGCAGCAGTTCGGTCGGCGTGCGGCCGTAGGCGGCGAGGCACGCCTCGTTCTCGGCGGGCTGCTCGGACACGTGCACGTGCAGCGGCCGCTGCCCCGCGGCGTCGACCACCGCGGGCAGGTCGGCCGGCGGCACCGCCCGCACGGAGTGGATGGCCGCGCCCACCCGCGCGTGCGGCGCGTCGCGCTGGGCGCCGACCCGCGCGGCCCACGCCTCCACGGTCCCGTCGGAGAACCGCTGCTGCTCGGGCGCGAGCGGGGTGCCGATGCCGCCGGCGAGGTAGCAGGTGTCGAGCAGCGTGATGCGGATGCCGGCGTCGGCGGCGGCCTGGCGCAGTGCCTCGCCCATGGCGTTCGGGTCGGCGTAGCGGCCGCCGCCCGCGGGGTGGTGCACGTAGTGGAACTCGCCGACGCACGTGACCCCGGCGGCGGCCATCTCGGCGTACACCGCCCGCGCGAGCCGGTGGTAGGTGTCCGGGTCGAGCGTGGCGGCGAGGGAGTACATCGCGGTGCGCCAGGTCCAGAACGTGCCGCCGCCGGCGTGGGTCCGGCCGCGCAGGGCGCGGTGGAACGCGTGCGAGTGGGCGTTGGCGAACCCCGGCAGCACGAGCCCGCCGAGCCGGTGCGCGTCCGGCGGCGGCTCCGCGGCTGACACCCCGACGATCGCCCCGGCCGAGACGCGGACCAGCACCCCGGCCTGGATGCCCGACGGCAGCCACGCGCGCTCGCACCAGTAGTCGCTCATCCGGCCAGCCGTTCCAGCACGGCCGCGAGCGCCACCACACCGGCCGCGCAGTCCGCCGCCTCCGCGAACTCGGCCGGCGCATGGCTCACCCCGGTGGGGTTACGCACGAACAGCATCGCGGTCGGCACCCGGGCGGCGAGGATCCCCGCGTCGTGCCCGGCGCCCGTGGCGAGCACCGGCACGTCGCCGAGCACCCCGGCCAGCTCGTCGCGCAGGCCCGGGTCGAAGTGCACGGTGTCGCCGTAGGACTCCTCGGTGACCGCGACCTCGCAGCCCTCGTCGGCGGCCGCCGACAGCGCCTGGGCGGTGATCTCCCCGACCACCGCGCGGGTCCCCGCGTCGTCGCCCGACCGCGCGTCCAGCCAGACGTCCACTGTGGACGCGACGACGTTGGTGCCGCCCGGGTTCGGGACCAGCCGGCCGACCGTCGCCCGCGCACCGTCCACATGAGACGCGGCACGCCGGGCGGCGAGCACCGTGGCCGACGCCGGCAGCATCGGGTCGCGGCGGTCTCCCAGCAGCGTGGCGCCGGCGTGGTTGCCCTCGCCGGTGAACCGGAACCGCCACCGGCCGTGCGCGAGGATCGAGCTCGCCAGCCCGACCGGAGCGCCGAGGTCGACGAGCCCCCGGCCCTGCTCGACGTGCAGCTCGACGAACCGGCCGGCCAACCCGAGCGCCTCGTCGTCCCGGCCGAGCCGGGCGGGGTCCAGGCCCGCGTCCGCCACGGCCTCGGCCAGCGTCACGCCGTCGGGATCGGCCAGCCGCCGCGCCGCGTCCGGGTCGAGCGTGCCCGCGAGCAGCCGCGAGCCGAGGCACGGCACGCCGAACCGCCCACCCTCCTCCTCCGCGAACACGACCACGGCCAGCGGCCGCGTCGGGGTGAAGCCCTTGGCCCGCAACAGGTCCACCGCGGCCAGCGCGCTGACCACGCCGAGCGGCCCGTCGAACGCGCCACCGCCCGGCACCGAGTCGAGGTGGCTGCCGGTGACCACGGCGTCCGGCCCGGGGGTGCCCCACCAGGCCCACAGGTTGCCGTTGCGGTCGGTCCGCACGTCGAGCCCGCGCCGGGTGGCCTCCGCGACGAACCACTCGCGCAGCGCCAACTCGACCCGGTCGAACCCGTGCCGCGAGTAGCCGCCGCGCCGCCGGTCCACGCCGACGTCCGCGATCGCGGCCAGCAGGCCGGTGGCAGAGGTTGTTCCTGCCGGGTCAGGCATGCGGCATCGGCACCCGCACGCCGCGCTCGGCGGCCACCTCGTCGGCGCGGTCGTAGCCGGCGTCGACGTGCCGGATCACGCCCATGCCAGGGTCGTTGGTGAGCACCCGCTCGATCTTGCGCGCGGCGAGCGGGGTGCCGTCGGCGACGGTGACCTGGCCGGCGTGGATGGACCGGCCCATGCCGACCCCGCCGCCGTGGTGGATGGACACCCAGGTGGCCCCGGACGCGGTGTTGACCATGGCGTTGAGCAGCGGCCAGTCGGCGATCGCGTCGGAGCCGTCGGCCATCGACTCGGTCTCCCGGTACGGCGAGGCGACCGAGCCGCAGTCGAGGTGGTCGCGGCCGATGACGACCGGCGCGGACAGCTCGCCGCTCGCGACCAGCTCGTTGAACCGCAGGCCCGCGAGGTGCCGCTCGCCGTAGCCGAGCCAGCAGATCCGGGCCGGCAACCCTTGGAAGGCAACACGTTCGCCGGCGAGCCGGATCCAGCGGGCGAGCGACTCGTTCTCCGGGAACAGGTCGAGGATCGCCCGGTCGGTCGCGGCGATGTCGGCGGGGTCACCGGACAGGGCGGCCCACCGGAACGGGCCCCGGCCCTCGCAGAACATCGGCCGGATGTAGGCCGGTACGAAGCCCGGGAAGTCGAACGCCCGCTCGCAGCCGCCGAGCTTGGCCTCGCTGCGGATCGAGTTGCCGTAGTCGAACACCTCGGCGCCGGCGTCGAGGAAGCCGACCATCGCGTCGACGTGCTCGGCCATCGAGTCGCGGGACCGGTCGGTGAACTCGTCCGGCTTCTTCGCCGCGTAGTCCGGCCAGTCCTCGAGCGACACTCCCTTCGGCAGGTAGGCCAAGGGATCGTGCGCGGAGGTCTGGTCGGTGACGATGTCGACGTCGACGCCCCGGCGCAGCAGCTCGGGCACGACCTCGGCCGCGTTCCCGATGACCGCGACGGAAAGCGCCCTGTGCTCGCGCTTGGCCGTCTCGACCCGCCGGATCGCGTCGTCGAGGTCGTCGGCCACCTCGTCGAGGTAGCGGGTCTCGACGCGGCGGTGCGCGCGGGCGGGGTCGACCTCGACGCAGAGCGCGACACCCCCGTTCAGCGTGACCGCAAGCGGTTGCGCGCCGCCCATGCCGCCGAGGCCCGCGGTGAGCGTGAGTGTCCCCTTGAGACTGCCGCCGAACCGCTTGCGGGCCACCGCGGCGAAGGTCTCGTAGGTGCCCTGGAGGATGCCCTGGGTGCCGATGTAGATCCACGAGCCGGCGGTCATCTGGCCGTACATGGTGAGCCCCAGCGACTCCAGCCGGCGGAACTCGGGCCAGTTCGCCCAGTCGCCGACGAGGTTGGAGTTGGCGATCAGCACCCGCGGCGCCCACTCGTGCGTGCGCATCACGCCGACCGGCTTGCCGGACTGGACGAGCAGCGTCTCGTCCTCGCGGAGCGTGGTGAGCTCGCGGGTGATCGCGTCGAAGCTGGCCCAGTTGCGGGCGGCCTTGCCGGTGCCGCCGTAGACGACGAGGTCGTCGGGCCGCTCGGCGACCTCGGGGTCGAGGTTGTTGTGGAACATGCGCAGCGCGGCCTCGGTCTGCCAGCTCCTCGCGGTGAGCGTGGTGCCTCGGGCGGCGCGGACGGGCCGGGGGCCTGGGCTGGTCATGGCAGGTCTCCCTCTCGGATGAGGTCTTCGGCGGCGTGGATCTCGGGGGCGAGGTGGCGGTCCGGGCCGGGCCCGGGCACCCGCTCGCGCAGTGCGGCGACGGCGCGGGCGGTGGCCGGCGCGGGGGTCAGCGGCGCGCGCAGGTCGAGCGCGCGGGCGGCGGTGAGCAGCTCGATGGCGAGCACGGTGGTGAGCCCGTCGATGGCCTTGCGGAGTTTGCGGGCGGCGGACCAGCCCATGGAGACGTGGTCCTCCTGCATGGCCGAGCTGGGGATCGAGTCGACGCTCGCGGGCACGGCGAGCCGCTTGAGCTCGGAGACGATGGCGGCCTGGGTGTACTGGGCGATCATGTGCCCGGAGTCGACGCCGGGGTCGTGGGCGAGGAACGGCGGCAGGCCGTGGCTGCGGGTGGCGTCGAGCATCCGGTCGGTGCGCCGCTCGGCCATGCTGGCGACGTCGGCGACGGGGATGGCGAGGAAGTCGAGCGGGTAGGCGATGGGCGCGCCGTGGAAGTTGCCGTTGGACTCGACCCGGCCGTCGGGCAGCACCACGGGGTTGTCGATGGCGGCGGCCAGCTCGCGGTCGGCGACGGTCTCCACATAGGACACGGTGTCGCGGGCGGCGCCGTGCACCTGCGGGGCGCAGCGCAACGAGTAGGCGTCCTGGACGCGGTTGCAGTCGGGCCCGCGGTGGCTCGCGACGATGGCCGACCCCCGCAGGAGCGCGGTGATGCGGGCCGCACTCACCGCCTGGCCGGGGTGCGGGCGCAGCCGCTGCAGGTCGTCGCCGAACACGCGGTCGGTGCCGAGGAGCGCCTCGACGCTCATGGCGGCGGTGAGGTCGGCGATGTCGAGGAGCTTGGTGAGGTCGGCGAGGGCCATGACCAGCATGCCGAGCATGCCGTCCGTCCCGTTGAGCAGGGCGAGGCCCTCCTTCTCGCGCAGCTCGACCGGCGCGATGCCGTGCGCGGCGAGCAGCTCCCCCGCGGGGCGTACGGTCCCGTCCGGGCCTTCCGCGTCGCCCTCGCCCATGAGCGTGAGCGCGCAGTGCGAGAGCGGGGCGAGGTCGCCGGAGCAGCCGAGCGAGCCGAACTCGTGCACGAGGGGCGTGATCCCGGCGTTCAGCACGTCCGCGATGGTCTGCGCGACCTGCGGGCGGACGCCGGTGTGCCCGGAGGCGAGGGTCTTGAGCCGCAGGAACATCAGCGCGCGCACGACGTCCCGCTCGACGTGGGGGCCCATGCCTGCGGCGTGGCTGCGCACGATGTTGCGCTGGAGCTGGGCGCGGAGGTCGGGGCCGATGTGGCGGCTGGCGAGCGCGCCGAAGCCGGTCGAGACGCCGTAGACGGGCTCGGGCTTGGCGGCCAGCGCGTCCACGATCTCGCGGGCGGCGGCGAGCGCGTCTCGCGCGTCCGCGCCGAGCTCGACCCTTGCGTGGCCCCGGGCCACGGCGATGACGTCCTCGGCGGTGGTCCCGGCCGTCCCCACCACGACAGTGTGCATATCCATATTCAGGAGCGTACGGACTGAATCTCGACGTGTCACTAGCCGGGTGGTGGGGGCCTGACGGCCGGCCTTTTGTCCTCAAGCGCCGGACGGGCTTGTGTGCGCCTCGGGTGGTGCCCGCTTGTGCGGGTTCGTGCTTGTCCTCAAGCGCCGGACGGGCTTGGTTGTGCCCGCTGCGGGCCGGTTGCTTTGGGTGCGGGTCGTCGCCGGGGGGGGGGGGGGGGGGG
>NZ_DASWSJ010000304.1:0-40298 GCF_036402745.1 Actinophytocola sp. | reverse complement strand
CCTCAGGTATCCGCTCCGCGAAAGTCCTCCGGGGAGACGGAGTCGAGGAACTCGCGGAACTTCTCGACCTCGTCCTCCTGCTCGTCCGGGATGATGAGGCCGGCTTCCTGGAGGACCGAGTCCTCGGCGTGGATGGGGACGCCGATCCGCAGAGCTAAGGCGACCGAGTCACTGGGCCTGGCCGAGACCCGAATGTCGCCGTCGAAGACCAGCTCGGCGAAGAACGTGCCCTCGCGCAGGTCGGTGATGCGGACCTGCTCCAGCTCGCGGCCCAGCGCCCCGATCACGTCCTTGAGCAGATCGTGCGTCAGTGGCCGAGCCGGCCGGACGCCCTGCTGCTCCAAGGCGATCGCGGTGGCCTCCACCGAGCCGATCCAGATCGGGAGGTATCGCTCACCATCGGTCTCGCGCAGCAGCAAGATCGGTTGGTTGGCGGGCAGTTCCACCCGCACGCCCACGACTCGCATCTCGCTCATCGGGTTCGCCTCCCTTCGCTCAGCGAGGATGTGCACACCCACACGTTCGAGGATCGCTCATCGTTGGCCTCGACGCTACCCGCCATCTGGTCCCGACGCTTGTGTAATCAGGTAGCGATCCGCGTCACGATGCGACAACGTGCCGTGACACGCCGTCCGGTTGATCTTCAAGCTTACCTGCCCGAAATCTGGCGCAACCCAGCCTTCACAAGAAGGGTGTGCAGCCCCACCGAGAGCGCCGCCAGCTCACGGATCGCCTCGTCGGCCCGGCCTCGCGCGTCCTCGGCGTGCTGGCGGTACATCGGCGCGACGATCTGTTCCAGCAACCCCACCTCGCGGTCGGCCGACGCCCGGAACGCCCGCAGGTGCCGTGGCTCGATGCCGTAGCCGGCCATCGTGCGGACCATCCGCGCGACCATCGCGGACTCTGTGTCGTAGAACCCCGCCGCGCCCGGTCGGACCAGCCCGTACTGCTCCAACTCGCCCAGCGTGGCCGCGTCGATGCCGGCCTGCTCGAGCAGTTCTTCCTTGGTGAGCCGGCGCAACGGCTCCTCGGCGAACTCCGCCGCGCTGGGCAACCCGTTCGCTGGCACGGACATCAGCCCGCGCGGTGGCCGCGTGGCGGGGTCCGGCGACTGCTGGTCGGGCTCCCCGCGATCCGCGGCATCGAGCTGCTCCTTGATCACCTTCAACGGCAGGTAGTGATCGCGCTGGGCGGCGAGCACGAACCGCAGCCGGGCCACGTCGGCCGGGGTGAACTGGCGGTACCCCGACGCCGTGCGGGCAGGTTGGATCAGCCCCTCGGACTCCAGGAACCTGATCTTGGAGATGGTGACGTCCGGGAACTCCGACCGGAGCCGGCTGAGCACCACGCCGATGCTCAACCCCTCGCCCGCTGGCCGCCCGGCAGCCGTCACCCCGACCCCCTACGCGGACCTAGGATCCGTGGCTGGTGCCGGTGAGAAAGACCAGGCGGAACTTGCCGATCTGGACCTCGTCGCCGCCGGCGAGCACGGCCTGGTCGACCGGCTCGCGGTTGACGTACGTGCCGTTGAGGCTGCCGACGTCGATGACCACGAACTCGCCACCCTCACGCCGGAACTCCGCGTGCCGGCGGGAGACCGTGACGTCGTCGAGGAAGATGTCGCTGTCCGGGTGCCGGCCGGCGCTGGTGGTGTCCCGGTCGAGCAGGAAGCGGGAGCCCGCGTTGGGCCCGCGCTTGACCACCAGAAGGGCCGAACCGGCCGGAAGGGCGTCCACACCGGCGACGGACGGTTCCGCGGGCGGCGCCTCGGACCCCTCCACCTCGGCGAGGAAGTCGGCCCGGAACACGGAAGTCCGCTCCGGAGACTGCTCCGGCGGGACGCCGGGCCCGTCGTTGGTGCTCACCTGAGCTCTCCTCCTGCTGGTGCTGACTTCTACGAGTGCAAACGTACCGTGCGCGATCAGCAGGCCAGACAGCGAGGTCCCCCGCGTCGCGCGCTCAGTCCTTCTCGGTCAGCTCCTGGTACGCGCCGGCGTCGAGCAGGCCGTCCAGCGCGGCCGGGTCGGCGACCGAGAGCTCGATGATCCAGCCCTCGCCGTAGGGGTCGCTGTTGATGAGCTCCGGCGACCCGTCGAGGGCGGCGTTGACCGCGGTGATCTCCCCGGCGACCGGGGCGAAGATCTCCGAGACGCTCTTGGTGGACTCGACCTCGCCGACGGGGTCGCCCGCGTGCACCGTCTTGCCGACCTCGGGCAGCTCCACGAAGACCACGTCGCCGAGCTGCTGCTGGGCGTAGTCGGTGATGCCGACCCGCACGGTCCCGGCCTTGCCGGCCAGCCACTCGTGCTCTTCGGTGTACTTGAGGTCCTCCGGCGTCACGGCCCCATCCTCACGCTCGACATGTCTCCACAGATGTGTCGGCCGAATCCTAGATGGGCGCGGGCCGGGCAGACGACCGCAGTGCCGCGCGTGTCTGCACCAGGTAGAGCACCCCCGACCACAGGAACAGGGCGCCGCCCCAGACGGCGAACGCGTAGGCCACCGGGCGGATGATCGTGGCCGCCGTGGAGGCGCCCTGGGCGAGCAGCAGCAGCGGCATCGCGTACAGGAGGTTGAAGGTGGCCGCCTTACCGATGTAGGTGACCTCCGGTGGGGCGAACCCGTTGCGGCCGAGTACCCAGATGCAGATGCCGACGACGACGTCGCGGCCCACGAGGAGGGCGGCGATCCACCACGGCACGATGTCGCGCGCCACGAAGGCGACGACCGTGGCCAGCGTGTAGAGCCGGTCGGCGGCCGGGTCGAGCATGGCGCCGAGCCTGCTGGCCTGGTTGAACAGCCGGGCGATCTTGCCGTCGGCCCAGTCCGAGACGCCGGCGTAGACGAGGATCGCGAGCGCCCAGCCGTCGGCCTTCGGGCCCAGCAGCAGCCAGAGGAAGACCGGCACGAGGGCCAGCCGGACGATGCTGAGGAGGTTGGGGACGGTCCACAGCCGATCGGGCAGCTCCGCGACTTCCTGCGGCTGTACGGGCTGCGTGTCCTCGACCATGCCGCCGACTGTATTGCCTGGCGGCCCGGTTCGGAGTGGGATCAGCGCTGCTCCGCGGTCTCGCGGGTGCGGGTCCAGCCGCGGCGGTGCAGGTCCGCGTCGGTGAGCGACTGCGGTCGCCCCCGGTCGTCGACGCCCACCCAGCGGGAGCGGCCGAGCGCACCCTCCCGGACGTAGGCGTGGCCGCGGCTCCACACCACGCTGCACGGGGTGGTCGGCAGGGAATTGCGCGGGGTTTCGCTGCTCATCTCATCTCGCAGGGTCGAACGGTCGTTCCGCAACTTTCTTTCGGCAACTTCGCCCCGGGCGTTAACCCCATCCACGATCGAGTGGCAGACGTTCACCATTCCGCAAATCAGGAGTTACGCACCGGCACCATCGCGACGGCGTATCGGAACGCCTTCGACAGCAGGACCGTGCCGTCGGCTCCCACCGCCGGCTCGACCGAGGCGACGAACGCGTCGTACACGGCCCGCTCCCCCGCGAGCCGGATGGCCTGCAGCAGCTGCTCGCTGCCCAGCATCGCGGCCCACGCGGCGGCCAGGCTCGGGTACCGCGCGGGGCAGCCGACCTCGCCCCTGGCCAGCACGGCGAGGCCCGCGGCACGCAGGCCGGCCTCCAGCCCGGGGTCGTCGGCGAGGGGGACCGAGTCGCGCCGGGTCAGCCGGCGCAGGTGCTCGCCGAACGTCGCCGCCCAGCACCCGGCCGGGTGGACCCAGCCGCCGACCGCGACGCGCCCGCCGGGCCGCACGACCCGGATGAGCTCGGCGAGGACCGCGGTGCCGCCGGTCCCGCCGCACGCGGTGACGACGTCGAACGTGCCGTTGTCGAAGGGCAGCGCGTCGACGTCGCCCTCCCGCAGGTCCGCGTCCGGCAGCGCCCAGCGGGCGATCTCCAGCCGCTCGACCGCCGTGTCGACCCCGGCCACCAGCGCACCCCTGCGCTCCGCGGCCCGCAGTAAGAGCCCGACGCCACAGCCGACGTCCAGCAGGCGCATCCCGGTCAGCGGTCCGAGCGCGCGCAGGATCGCGCGGTGCAGCGGGCTGTGCCGGTCGTGCCGATGCGGAACATCCAGAACCATGGGTGCGGTGCTTGCTGAGGCCATGCTGGGGCTCCCTGCCGCCGTATTCGTCGAGTTCATCGTCAGGGATTCCGCACCGCTACACATTGGGCAAAGACTCAAATCGGATGGCCCAATGTCTTAGACGATTGGAGCAGCCCAGGTCACCGACGGTGGAATACTTACGCGGTGCCAAGACGGGTGTCGGCGCCGGAACTCATCGGCAGGCGGGCGGAGCTCGCCGTACTGGACGCTGCGCTGACCGACGCGGCAGGTGGCGCCGGGCGGTTGGTGCTGGTCGAGGGGGACGCCGGCGTCGGCAAGACCCGGCTGGTCCAGCGGTTCGCCGAGCGGGCCGCCGAGTCGGGCGCGGCCGTGCTCACCGGCGGCTGCCTGCAGCTCGAGGCCGACCTCCCCTACGCGCCCTTCGCCGAGGCGCTCGCCACCATCCCGTCCGCGTTCTTCGCGGGGCAGCCGGGCGGCGACGGTCGGGCGGGTGAGTTCCGCCGGGTCGCCGAGGCGATCGCCACCGCGGGGCGGCCGGTCCTGCTCGTGCTGGAGGACCTGCACTGGGCGGACGCGTCGACCCGGGACCTGCTCGTGTTCCTCCAGCGCGCGCTGCGGCACGCACCCGTGCTGCAGGTCGGCACGCACCGCAGCGGCGAGATCGCCGGCGACCACCCGGTGGCCGGCATGGTCGCCGAGCTGGGCCGGCTGCCGCACTGCGAGCGGCTGCGGCTGCCGCCGCTGGACCCGGCGGAGACCACCGCGCTCGCCCGTGGCCTGCTCGGCGTCGAGCCGGCCGCCGAGATGGTGAAGGTGCTGCTGACCAGGGCCGAGGGCAACCCGTTCTTCACCGAGGAGCTCGTGGCCGCGTGGCCGGCGCGCGGCGAGGTGCCGCAGACCGTCCGCGAGGTCGTGATCACCCGGCTGGCCCGGCTCAGCCCGGGCGCCCGCCAGCTCGCCCGGCTCGCCTCGGTGGCCGGCCGCACCGCCGGCCACGACCTGCTCGCGGGGCTCGCCGGACTATCCCAAGTGGACCTCGACACGGCGGTCCGGGAGCTGATCCACCACGGGCAGCTGGTGACCACCGGCGAGAACGGCAGCGGGGACGGCGGCGGGGACGGCTATGCGTTCCGGCACGCGCTGATCCGCGAGGCGATCTACGCCGACCTGCTGCCCGGCGAGCGGCGGGCCGCGCACGGCCGGGTGGCGCGGCTGCTCGACGGCCGGCCCGGCGCGGCCTCGGCCGCGGAGCTCGCCCACCACTGGGACGCGGCCGGCGAGCCGGCCGAGGCGCTCGTGGCGTCGGTCCGCGCGGGCGACGCGGCGAGCGCGGGCTTCGCGCCGGCCGAGGCCCACGTGCACTACGAGCGGGCGCTGCGCTGGTGGGGGTCGGCGGCCGAGCCGGCGGAGCTGGCCGGCGTCGACCTGGACACGCTGCTGGAGCGGGCGGCCGAGGCGGCGAGCCTGGCCAGCCGCAACCCACGCGCGGTCGAGCTGACCCGGCAGCGAATCACCGAGCTGGATGAACACACCGACCCGGAACGGGTGGCGCTGGCCTACGCGGTGTTGTCCTACCGGGCATGGGCGTCGGCCGACTGGCCGCTGTCCCGGCAGGCCAACGAGCGCGCGCTGGAGCTGATCCCGGCCGACTCGCCGGCGCGGGTGCCGATCCTGGCCCGGCGCGCGGGGCTGGCGATGCTGTCGTCGCGGCACCGGCAGGCGATCGAGCACGCGACCGCGCTGCTGCCGGTCGCGGAGGCCGCGGGCGACCGGACGTCGCTGGCGCGTGGGCTGATGGTGCTGGGCCTGTGCGAGGTCGGGCTCGGCCACGTCGAGGCCGGGCTCGGGTACCTGCGGCGGCACCTGGCGGTGGCCGACGAGACGCGCGAGCCGCGGATGCTCGGGGTCAGCTACGCCAACCACCCGGAGGCGCTGGTGTGGGTCGACCGGCCGCGGGAGGCGCTGGCCATGGCCCGCGAGGGGGTCGAGCGGGCCGGCCAGTTCGGCTTCGACTTCTACCTGCTGCTGATCGTCGGCAACCAGGTCCGGGCGCTGGCGGAGCTGCACCGGTGGGACGAGGCGCTCGACTCCTCGGAGGACCCGTCGGACCCCGCGGCCGACGCGTTCACCCGGCTGCCCGTCGACCTCACCCGCGCCGACCTCTACCTCAAGCGCGGCGCGCGGGCCGAGGCGACCGCGCTGCTCGACCGCTGCGCGGAGGTGCTGACCGGGCAGGACGACGTGCAGTTCGGCACCGAGCTGTCGGCGTTGCAGGCGCTGCTGGCGATCGAGGAGCGGCGGTGGGCCGACGCGCGGGCGGCGGTGGCGGAGGGCCTGCGGGTGGCGATGTCGGCGGACAACCAGCACCGCGCGGCCCGGCTCGTGGCGGTCGGCGTCCGGGTGGAGGCCGCGGCGGTCGACGACGCGCGCGCGTCCGGCGCCGCCGCCGACCTGGAGGCCGCGCGGGCCGCCGCGGACGCCGTGCTCACCGCGGGCTCGGCGCACCTGGCCGCGCTCGAGAGCGACGGCGCGGTGGCGCTCCCGCGGACGCGGCGCTGGTGGGCGGTGGCGCGGGCCGAGCGGACCCGGCTCGGCACGCCGTCCCCGGCGGCGTGGGCGTCGGCGGCCGCGGAGTCGAGCCACGACCGGCACCTCACGGCGTACGCGCGGTTCCGCGAGGCGGAGGCGGTGCTGCTCGCGCGAGGACCGCGCCAGCGGGCGGTGTCGGCGTTGACCGCGGCCGCGGCGGTGGCCACCGAGCTACGGGCCGAGCCGCTCGCCGCCATGGCGCGGGCGCTGGCCGAGCGGGCCCGGATCCCGCTGTCGGCGGCGCTGCCCGACCAGCCGCCGGAGGACCCGCTGGGCCTCACCGCGCGCGAGGCCGAGGTGCTGGACCTGCTCGGCCGGGGCCTGACGAACCCCGAGATCGCCGGCGAGCTGTTCATCTCCACGAAGACGGCGAGCGTCCACGTGTCGAACATCCTGCGCAAGCTCGGCCTCAAGAGCCGCATCCAGGCGGCGGCGCTGGCCCAGCGCCGCCGCGGATGACTCAGGAGCCCGAGCCGCGGACCGCCGCCTCCTTCGTCGCGTGCGCCACGTCCCGGTCGTGCGACAGCGCCGCGGCGACCTCGAGCCGGCCCTTGCGCGGCCGGCCGAACCAGGACGCCGCCGCGGCGATCACGCTGGCGATGATCGCGAACCAGAACGCCACGTGCAGGCCGTCGGCGAACGGCTGGGTCAACAGGCTCGGGAAGAAGCTGTGCCCGGTGAGGAAGCTCGCCTGGTCCGGCGACAGGTGGCTCACCGAACCGCCGAGCAGTTGCTGGATCGGGTTGTAGCCGAGGAACGCCGCGAACAGCACGCCTACCGCGGGCAGGTGGGCGATCTGGTCCGCCTGCGCCACCGACACACCGTGCGCCTCGAGCCCGCCGCTCAGCGTCCCCGGGAGCGAGGTGCTCAGGCCGGCGATGATCAGGCTGAAGAAGATCCCGATCGACAGCACCATCGCCGCGTTCTGGAACGTCGCGTTCATGCCGGCGCCGGCACCGCGGGCGTTGCTGGGCAGGCTGCTCATCACCTCGGACCGGTTCGGCGCGGTGAACATGCCCATGCCGATCCCGTTGACCAGCAGCAGCGCGGCGAACGCCGGGTAGGAGAAGTTGACCGGCAGCACGGTCAGTGCGTAGAACGTCAGCGCGGTGATGATCATCCCGCCGGTGGTGAGGAACCGCGCGCCGCGGCGGTCGGACAGGATCCCGGACAGCGGAGCGGAGATCAGGAACCCGGCGGTCATCGGCAGCATGTAGATCCCGGCCCACAGCGGGGTCTGCTCGTAGCTGTAGCCGTGCTGCGGCAGCCAGATCCCCTGCAGCCAGATGATCAGGATGAACTGCAGCCCGCCGCGGCCGAGCGAGGCCATGAGGTTGGCGAGGTTGCCCAGGCTGTACACCCGGATCCGGAACAGCGACAGGTTGAACAGCGGGTTGGCCACCCGCGTCTCGATGACCCCGAACAGCACCAGCACCAGCAGGCCGCCGATCAGCGCGCCGAGCACCCACGGGCTGGTCCAGCCCATCGTGTGGCCGCCGTAGGGCTGCAGGCCGTAGGTGATCGCGACCATCACCGCGATCAGGCCGGCCGCGAAGGTGATGTTGCCGGCCCAGTCCATCTTCGCGTGCTGGCGCTCGGAGGTGTCGTGCAGCTTGAGGTAGGCCCAGATCGTGCCGATCACGCCGAAGGGCACGGACACGAGGAAGACCCAGTGCCAGTCGATCGGCGCGAGCACGCCGCCGACGACGAGCCCGAGGAACGAGCCGGCGATCGCGGCGACGCCGTTGATGCCGAGCGCGAGACCGCGCTGGTTGGCCGGGAACGCGTCGGTGAGGATCGCGCTGGAGTTGGCCATCAGGAACGCGCCGCCGATGCCCTGGATCACCCGCCAGCCGATCAGCCACAGCGCCCCGGCGTCCCCGCTCATCCACGTGACCGCGAGCAGGATCGACGAGACCGTGAAGATCAGGAAGCCGAGGTTGTACATCCGCGAACGGCCGTACATGTCCCCCAGCCGGCCGAAGCTCACCACCAGTACCGCGGTGACGATCAGGAAGCCCATGATCATCCACAGCAGGTAGCTGGTGTTGCCCGGGTCGAGCGGGTTGATCCCGATGCCCTTGAACACGTCCGGCAGCGCGATAAGCACGATCGAGGAGTTGATCGTGGCGATCAGCATGCCGAGCGTCGTGTTGGACAGCGCGATCCATTTGTAGTGCGGGCCTAGCTCTTCCAGTGACCGCAACCGCGACAAGATCGAAACGCCCCCTTCGACAAGGTTCCTTAGCAAGGCTAACTCGAAGTAGTTCACACTGCTAAGGACCCGTGTCGAATCCCACTGGAGCCGCGGTCGACCTCAGCCCTTCAGGTCGGGAAAGTCCTCTTCGCGGTACTCCCCCGCCACCGTGGCCGCCGGGTCGCCGTGGACCTCGTGCTCCCGGCCGCGCAGCTCGACCCGGCGGATCTTGCCCGAGATCGTCTTCGGCAGGTCGGCGAACTCCAGCCGGCGGATCCGCTTGTACGGCGCGAGCTGCTCGCGGGCGAACGCGAGGATCGACCGCGCGGTGTCCGCCGACGCCTCGTGCCCCGCGGCCAGCACCACGTACGCCTTCGGCACGGCCAGCCGGATCGGGTCCGGCGACGGGACGACCGCGGCCTCGGCCACCGCCTCGTGCTCGATCAGCACGCTCTCGAGCTCGAACGGCGAGATCCGGTAGTCCGACGCCTTGAACACGTCGTCGGCCCGGCCGACGTAGGTGATGTAGCCGTCCGCGTCCCGGGAACCGACGTCACCCGTGTGGTAGAAGCCGTCGCGCATGGCCTCGTCGGTGCGCTCGTCGTCGTCCGCGTAGCCGACCATCAGCCCCACCGGCCGCCGGGACAGGTCGATGCAGAGCTCCCCCTCGTCGCTCGGCACCCCCGACGCGTCGACGAGCGCGATGCCGAAGCCGGGCAGCGCGCGCCCCATCGACCCCGGCCTCACCGGCTGGCCCGGCGTGTTCGCGACCAGTACCGACGTCTCGGTCTGGCCGAAGCCGTCGCGGATCGTGACGTTCCACGCCTTCGAGACCTGCTCGATGACCTCGGGGTTGAGCGGCTCACCCGCGCCGACGACCTTGGCCGGCGGCACCTGGAGCTGGGTGAGGTCGGCCTGGATCAGCATCCGCCATACCGTTGGCGGCGCGCAGAAGGAGGTGACGCCGCACCGGTCCATCTGGGACATCAGGGCGGCGGGGTCGAAGCGCGGGTAGTTGTAGATGAACACCGTCGACTCGGCGTTCCACGGCGCGAACACGTTGCTCCACGCGTGCTTGGCCCAGCCCGGCGAGGAGATGTTGAGGTGCACGTCGCCGGGCTCGAGGCCGATCCAGTACATAGTGGACAGATGGCCGACCGGGTAGGACACGTGGGTGTGCCGCACCAGCTTCGGGCGCGCGGTCGTGCCGGAGGTGAAGTACAGCAGCAGCGTGTCGTCCGCCCGGGTGGGGCCGTCGGGGGTGAAGTCCGCCGACGCGCCCTCGGTGTCGGCGAAGTCCAGCCAGCCCTCGACCGGCTCGCCGACGGCGATCCTCGTGTAGGCCCCGGGCACGTCGGCGAACTTGGCCGTGTCCTCGGACCGGACCACGACGTGCGCCGCCCGGCCGCGGTCCACCCGGTCGCGCAGGTCGGCCGCGCCGAGCAGGGTCGACGCGGGGATCAGCACCACGCCGAGCTTCATCGCGGCGAGGATCACCTGCCACAGCTCACCCTGGTTGCCCAGCATGAGAATCAGCCGGTCGCCGCGCCGGACACCCGCCGCGCGCAACCAGTTCGCCACCTGGTTGGACCGCCGGGACAGGTCGGCGAAGGTCCACTTCTGCTCCGAGCCGTCCTCCTCGACGATCCACAACGCGAGCCGGCTGGCGGTCGGCTCACTCGCCGCGACGACGTCGAACCAGTCGAGCGCCCAGTTGAACTCGGTCAGGCTCGGCCAGTCGAACTCCGCCGTCGCCCGGTGGTAGTCCTCCCGGTAGTCGAGGAGGAAGTCCCGCGCCGCCCGGAAATTGGCTGTGTCCATTGTTCGCTCCGCTCCTCCGCTACTCGCCGTCTTCCTCCGTGCGATGCCCGCCGCTGGCTGTGTCTGATGGTTCGCTCCGCTCACTGTGTTGAATTGTTCGCTCCGCTTCTCCGCTACTCGCCGTCTTCCTCCGTGCGATGCCCGGCGCTGACGCGCCCGCGCTTCCTGTATTGGATGGTTCGCTTCGCTTCTCCGCTACTCGCCGTCTTCCCTCCTCGCGTGCTCGGCGCTGACGCGCCTGCGCGCGCTCGTCAGTCCAGACGGCGAACGCTCCGTCGCTCCCGCTCACGCGTCCAGACGGCGAACGCTCCGTCGCTCCCGCTCACGGGCCAGCCGGCGAACGCTCGATCACTCCGCTCACAGGGCTTTGAGCTCCTCGGTGATGTCGTGCACCGAGGACTCCGCGTCGCCGAACAGGAGGCTGGTGCGGGGGTCGAAGTAGAGTTCGTTGTCGACGCCGGCGAAGCCTGGGCGCATGGAGCGCTTCAGCACGATCACCGAGCGGCTCTCGTCGACGTTGAGGATCGGCATGCCGTAGATCGGGGAGGTGGGGTCGGTGCGCGCGGCCGGGTTCGTCACGTCGTTCGCGCCGATGACCAGGGTGACGTCGGTTCTGGCGAACTCGCCGTTGATCGAGTCCATCTCGCGCAGGTGCTCGTACGGCACGTCGGCCTCGGCCAGCAGCACGTTCATGTGGCCCGGCATCCGGCCGGCCACCGGGTGGATCGCGTAGTACACCGCCACGCCCTTGGTCTCCAGCAGGCCGGTCAGCTGGCGCACCGCGTGCTGGGCCTGCGCGACCGCGAGCCCGTAGCCAGGCACCACGATCACCTGGCGGGCGAACGCCAGCTGGATCGCGGCGTCCGCGGCGCTGGTGCGGCGCACCGCCCGGTCGCCGGCCTCGACGGTGCCGCCGCCGGACCCGTTGCCGCCGAACCCGCCGGCGACGATCGCCGGGATGGACCGGTTCATCGCCTTGGCCATCAGGTTCGTCAGGATCGACCCGGACGCGCCGACGATCATGCCCGCGACGATCAGCGCGGTGTTGTCCAGCGCCAGCCCCATCGCCGCGGCGGACAGCCCGGTGGCGGCGTTGAGCAGCGAGATCACCACCGGCATGTCCGCGCCGCCGATCGGCAGCACCACCACCACCCCGAGCACCGACGATGTGAGGAGCAGGCCGGCCATCAGCGGTTCCGCCTGGCCACCGGCGACGATGACGCCGCCGAACGTCACCGCGGCCAGCGCCGTCACCAGGTTCAGCGGCTGCTGCAGCCGGCCGACGCTGATCGGCCGGCCGGGCAGGATCTCCTGCAGCTTGCCGAACGCGACCGTGGACCCCCAGAACGACGCCGAGCCGACGATCGCCGCGAACAGCGACGCCACCGCGACGTACTCCGGCTGGTGGGAGAAACCCTCGCTGTCGCGGAACTCCACCCACGCGATCAACGCGATCGCCCCGCCGCCGACGCCGTTGAACAACGCCACCATCTGCGGCACCGCGGTCATCCGGACCTTGCGCGCGGCCGGCACGCCCACCGCCGTGCCGATGGCGACGCCGAGCAGGATCAGCCACCAGTTCCCGAGCCCCGGCGTGAGCAGCGTCGCGCCGACCGCGACCGCCATGCCGAGCGCGGCGAGCTTGTTGCCGCGCACCGCGGTGTGCGGGCCGGTGAGGCCCATGAGGCCGTAGATGAACAGCGCGAACGCGACGATGTAGAGGCTCTGGATGAACGCCTCGTCGTGGATCCAGGTCACTTCTTGACGTCCCGGTCCTTGAACATCCCCAGCATCCGGTCGGTGACGAGGAACCCGCCGACCACGTTGATGGTGCCGAACGCGATGGCCACCACCAGCAGGATCTTGTTCAGCACGCCGTCCGCGCCCTGCCCGAGCACGATGAACCCGCCGAGCACCACGATGCCGTGGATGGCGTTCGTGCCGGACATCAGCGGGGTGTGCAGCGTGTTCGGGACCTTGGAGATCACCGCGAAGCCGACGAAGCCGGCCAACACCAGCACCGCCAGGTTCTGCACCAACATCGAATGCTCCTTCGCCGTTGAAGAAGGGACCGGGCTCAGACCAGCGGCGGCACCATCGCCTCGATGAGGTGCGGGCCGGGCTCGGCGAGGGCCTTCGCGAACTGGTCGGCCAGCTCCTCCGCGGTCGTCGCGCGGCTGGCCGGCACGCCCATGCCCTGCGCGAGCGCGACGAAGTCCAGGTCCGGGCCGGACAGGTCGAGGAGCTGGCTCGCCTTCGGGCCCGTCTCCTCGGCGCCGACCCGGGCCAGCTCCATCCGCAGGATCGCGTAGGCGCGGTTGTTCAGCAGCACCGTGGTGACGTCGAGGCCCTCGCGCGCCATCGTCCACAGCGCGGACACCGTGTACATCGCGCTGCCGTCGGCCTGCAGGCACACGACCGGGCGGTCCGGGCTGGCGACCGCGGCGCCGACCGCGACCGGCAGGCCCTGGCCGATCGCGCCGCCGGTGATCGTCAGCACGTCGTGTCGCGGGGCGCCGGCGGTGGTCATCGGGATCATCACGCCGGACGTGTTGGCCTCGTCGGACACGATCGCGCCCTCGGGCAGCAGCGCGCCGATGACCTCGGTCCAGTTCTGCGGGGTCAGCGCGCCGCTGGGCAGGCCGGGCCGGACGGGCTCCTGCAGCACGGGCCTGGTGTCCGCGGCGACCTCGTCGGCCAGGTGCTCCAACGCACCCGTGCCGTCCTCGCCGAGCACCGACAACACGTGCACCTGGCAGCCGTCCGGCACGAGCTCGCTGGGCTTGCCCGGGTAGGCGAAGAACGACACCGGCGACTTGGCGCCCACGAGCACCAGGTGCTTGACGTCGGAGAGCTGCCACTGGACCTGCTCGGCGAGGTAGCCGAGCCGCTCGACGTTGGGCAGGCCCGCGCCGCGCTCGATACGGGCCGGGAACGTCTCGGCGAACAGCTTCACCCCGGTGGCCACGGCGATCCGGCTCGCGGCGACCAGCCCGCGCTCGCGGGTGGTGCCGTGGCCGAGCAGCAGCACGGTGGGCTCGCCGCTACGCACGACCGAGGCGAGCTGCGCGACCCGGTCGTCGTCGACCGGGACCGCGGCGGGCGCCTCGACCTGCTCGCCGACCACGCCGCCCTCGGACCAGGACACGTCCGCGGGCAGCACGAGGTTGGCGAGCTGGCCAGGCTGGGCGAGCGACGCGGCGATCGCGGCGGCCGCGTCCGCGCCGACCTCCTCGGGCGCCTTGGACGTGCGGGACCAGCCGTGCAGCCAGCCGGTCAGCGCGTCGATGTCGGACTCCAGCGGCGCGTCGAAGCCCTTGTGGTAGCGGGCGTGGTCGCCGATGACGTTGATGATCGGGGTGTGCGCGCGGCGGGCGTTGTGCAGGTTGGCGAGGCCGTTGGCCATGCCCGGGCCGAGGTGCAGCAGCGTGACCGCGGGCCGCTCGGCCATCCGGCCGTAGCCGTCGGCCGCGCCGGTGACGGCCCCTTCGAACAGGCCCAGCACCGCACGCATCTCGGGCACCGCGTCGAGCGCGGCGACGAAGTGCATCTCGGAGGTGCCGGGGTTGGCGAAGCAGACGTCGACGCCGCCGTCGACGAGGGTCCGCAGCAGCGCCTGGGCGCCGTTCATCGTCACTTCTTTCTCGTCCCCTCAGTCGAACAGCACGCCGGGGTTGAGGATGCCCTTCGGGTCGAACGCGTGCTTGATGCGCCGCATCAGCTCGACCTTGTTGGGGTCCTCCAGCTCCAGGAAGTGCCGCTTCTTCTCGTGCCCGATGCCGTGCTCGCCGGAGATCGCCCCGCCGAGGGACATGCCGGTGGCGAACAGCTCGTGCAGGACCTTGTGCCGCACGTCGGGGTCCTTCTGGAACACCGCGAGGTGCACGTTGCCGTCGCCGGCGTGCCCGCAGCCGACGACCAGCGTCTGGTGGCCCTGCGCGATCTCCAGCACCTTGGCGAAGAAGTCGGGCAGCGCCGCACGCGGCAGCACGGTGTCGATGATGTCGTCGGCACCCGCGCCCCTGGCGGTGAAGAACGCCCGCTCGCGGGCCTCGATGAGCTTGCGGGCGGCCGGGCCGGGCAGCACGTAGGTGTCGAGCGAGCCGAGCTCGCCGAGCAGCACGCCGACCGCCTCGACGTCCTGGTCGAGCCGCTCGGGCGCGTTGTTCTCCAGCATCACCACGAGGTAGGCCTGCGCGGTGTCGCGGATCTGGTCCGGGATGCCGAGCTGCAGGCCGGAGGTGTAGGTGATCGCGCCCATCGTGAGCGCGTCGATGTACTCCAGGATCAGCGGGCCGATGCCGCTGCCGACGACCTTGGGCACCCCGCGGGCGACCGACTCGAGGTCGGGGAACGGCGCGAGGACCGTGGCCTGGTGGGTGAGCCTGGGCTGGAGCTTGAGGACGGCCTCGGTGACGAGCGCGAGCGTGCCCTCGGAGCCGACGATCAGCTGGGTGAGGTCGTAGCCGGTGCTGGCCTTGACGAACTTGCCGCCGGTGCGGATGACCTCGCCGGTGGGCAGCACCGCCTGCAGGCCGAGGACGTGGTGGCGGGTGACGCCGTACTTGATCGCGCGCATGCCGCCGGCGTTGGTGTTGACGTTGCCGCCGAGGCTCGCGGACAGCTCGCCCGGGTAGACCGGGTAGACCATGCCGACCTCGGCGGTGCGTGCCTCGAGCTCGGTGAGCGTGACCCCGGGCTGGACGACCGCGACGTGGTTGTCGGTGTCGATCTCGAGGATCTCGTTCATCCGCTCGAAGGACACGAGGAGGCCGTCGGCGCGCGGGGTGGCCGCGCCGGACAGGCCCGTGCCGCTGCCGCGCGCGGTGACCGGGGTGCCGGTCTCCGCGGCGAGGGTGAGGATGGCGGCGACCTCCTCGGCGCCGGCCGGGCGCACGACGTGCGCGGGCCGGGTCGGCTCGACGGTCAGTGTCTCGTCGTGGGTGTAGTCCTCCCCGATGGCGTCGCCGGAGAGCACGTGCTCCGCGCCGACGATCTCCCCGAGCCTGGCCTCGATGTCCGCCATTGGACTCCTTCCCTTTCGTGCGCTGTCAACCATAGTTCGCCGATCATCGCGGCGACACGTCCCGCGCCGGCACGTCGCCGGGCACCGGCCGGCCGAGGACGACGGCGGCGCCCAGCGCGGCGAGCGCGGGTGCCATCTGGATGCCGTAGCCGCCCTGCCCGGCGAAGAACACGAAGCCGGGGTGGTCCGGCCACGCGCCGACCACGGGCGCGCGGTCGGCGACGAACGAGCGCAGCCCCGCCCACGCCGTGTGGACCGAGCGCAGGCGCAGCGTCGTGGCCGCGTTGATGCGCTCGATGGCGAGCGCGACGTCGAGCTCGTCGGGCTTGGCGTCGCACGGCTCGCTCGGGGTCTCGTCGGCCGGGGAGATCAGCAGGTGCCGGCCCTCGGGGCGGAAGTAGAACCGGTCGGCGGCGTCCGCGACGAGCGGCCAGGCCGGGTCGGCCGGCACCGCGCCGGAGGCGAGCGCGAGCGTGCGGCGCATGGGGCGCAGGCCGATCGCCGGCACGCCGGCCTTGTCGGCGAGCTCGTCGGCCCACGCGCCGGCGGCGTTCACCACGACCTCGGCCCGGACCTCGTCCTCGCCCACGTCGGCGCGCCAGCCCCTGCCGTCCCGGCGCAGCGCGGTGACCGGGCCGGTGGTGCGGACGGTGCCGCCGCGGGCCCGCAGACCGCGCACGTAGCCGTGGTGCAGGGCCATCACGTCGATGTCGCTCGCCGTGTCGTCCCACCCGGCGGCGCGCACGTCGTGCAGGACCGGGCACAGCTCGCGGGCCCGCCGCGGCGACACCGGCTCCGCGGGCAGGGCCGCGAGGTGCTCGACCCCGTCGTCGTCGATCGCGATCCACAGTGACCCGTGCGGGGTGAGCAGCGGTGGGGTGTCCAGCTCGGTCTCCAGCGCCCGGTAGCGCGGCCCGCTCGCGACGGTCAGCGCGCGCACGATGGGGCCGCCGTAGCTGGGCGCGTAGATCGCGGCGGAGCGGCCGGTCGTGTGCTCGGCGAGGCTCGGCTCGGCCTCGGTGAGGAGGACGCTCGCGTGTGCGGCGAGCTCGTAGGCGATCGACACGCCGGCCATGCCGCCGCCGATCACGAGGACGTCAACCATGCCTCGCAGCCTAATTCGGTTGCCCAGCGACTTACCGTGGGTCGTATGGCCGCTTCGATAAGGCTGCGCCGTCGCTGACAGCGGCGGTCTCCTAGCTCGCGTCTCGCGCTGACCCCTCTGCCGGGTCCGGCCGTCGCTGTCTCCACGCACCCCTTTCCCACTTCGTGCCTGGAGCCTTCCGTGCCTACCCAGCGACGGCCGCGTGCCGTCCGTCCGACCTCGTCCGGTGTCCACCTCCTGTCGTGCCCGCGGGTGGTCCACGGGCTCGTCCGCGGCTCCGGCGTCGGCGCCGGCGACCTCGTGATCGACTTCGGCGCCGGCCCGGGGACGATCACCGCCCCACTGGCCGGCACCGGTTCCCGCGTCCTGGCCGTGGAACGCGACGAGGCGTTCGTCCGGGCGCTGCGCCGCCGCTTCGACGGGAGTCCCCACGTCCGGGTGGTGCACGACGACCTGCGCGTGGTTCGCCTGCCCCGGCGGGACTTCGCGGTGGTCGCGAGCATCCCGTTCGCCGTGTCGACGCCACTGCTGCGCCGCCTGCTGACCCCGGTCCCGGGCCGCCTCGCGCTCGCCGAGGTCGTGGTCGAGTGGGGCCTGGCGCGGCGGCTGACCGCGCGCCGCCCGCGTGACCTCGAGACCGCGTGGTGGGCGGCCCGGTTCGACCTGCGCCTGGTGCGCCGTATCCCGGCCCGGTGCTTCACCCCCGCGCCGGCCGTGGACGCGGCCCACCTGTCGATCCGCCGGCGGTCCGGTGTGGACACCCGGGCGCAGGCGATCCTGTGGCCCCTGCTGGACGCCGTCCACCGCCGCCCGACCGCCCAGGCCCGCCACGTCCTGGGCGACCTGGTGACCCACCGGCTCGCCCACCGCCTGCTCCGCGACCACGACACGGACCCGGCCCAGCCGGCCGCGGAGGTCCACATCCGACACTGGACGACGGTGGCGATCACGTTGGCCGCCAACGGGTCGATCAGCCCGCCCCGGCTGCCCCGCTCGCTCCGCGAATGAGGCGGCTCAGGGCGTCCAGTGCGGGTCGCGGCCGCTCAGGCCCAGGACACGGTCCAGCAGCGGCGCCGACTCCGGCACGGCCACCTCCGCGCCGAACGCGCCCATCTCCCGTCCCTGCGGACCCATCGCCGCCGTCATCTCGTGGGCCGTCTCCAGGACCGCCGGGTCGGTGGCCAGCTCCTGGCCCGTCGCGCGGGCGAGGTCCCAGCCGTGCACCACCAGCTCGCCGACCATCATCATGCCGATCATCCGGGCGGGCATCGAGCCTCCCGCGAGACCGGTGTTGCCCTCGGTCGCACCGGGCTCGGCCCACGCGGCGACCGCCTTGTCCAGCTGGGACGCCAGCGTCTCGGCCCAGTCGCCGCGGGTGAGGTCGGTCTGCTCGGTGATCGGGTCGTCCGCCGGCGCGGTCTGCTTGCGCGCGGCCAGCTCGGAGCGGAACGCGGACCAGAACATCAGGTGGTTCACCAGCGCCCGGACATCCCATTCCGGGCACGGCGTCGGCTCGTCGAGCTGCGCGGGCGCGACGTCGCGGGCGACCTCGACCGCCGCGGCAGCGGCCCTTGCCATCATCTCGTGCAGTTCCATGTCCCGGACGCTATGCGCCCCGCGACCAGCGGCACTTGTACGAACGCGACATCCTAGGATCGGCCGCATGAACCACGTGCTCGACGACGACCCCGACCGGATCGACGTGGACGTCGTGTGGCAGTTCATGTCCACTCAGGCCTACTGGGGCCGCTGGCGCGACCGGGGCCAGGTCGAGCGCCAGCTCGCCGGGTCCTGGCGGGTCGTCGGGGCCTACCGGGCCGACACGGGCGCCATGGTCGGGTTCGCCCGCGCGGTGTCGGACGGTGTGGCGCTCGCCTACCTCGCCGACGTGTTCGTGCTCGACGAGGCACGCGGCGCGGGCATCGGCAAGGCCCTCGTCAAGGCGATGATCGACGACGGGCCGGGCGCGGAGTTCCGCTGGATGCTGCACACCGCCGACGCGCACGAGCTCTACCGCCGGTTCGGGTTCCACGAGCCCGACACCACCTACCTCGAGCGCCCCGGCAAGAACGCGCCCATCAGCGAGTGACGACCGGCCGCTCGGCACCGTGCCGTCGAGGCCGACATCATCGCCGTGGTTCCAGGAACGGCGTGAGCAGTCCCGGTACGGCGTCGGCCGCGAGGCGCAGGCCCTCGGCCTCGCCGACGTCGCGGACCAGGTACTCGCCGTTGTTCGCGGCGGTCGTCGCGGCGAGCGTCAGCAGGCCGGCGCGGCGCTGGAACGGCGAGCTGCGGATCGTCCAGCCGATGATGCCGCCGCGCACCAGCGCGACCGTGTGCCGGCTGCCGGCGCCGTACCGGGTCACCAGGTAGTCGCCGGACAGGCCGTGGCCGAGGTTGCGGTAGTCGTCCATCGCCAGCGCGATCGCGATCGGCAACAGGACCACCGCGGCGATCCACGCCAGGTGCAGCAGCACCACCGTGAGCAGCGCCCCCAGCAACGCCGGCACCGCCACCACCGCGGCCACGCCGAACACCGCCCAGCGCAGCCGCCGGGCACGCGCGGCGGGCGGGTGCGCCTGAATGTCCACATCGGACAATGCAGAAGCGCCGAGCACCTCGGCCGCCACCCGCTGGGCGATCCCGATCGGCGCGGCCGGGAGCAGGGTCTTCGGGTCGGACTTCTCGTTGTCGGACGCGGCCCGCAGCCCGGTGGCGACCACGTCGACCCGGGCGGCGCCGAGCACGCGCGCGCCGAGCGCCTCGAACACGTCCACCCCGCGCAGCCTGCGGTGCTCCAGCGACAGCGACCGGGTGGTGAACAGTCCTCTGTGGACGCGCAGGGTCCCCTTCTCGCGGGTGAGCCGGTAGCGCCACCACATCTCCACGAACAGCCCCAGCGACCCCACGAACCCGACCACCAGCCCGACCGCGACGAGCACGGCGACCAGCCCGACCAGCGGCAGGCCGCCGAACAGGTCGCGGACCGTCGAGAACACCGCGCCCTGCAGGTTGAACCAGTCCGAGGCCTGCATCACCGCGCCGAACGCGGCCGCGCCGAGGATCGGCGTGGTCACCGAGATCGGCGCGTACCGCAGCCAGGCCCAGTCGAGCTCGGCGATCGGCCGGCCGGCCGCCGGCGCGACCGGGGCCGAGGCCGGGTCCTCGTGGTCCAGCAGCACCCGGCGCAGCTCCTCCGCGTGCGCCCGGCTCACCGGGTCGAGCGTGAGCTGGCTCTGCTGCCCGGTGGCCTGCTGCCCCGTGCCGATCTTGACCTTGGTGAGCCCGAACGCCCGCAGCAGCGGGTTGGCGGTCAGGTCGACCGTGCGCACCCGCTCCCGCGGGATGGACCGCAGCTTGTGCAGCACCCAGGCGTACCGCAGCTCGACCCGCTCGTCGGTGACCCGGTAGCTCGTGTGCCGCCAGCGCACCCGGTCGGCGAGCGCGCTCACCCCGGTGAGCACGACGACCCCGCCGAGCGCGATCAGCAGCACCGGACCGGCCGCGTCGCCGCCACGCAGCATGCCGAGCACGATCGGCGTCGCGATCGACACGCCGAGCCCGGCCATGGTCAGCGCGGTGACCACGACCGTGCGCGGATGCAGCCGCTGCCAGTCCGCGCCCGGCCGCACCGGAACTGTGTTGGATGGTTCGTTCCGCTGAACGTGTTGGATTGTTCGCTCCGCTCCTCCGCTACTCACCGTCTTCCCTCCTCACGTGCTCGGCGCTGGCGCGCCCGCGCTCCTGTGCTGGATGGTTCGCTCCGCTCCTCCGCTACTCGCCGTCTTCCCTCCTCACGTGCTCGGCCCTGACGCGCCTGCGCGCGCTCGTCAGTCCAGACGGCGAACGCTCCGGCGCTCCCGCTCACGCGTCCAGACGGCGAACGCTCCGGCGCTCCCGCTCACTGTCCGGACGGCGAACGCTCCGGCTCCCGCTCACGTGGCGTCTCCGCGGTTGGCCTGGGTCGTCTCGGTCAGCCGTTCCACCAGGTCGGCGGCCAGCTCGTGGTCCAGCCCCTGGATCTTGAGCGGCCCGGCCGCCGACGCCGTCGTGACCGTGACGCTCGCCAGCCGGAACAGCTGCTCGAGCGGTCCCCGCGCGGTGTCCACGGTCTGGATCCGGGACATCGGCGCGATCCGCCACTCCTGCCACAGCCAGCCGGTGCGCGTGTAGACGGCGTCCTCGGTGACCTCCCAGCGATGCACCCGGTAGCGCCAGAACGGCACGACGATCCCGTACGGCACGCCGATGACCAGCACGACACCCATCGCGAGCAGCAGCCACGGCCGGGCGGGCGTGATGAAGACCGCCAGCACGGCCAGGACGGCCGCCGGGACCAGCGCGGACAGCAGCTCGTTGGTGAGCCAGTAGCCCACCGCCCGCCGCTCGACCTGGTTGCGTGGCGGCCGCAGCCGCACCACCTCGTGCACCCTGTTCTCCTCCCCCACTCGGTTTCCCGGGACGGTAGGCGGGACGCGTGTGCGCCCGCGTCGGCCCGAAGAACGACTCCGCTCGTCATTCCCTTGGTTGACACCGCTCGGCTATCTTGCCGACCCATGAAGCGTGTGTTGTCGATTGTCCTGCTCGTCCTGGCCGCGCTGGTGGTGGCACCGACCGGCACCGCGGGCGCGGACCCGCTGTCGTGGCGGCTCACCCCGACCGGGACCGACGCGCAGCTGCGCGGCCTGTCCGTGATCAGCCGGCAGGTCGCCTGGGCCAGCGGCGCCCGCGGCACCGTGCTGCGGACGCTGGACGGCGGCCGGACCTGGGCGCGGGTGGGCCCGCCCGGCACCGCGAACCTCGACTTCCGCGACATCGAGGCGTTCGACGCGCGGACCGCGGTGGCGCTGTCGATCGGCAACGGCGAGGACTCGCGGATCTACCGGACCACCGACGGCGGCGCCACGTGGACCGAGACGTTCCGCAACACCGAGGCCGCCGCGTTCTACGACTGCGTCGCGTTCTTCGACGAGCGCAACGGGCTCGTCGCCGGCGACCCGGTGGACGGCCACTTCCGCATACTGTCCACTTCGGACGGCGGCCGGTCGTGGCGGCTGGTGCCGGACGAGGGTGTCCCGCCCGCGCTCGACGGCGAGTTCGAGTTCTCCGCCAGCGGCCAGTGCGTCACCGTGGCGGGCAGGCGCGACGCCTGGATCGCCACCGGCGGCGCGACCACCGCCCGCGTGCTGCACTCCGCCGACCGCGGCCACACGTGGACGGCGAGCGACACGCCGCTCGCGGGCGGTTCGAGCGCGGGCGTGTTCGCGGTCGCGTTCCGCACCCCGCGGCAGGGCATCGCGATCGGCGGCGACTACCGCGACCCCACCGGCGGCGACCACAACCTGGCGCTGACCACCGACGCCGGCCGCACCTGGCGCGAGCCCGTGAACTCGCCGCGGGGCTACCGGTCCGCCGTGGTCTACCACCCGTTCCTCGGCTCGCTGCTCATCGCGGTGGGCCCGACCGGCAGCGACGTGAGCGTCGACGGCGGCCGCCGCTGGACGCAGTTCGACGACGGCACGTTCGACTCGGTGGACTGCGGCCGGGACGGCGCCTGCTGGGCCTCCGGCGCCCAGGGCCGGGTGGCCACCTTGCACCTCGGCTGAGCGAAGCATCCGCACGCGACGGCGCCGGGAGTCCGATGTGGACTCCCGGCGCCTTCGTCGTCCGGTCAGGTCAGCGACGTTCGCCTTCCGTGACGCGCTCCGGCTCCACCGAGGGCTCGGCGGACTCGAGGCCGGTCGAGCCGGCCACCGGCTCGATGGGCGCCGGGCCGACCTTGCCGCGCGGCAGGAACAGGGTCGGCACGAACGCGACCGCCAGCAGCACCAGTGCCCACACGAACGTCGTGGCGTAGGCATCGGCCATCGGCGGGGCCAGGATCGACCGCACCTGCTCCGGCAGGTCCTGCATGGACGTCATCGCCGGGGGCTTGGTGCCCGGCGGCTGCGACGCCGCGATCTCGGCCAGCACCGGCGCCAGCCGGGCCTTGGTCTCGTTGAACAGGATCACCGACAGCATCGCGGTACCGATGGACGCGGCCACCTGCTGGATGATGTTCAGGCTGGTCGACGCGCGGGCCACGTTCTCCGGCTTGAGCGTCTTCAGCGCGATCGACATGATCGGCATCATCGTCATGCCCATGCCGAGGCCCATCACGAACAGCGCGATGCCGATCGTCCAGTACGACGTGTCCGCGCCCAGCTGGGTGAACACCACCATCGAGCCGACGATGACCAGCAGCCCGAGCTGCACCAGCCGGGCCGCGCCGCCGCGGTCCACGATCTGGCCGGCGATCGGCATCGCGATCATCGCCCCGATGCCCTGCGGGGCCAGCAGCAAGCCCGCCGACAGCGCGCCCTCGAACCGCACCTGCTGGAAGTACAGCGGGAACAGCAGCATGGCGCCGAAGAAGGCGACGACGAACAACACCATCGTTATCGATGCCACCGAGAACCCACGGTCCCGGAACAGCTTCAGGTCGATCAACGCGTTCGGCGTCCGAGCGGCGTGCCAGATGAACGCCGCCACGAGGATCGCACCGCCGATCGCGGGCAGGTACACCTCGGGAGACCCGAAGCCCTCGTGCGAGGGCACCTGCGCCAGGCCGTAGATCAGCGCGGCCAGCCCCGGCGAGAGCAGCGCCAGGCCGAGCACGTCGAGCTTCTGCGTCGGCTGCGGCTCGTCCTTGTCCAGGATCTTGGCACCGAGGATCAGCGAGATGATGCCGACCGGCACGTTGATGAAGAAGATCCACCGCCACGACACGTCATCGACGAGCCAGCCGCCGAGGATGGGGCCGACGATCGGGCCCATCAGCATCGGCACGCCGAGCACGGCCATCACCCGGCCGACCCGCTCGGGCCCGGCCGCCCTGGTGAGGATCGTCATGCCGAGCGGCATCAGCATGCCGCCACCGAGGCCCTGCAGGACCCGGAACATGATCAAGGACTCGGTCGACCAGGCGGTGCCGGCCGCCGCGGAGCCGAGCATGAACAGGAACACCGCGGTGAGGTAGATCCGCTTGGTGCCGAACCGGTCAGCGGCCCAGCCGCTGAGCGGGATGACCGTGGCGAGCGCCAGCGTGTAGCCGGTGGCGACCCATTGCATCTGGTCGAGCGTCGTGTGGAACTCGATGATCAGCCGGTCGAGCGCGACGTTGACCACGGTGATGTCGAGCATCGCCATGATCGCGCCGAGGACGACCACCCCGCCGATCGAGAGGACCCTTCGGTCGAGTTTCTCCGACGCGTGCGTCGCCGCCCCCGCGGCGGACGTCGGAGATTGTGGTTCCGTCAAAGCTTTCCCCTTGCCTAGCAGGCGGTTGATGTTGTCGGTTGGTCCCCCCGAGCGAGAATCGGCGCCAATGCCTCGGAGAGTTGCTCTCGCTCGCGGTCGCTGAGCGACTCGACACACTCGCGGACGGCCGCATGGTGCGCGTGCACGAACCCGGCCACCAGCTCGCGGCCGTGCTCGGACAGGCTCACCCGCTTGACCCTGCGGTCCTGCTCGTCCTCCCTGCGCGTGACCATGCCGGCCCGGGTGAGCGCCTGCACGGCGCGACCCGCGGTCGCCATGGACAGCCCTAGATGTTCCGCGAGCTCGTGGACGGCCAGTTCCTCCTGGCAGTCGGCGAGCACGAACATGGCACGCAGTTGGGAGAATGACAGGTCGAGACCGCGCGCGACACCCAATATGTGGGCCTCGCCGCTCTTCTTCAGGTGCGACAGGAAACCCATCACGTCATCGGTCACCGACTCGACCGAGGACGCGGTTAGTTTCACGGGTGCAATCATCTCACCGACGAAACTAACTGCAAGTGACTGTGACCGGCGACTCAGTCCGCCTCCCCGGGATTAAAAGTGTGCGTTGCGTCCCAGCGAATAGTGCGGGTATCGAGGTGGGTGGTGGCTGGGTGCCGTCACGGTCCCCTGAGGTTGCGGTAGTCGGCGCAGTCGGCGCAGCACTTCATACGGTGATCTACGAGACAGGCCTTATACCGAAGTCGGTGACGGATAGCGACGAGCGACGGTCTGCTCACTCGCCGCACCCGGCTGCCGGTCCGCCGTACCCGTGAGTAGACACAACGAAACCCAGCCGGGGCGCGGCGGGGTCGGTGGGGCGCGGCAGAATGCACAACCGTGACAACGACCGCCACACCTGCCTCCGTGTTCCTGCGCATCGCCGAGGAGCTCAGCGTCGCCGAGCGTCAGGTGCGCTCGGCCGTGGAGCTGCTCGACGGCGGGTCGACCGTGCCGTTCATCGCCCGCTACCGCAAGGAAGTCACCGGCGAGCTCGACGACGCGCAGCTGCGCACGCTCGAGGAACGCCTGCGCTACCTGCGTGAGCTGGAGGAGCGCCGCGCGGCCGTGCTCGAGTCGATCAAGAGCCAGGGCAAGCTCGACGACGCGCTCGCCGGGCAGATCATGGCCGCCGACTCCAAGGCCCGGCTCGAGGACATCTACCTGCCCTACAAGCCCAAGCGGCGCACCAAGGCCCAGATCGCCCGCGAGGCCGGCCTCGAGCCGCTCGCCGACGGGCTGCTCGGCGACCCCGACACCGACCCGCAGGCCGCCGCCGCGGTCTTCACCGACGCGGCCACAGGCGCGGAGAACGGCATCGCCGACGCGCAGGCCGCGCTCGACGGCGCCCGGGCCATCCTCGTCGAGCGGTTCGGCGAGGACGCCGACCTCATCGGCACCCTGCGCGAGCGCATGTGGGGCCAGGGCCGCCTCGTCGCCAAGGTCCGCGACGGCAAGCAGGAGGCCGGCGCCAAGTTCGCCGACTACTTCGACTTCTCCGAGCCGTTCACCAAGCTCCCCAGCCACCGGATCCTCGCGATGTTCCGCGGCGAGAAGGAGGAGATGCTCGAGCTCAGCCTCGAGCCGCACGCCGACAGCGACGACTCAGGCGAGCAGCCACCCGGCCCGTCGGACTACGAGGCGATGATCGCGTCCAGGTTCGGCGTCGACGACCGGGGCCGCCCGGCCGACCGCTGGCTCGGCGACACCGTCCGCTGGGCCTGGCGCACCCGCATCCTCGTCCACCTCGGCATCGACCTGCGCACCCGGCTGCGCCAGGCCGCCGAGGACGAGGCCGTCCGGGTCTTCGCCGCCAACCTGCGGGACCTGCTGCTCGCCGCGCCGGCCGGCACCCGCGCCACCATGGGCCTCGACCCGGGGCTGCGCACCGGCGTCAAGGTCGCCATCGTCGACGCCACCGGCAAGGTCGTCGCCACCGACACCATCTACCCGCACGTGCCGGCAAGGCGCTGGGACGATGCGCTGGTCACCCTTCATCGCCTGGCCCGCCAGCACGACGTGGACCTCATCGCCATCGGCAACGGCACCGCGTCCCGCGAGACCGACAAGCTCGCCGCCGAGCTGCTGACCAAGGCGCCGGAGCTCAAGCTCACCAAGGTGATGGTGTCCGAGGCGGGCGCGTCGGTGTACTCGGCGTCGGCCTACGCCTCGCAGGAGCTGCCGTCGCTGGACGTGTCGCTGCGGGGCGCGGTCTCGATCGCGCGCCGGCTGCAGGACCCGCTGGCCGAGCTGGTCAAGATCGACCCCAAGTCCATCGGCGTCGGGCAGTACCAGCACGACATCTCCGAGGTGAAGCTGTCTCGCTCGCTCGACGCGGTGGTCGAGGACTGTGTGAACGGCGTCGGCGTCGACCTCAACACCGCGTCCGTGCCGCTGCTCACCCGGGTGTCGGGCATCGGCACGGCGCTGGCCGCCAACATCGTGGCGCACCGCGACGCCAACGGGCCGTTCCGCTCGCGCACCGCGCTCAAGGGCGTGCCCAAGCTCGGGCCCAAGGCGTTCGAGCAGTGCGCGGGCTTCCTGCGCATCCCGGGCGGCGACGACCCGCTCGACTCGTCCAGCGTGCACCCGGAGTCCTACCCGGTGGTGCGCCGGATCGTCGCGGCCACCGGCGGTGAGCTGGCCACCCTGATCGGCAACACGAAGGTGCTGAGGTCCCTGGCGCCGCAGCAGTTCGTCGACGAGATGTTCGGGCTGCCCACGGTCACCGACATCCTGCTCGAGCTGGACAAGCCGGGCCGCGACCCGCGGCCGGCGTTCAAGACGGCCACCTTCGACGACGCCGTGCACACGCTCAACGACCTGAAGGTGGGCATGGTGCTGGAGGGCGTGGTCACGAACGTGGCCGCGTTCGGCGCGTTCATCGACATCGGCGTGCACTGCGACGGGCTCGCGCACGTGTCGCAGCTGTCCCGCACCTTCGTCAAGGACCCGCGCGAGGTCGTGAAGTCCGGCGACATCGTGCGGGCCAAGGTGCTCGAGGTCGACATTCCGCGCAAGCGCGTCTCGCTCACCCTGCGCCTCGAGGAGGAGACGGCCCCGCCCCGTGGCGACCGGGGCCAGCAGCGCGGTCAGCAGCAGGGGCAGCAACGCGGCGGCGGGCAGAAGGGCGGCGGCCAGCAGCGGCGCGGCCAGCAGCGCCAGGACGCGGGCGGCGGGGCCATGGCCGAGGCGTTGCGCAAGGCCGGGTACCGCCCCAACTGATTTGACCTGGAGCGCGCACCAACTCGTAGCGTCGATGCCATGACGACTCCACAGCACAAGATCGGTTCGGGGTTCGGCTTCTCGAGCACCGCGGACGACGTCCTCGCGGGCATCGACCTGTCCGGCAAGCTCGCGATCGTCACCGGCGGCTACTCCGGCATCGGCATCGAGACCACCCGCGCGCTCGCGAAGGCCGGCGCGCACGTGGTCGTCCCGGCCCGGCGCCCCGAGTCCGCCCGGGAGGCGGTCGGGGACCTCGCCGAGGTCGCCGAGCTGGACCTGGGCGACCTCGACAGCGTCCGCGACTTCGCCGACGGCTTCCTCGCGACCGGCCGCGACATCGACATCGTGATCAACAGCGCGGGCATCATGGCCTGCCCCGAGACCCGGGTCGGCCCGGGCTGGGAGGCCCAGTTCGCCACCAACCACCTCGGCCACTTCGCGCTGGTCAACCGCCTGTGGCCGCGGCTGGTCACCGGCGGTGGCGCGCGGGTGGTCGCCGTCTCCTCCGGCGGGCACCAGCGCTCGGGCATCCGCTGGGACGACGTCCAGTTCACCCGCGGCTACGACAAGTGGCTCGCCTACGGCCAGGCGAAGACGGCCAACGTGCTCTTCGCCGTCCAGCTCGACCGGCTCGGCGCGGGCTCGGGGGTGCGGGCGTTCGCGCTGCACCCCGGCGGCATCCTCACCCCGCTGCAGCGCCACCTGCCCAAGCAGGAGATGGTCGACCGCGGCTGGATCGACGAGGACGGCACGCCGCTGAACCCGGCCGGTTTCAAGACGCCGGCGCAGGGCGCGGCGACCCAGGTGTGGGCCGCGACGTCGCCGCGGCTGGCCGGTATGGGCGGGGTGTACCTCGAGGACTGCGAGGTCGCCGAGGTCACCGACGGCTCCGGCATCGGGCCCGGGGTGCGCGCGTACGCCGTCGACCCCGCGCAGGCCGAGCGGCTGTGGGCGCTGTCGGCCGAGCTCACCGACGTGAACGCGGTGGTCGGCTGACAGTTCGCCACCAACCACCTCGGCCACGTCGCGCTCGTCGAGAGAAGGGCTTCTGCGTGCGGGACCACGCCGTCGACCCCGCGGCGGCCGCCCGGCTGTGGGCGCTGTCCGCCGAGCCGGCTCGGTAGATTCGACGGCATGGGCAAGGTCTACGAACGGATAGAGCCGCGGCTGCGGGCGTTCATCGAGGAGCAGCAGGTGTTCTTCGTGGCGTCCGCGCCGCTGGCGGGCGACGGGCACGTGAACCTGTCACCGAAGGGGCGCGAGGGCACGCTGGTCGTCCTGGACGAGCTGACGGTCGCGTACCTCGACTTCGGCGGCAGCCACGCGGAGACCGTGGCGCACCTTCGGGAGAACGGCCGCGTCACGCTCATGTGGTGCGCGTTCACCGGGCCGCCCAAGGTGCTGCGCGTACACGGCCGCGGCGAGCCGATCTTCCGCGACGACCCGCGCTGGCCCACGCTGATCCCGCACTTCGCCGGCGCCGACGGCCCGGCCGCGCGGGCGATCATCCTGGTGCACGCCACGAAGGTGAGCGACAGCTGCGGGTTCGCCGTGCCGTACATGGACTACCGCGAGGAGCGCACCCAGCACGCCGAGTACTTCGGCCGCAAGTCCGAGGACGAGTTCGCCGCGTACTGCGCGACGAAGCCGCACAACGGCACGAGCATCGACGGCCTGCCCGCACTGCCGCTGCCGCTACCCCGCCGGACCGCCTAGCGTCAGCCTGAACGCCGAGTAGCTCACCGTGCGGTCCCCGCGGGTGAGGTCGTGGTCGGCGACGGTCTCCCGGGTGAAGCCGTTCGCCTCGGCCGTGCGGTACAGGTAGTCGAGGTCGCCCGAGGTGCCGAAGAACATCAGGATCTGGCCGCCCGGCGCCAGGTACGCGCCGGCCTCGGTGAGGAAGCGGGTCAGCGCCGCGTAGTTCTCGTCGGCAATGCTGGCCTCGAGGTGATCGCGCGGCGCGAACCAGCGGAACGGCGGGTCGAAGATCATCAGGTCGAACTCGCCGTCGACCGCGCCGAACACGTCCGACTCTCGGAAGGCCACCCGGTCGGCGACGCCGTTACGCCCGGCGTTGGCCACCGCGGCCGCCACCGCGTGCGGGTTGACGTCCACGCCGAGCACGTCGGTGGACCGGGACGCGGCGAGGATCGCGTTCACGCCGCACCCGGTGCCCATGTCGAGCACCCGGTCGCCCTTCCGCACGTCCTCGAGCACCGCGCGGCCCAGCAGCTCGGACACCGGCGCTGGTGGAAACACCTGCGGCGGCACCACGAACGAGCGGCCGAGGTACTCGACCGTCCGCACCTCGTCGGTGCGCATCGACTCGTAGGCGGCGTCGTGCCACTCGCGGATCCGGGCCCTCTCGGCCGGTGGGACCGTCGGCTCGTAGGTCACCGCTTGTCGGCCTTCGCCGTGCCGGCGGGCTGGGTGGACACGAGCCCGAACTCCCGCGCGAAGCCGACCGCCGGCTCCATCCGCAGCATCCGCACCCGGCCGGCCAGCGGGGTGTTCTCGACGGCGATGCGGTAGCCGAGCCGCGCCGGGTCGCGCTCCGGCGGCTGGTCGGTGACCACGCCACCGAAGATCTCCCGCGCGGTGTGCCAGCTGAGCTCGACCCGGCCGTGGCCGGTCCGGCGCCACCGGAAGTAGGCGATGTCCGCGTAGTCGGGCCGGCTGAACTGGTACCACCCATCACCGCCGGCCCCGAAGGCGAACGACTCGTCCTCGAACGCGCTGTGATAGAGCCCCGACGCCTCCGACGACCACTCGCCAACCAGTTCATCCATGCGCCTCATTCTTCCCACCGATCACGGGGGCAATGTGCTTGCCCCCTCCCCGAAGCGATGGAAACGTCCCCGGTATGCCGCGGCTCGACACGGCGGCGCGCGGCCCCGTCGAGTCCGGCGCGCTCGCTCACCTGGTCACTCTCGACACGGACGGCTCGCCACAGGTGACGGTGGTCCGGGTCGGCGCCGGGCAGTGGGTCGGCTAGCGGCGGATGCGGGCCATCTCCGGGTCGACCAGGGGCTCGGCGGCGACCGTGCCCGCGAGCCGCTCGCCGAAGTACTCGACCTCGACCGGGGTGCCCGGGGTGAGGCCGGCCGGGAGCCACGCGTAGGCGATCGGCTTGCCGATGGTGTGGCCGAACGCGGCGCTGGTGACGTAGCCGGCCGGGCGGCCGTCGACGAACACCGGTTCCTTGCCCAGCACCACCGACTCCGGCGCGGACATCGTCAGGCACGTCAGCCGCCGGGTCGGCTCGCCGCGGTCGGCGAGCGCGGCGCGGCCCACGAAGTCACCCTTGTCCATCCGCACCGCGAACCCCACGCCCGCCTCGGCCGGGGTGTGCTCGGTGGTCATGTCCACGCCCGACAGCCGGTAGCCCTTCTCCAGCCGCAGGCTGTTGAACGCGGCCCGGCCGCCCGCGACCACGCCGAGCCGCCGGCCCGCGGCCCACAGCGTGTCCCACAGCTTGAGCCCGTGCTCCGCGCTCGTGTACAGCTCCCAGCCGAGCTCGCCCACGTAGGACACCCGCAGCGCGGTCACCGGCACGTGCCCGACGTAGGCACTCGTCGCGCGGAAGTAGCGCAGCGCCTCGTTGCCGAAGTCCTGGCGGGACAACGGTTGCACGAGGTCGCGGGCGAGCGGGCCCCACACGCCGACGCAGCACGTGCCGCCGGTGACGTCCCGCACCGCCACGTCGTCGGGGCAGTGGCGCAGCAGCCAGTCGAGGTCGAGGTTCCCGTTGGCACCCACCTGGAAGCGCCGCTCGCCCAGCCGCGCGACGGTGAGGTCGCTGCGGATGCCCCCGGCGTGGTCCAGCAGCAGCGTGTAGGTCACCGAGCCGACCCGCTTGGCGAGGTTGTTGGTCGTCATGTGCTGCAGGAAGTCCAGCGCGCCCGGGCCGGTGACCTCGAGCCGCTTGAGCGGGGTCATGTCGTAGAGCGCCACCCGCTCGCGGGTCGCGAGCGCCTCGGTGGCCGCGATCGGCGACCAGTACCGGGCGGCCCACTCGTCGCGCGGCGGCACCGGCGACGGCGGGTTCGCCGCGAACCAGTGCGGCCGCTCCCAGCCGGCGGCCTCGAGGAAGTACGCGCCGAGCTCCTGCTGGCGGGCGTAGAACGGGCTGACCCGAAGCGGCCGCGGGTCCTCCATGGGCTGCAGCGGGTGGACGACGTCGTAGACCTCGACGAAGTTCTGCGCGCCGCGCCGGGCCACGAACTCCGGCGAGAGCTGGATGTCCTCGAACCGGTACAGGTCGCACTCGTGCACGTCGACGCTCGCCCGACCGTCCACAAGCGACTCCGCGACGGCCTTGGCCACGCCGGCGGAGTGGGTCACCCAGACGGCCTCGGCGACCCAGAACCCCGCCGTGTCGCGGGACTCGCCGATGAGCGGGAAGCCGTCCGGGGTGAACGAGAAGATGCCGTTGAACGCCTCGTCCACTTTGGACTCCCGCAGCGCGGGCAGCAGCTCGACGGCGTCGCGCCACGAGGGGGCGAAGTCGTCCTCGGTGAACGGGAGCATCGAGGGCATCACGGCCGCGTCCGCGTGCGTGGCGAACTCGTCGACCGGCATGGGCCGGTGCGCGTAGGAGCCGATGCCGAGGCGGTCGCCGGTCTCGCGGAAGTAGAGGTCGGCATCCTGGTGGCGCAGGATCGGCCCACCGCGCAGCCCCGGCAGCGGAGTGGTCGTGGCGTACTGGTGGGCCAGCGGCTGCAACGGGATCGTGAGCCCGACGAGCCGGCCGACCCGTGGCCCCCAGAAACCGGCGCAGCACACCACGATGTCGGCGTCGACCGTGCCGGTGCCGGTGCCGACACCGGTGACCCGCCCGCCCTCGACCCGGACGTCGACCACCTCCTGGTGCGCGAGGAACCGCGCACCCCGGTCGATCGCGCGCTGGGCCTGCGCCGCACCGGCCGCGACCGCGTCGGCCAGCCCGTCGGTGGGGACGTGGTACCCGCCGAGGATCCGGTCCTGGTCGAGCAGCGGCTGGAGCCCGGCGCACTCGGCCGCGGTGAGCAGGTGCGCGTCGAGCCCCCAGGAGGTGGCCCAGCCGTGCTTGCGGTGCAGGTCGGCCCAGCGCTCGGGAGTCGTGGCGACCTCGAGCCCGCCGACCTGGCGGAAGACGCCGAGCGCGGTGTACTTCTCGACGGTGTAGCGGGCGAACTCGGTCATGGTCTTCGCCGGGTTGGTCTGGAACACGAGCCCGGGCGCGTGCGAGCTGGACCCGCCGGTGGCGAACAGCGGCCCCTGCTCGAGGACGGTGACGTCGGTCCACCCCCGCTCGGTCAGCTCATCGGCCAGCGCGCACCCGACGATCCCGGCACCGATGACGACGACCCGAGGCTGCGCCATGTTTCCTCCTCCACAACCAGCGGAGCAATACGCAACAGTCTCGAAGCCGGGTCAGGCCACGTCAACCCCCACGTAGGGTGGCGGGCATGCTCTACATCGGTTGCTACACCGCCGCCACGGGCGGCAACGGCACGGGCGTCACCGCGCTGCGCCAGGAGCCGTCCGGGGCGCTGACCCAGGTCGGCGCGCTCGCGATGCCCTCGCCGTCGTGGCTCACCCGGCACCCGACCGCGCCGGTCCTGTACGCCACCAACGAGTCCGCGGACGGCGCCATCACCACGGTCGACCTCGACGGGCTCACCGCGGTGGACACCGTGCCCAGCGGCGGCGCGGACCCGTGCCACCTGGAGATCACCGCCGACCAGCGCTTCCTGTTGTGCGCCAACTACTCCAGCGGCAGCCTCGCGGTGTTCGGCCTGGCCGCGGACGGGCGGATCACCGGGCGCACGGACCTCGTCACGCACGAGGGCAGCGGCCCGGACGCCGACCGCCAGGAGGCCGCGCACGTCCACATGGCCGTGTCGCTGGAGGGTCCACAAGGGACGATCGTGGCGGCCGTGGACCTGGGCACCGACGAGATCCGCGGCTACCTGCTGTCCGAGGTGGGCACGCTCGAGCCGCTCGCCGTCTCCGCGCTGCCGCCGGGCACCGGCCCGCGCCAGCTCGTCCGCCGCCAGGGCACCGAGCTCGCGTACGTGGCGGGCGAGCTGGCCGGCACGCTCGTGACCGTGCGGGAGGGCCCGGCCGGCACGTTCACCCCGGTCGACGTCGCGCAGGCCACCGTCACCCCGTACGAGGACGGCCCGAACTACGTGGCCCACCTTGAGCTCGCCGGCGACCGGCTGTACCTGTCCAACCGTGGGCCGGACTGCGTCACGGAGTTCGACCTCGCGGGCGAGACCCCGAAGGCGGTCGCCGACCACCCGAGCGGCGCGTTCCCCCGCCACTTCTCCCTGGTGGACGGCGTGTGCCACGTGGCGGCCCAACGCGACGACGCGATCGTGTCGTTCCCCCTCGCGGGCGGCCCGGCCACCCGGTTCGCCACCGGCACACCCACCTGCGTGATCCCCGGATAGTGCCCCGCGCCGGATTTTCCGGCGCGGGACTAAGGCCTGTCTCGTAGATCATCGTGCGAAGTCCTGCGCCGACTGCGCCGACCACCGGAACCTCAGGGGACCGTGACGACACCCAGCCACCACCCCCCCCGACACCCACACCATCCGCCGGAACGCAACCCACACTTTAAATCCCGGGAGGCGGACTAGTGAAGTCCTGCGCCGACCACCGGAACCTCAGGGGACCGTGACGACACCCAGCCACCATCCACCTCGATAACCGCACCATTCGCCGGGACGCAACGCACACTTTTAAATCCCGGGGAGGCGGACTAGCGGACTAGCGGACTAGCGGGGCTGGGCCGGGTTCGACAGGGTGCCGATGCCCTCGATGGTGATGTCGACCGTCTGGCCGGCCACCATCGGGCCCACGCCGGCCGGGGTGCCGGTGAGGATCACGTCGCCGGGGAGCAGGGTCATCACGCGGGTGATCCACTCGACGAGCTTCGGCACGTCGTGCAGGAGGAGCGACGTGCGCGAGTCCTGCTTGGTCTCGCCGTCCAGCGTGGTGGAGATGGCGAGGTCGGCCGGGTCGACCGAGGTGTCGATCCACGGGCCGAGCGGGCAGAACGTGTCGTGGCCCTTGCCCCGGGTCCACTGGCCGTCGGCCTTCTGCTGGTCGCGGGCGGTGACGTCGTTGCCGATGGTGTAGCCCAGGATCACGTCCTTGGCCCGCGCGGCGGCCACGTCCCGGCACGGCCGCCCGATCACGGCGACGAGCTCGCCCTCGAAGTCGACCCGGTCGGAGTCCGGCGGCAGCTTGATGGCCGCCCCGGGCCCGATCACCGAGGTGGACGGCTTGAGGAACATCACCGGGTCGGCCGGCGGCTCGCCACCCATCTCCCGCGCGTGGTCCGCGTAGTTCTTGCCGATGCAGACGACCTTCGACGGGAGGATCGGGGCGAGCGCCCGGACATCGGCCCAGGGCCAGCTCTTGCCGGTGAACGTGGGCTGGCCGAAGGGATGGTCGGCCACCTCCCGGGCGACGAGGTCATCCCCCGCACCCTCCACGGTGACGAACGCGACCCCGGCCGGATGAGCAACACGAGCGATACGCACCCGATCACCCTATCCACAGGTCCCCCGGTTGCCGGCTAGGCACCGGGCCGCCGCCCTGCTTGTGTCGGAACCACCCCGTTCCCCTGCACAACGGAGTGCCTCATGCGACGACTACTGGCCACCCTCACCGTGCTGGCCGCCTGCCTCTTCGGCTTACCGGCCACCGCGACGGCCGCCCCCGCCCCGCTCGGCGGCGGCAGCATCCTGTTCAGCATCGGCGGCACCGCCCGCTGCACCGCCGCGTTCGCCGCCACCGGCGGGTCGACCGGGTACCTCGTCACCGGGCCCGGCTGCTCCGGCGGCATGCCGACCCAGCTCTACAGCGGGAACAACGTGCTCGTCGGACCGGTCGTGTCGGCGAGCGCCAGCGGGGTCACCCTGGTCAAGGTCACCAACACCGCCGCCTGGACGCTGGTGGCGTGGATCCCGGTCGGGTCCGGCCGGCTCGTCGTCGCCGGGTCGGCCGAGACACCCGTCGGTGGCTCGGTGTGCCTCATCGACCGCGTGCTCGGGTTCCAGTGCGGCACGGTCACGGCGAAGAACCAGACCGTGAGCTTTCCCGGCGGCGTGGTCTCCGGCCTGACCAGGACCACCATCTGCATGTCGGCCGGCTCGGCGGTCGCCTTCGTCAGTGGCAACCAGGCCCAAGGCGTGCCGATCGGCGGCTCCGGCAGCTGCCCGACCGGCGGCGTCAGCTACTTCCTGCCGATCAACCCGCTGCTCAGCGGCTACGGGCTGATGCTGCTGACCGGCTGAGTGGGCTGGGCCGGCTGGGCTGGCTGTCCGGCCCGCATCGCCTTGTGCACCAGCGCGTCGCAGAGGGCCAGCCAGCTCGCCTCGACGATGTTGCCGTGCACGCCGACCGTGGTCCACTCGCGCTCGCGGTCGGTCGACTCGACCAGGACCCGGGTCACCGCGTCGGTCCCGGACGCCTCGGTGAGGATGCGGACCTTGTAGTCCGTCAGCCGCACCTCGTCGAGCCACGGCAGGTGCGGCGACAGGGCGCTGCGCAGCGCGGCGTCGAGCGCGTGCACCGGGCCGTTGCCCTCCGCGGTGGCGATGACGCGCGCGCCGGCGACGCGTACCTTCACCGTCGCCTCGGAGACGACCTCGCCGTCCGGGCGGTGGTCGAGGATGACCCGGTAGGACTCCAGCGTGAACGGTGGACTGTCCAGCTGGGACTCGGCCAGCTCCCGGCGCAGCAGCAGCTCCAGCGACGCGTCCGCGGCCTCGAAGGACCAGCCGCGCGACTCGAGGTCCTTCACCTTGCGCACGGCGCTGGTCAGCGCCTCTGGCCGGCCGGCCAGGTCCACCCCGAGCTCGCGACCCGTGAGCTCGAGACTGGCCCGGCCGGCCATCTCGGTGACCAGCACCCGCATGTCGTTGCCGACCACCTCGGGGTCGATGTGGTTGTACAGCAACGGATCCACCTTGATCGCGCTCGCGTGCAGGCCCGCCTTGTGAGCGAAGGCCGACGACCCGACATAGGCCTGGTGGGTGTCGGGTGCGATGTTGGCGATCTCGGCCAGGGCATGCGAGACCCTGGACAGCTCGGGCACGCAGTGCGCGGGTAGCGCCTGCGTGTCCAGCTTGGTGACGAGGTTGCCGACCACCGCGAAGAGGTCGGCGTTGCCGGCCCGCTCGCCGTAGCCGTTGGCGGTGCACTGCACGTGCGACGCGCCGGCCTGCACCGCGGCGAGGCTGTTGGCGACCGCGCAGCCCGTGTCGTCCTGGCAGTGGATGCCGACCCGGAACCCGGTGCGCGCGATCACCTCGCCGACGGTGTCGGCCAGCCGCAGCGGCAGCTGCCCGCCGTTGGTGTCGCACAGCACGGCGACGTCCGCGCCCGACTCCATCGCCGCGGTGAGCACGCGCAGCGCGCAGTCCGGGTCGTGGGCGAACCCGTCGAAGAAGTGCTCCGCGTCGAGGAACACCCGGCGCCCTTCGCCCACGAGGAACGCGACGGTGTCGCTGACCATCGCGCACGCCTCGGCGACGTCGGTGCGCAGCGCGCGCTCGATGTGCCGGATGTCGGACTTGGCGACGAGCGTGATGACCGGTGCCTGCGCGTCGAGCAGCGCGCGGACCTGGGGGTCCTGGTCGGCGGTGGTGTTGGCCTTGCGCGTGGCACCGAACGCGACGAGCGCCGCGTGGCGCAGCTCGAGGTCACCGGCGGCGGCGCGGGCGAAGAACTCGGTGTCCTTGGGCAGCGCCCCCGGCCAGCCCCCTTCGATGAACCCGACCCCGAGCTCGTCGAGCAACCGGGCGACGGCCAGCTTGTCGGTCAGCGAGTAGGAGATGCCCTCCCGCTGCGCCCCGTCGCGCAAGGTCGTGTCGTAGACGTGGAACGCGTCACCGAGGGGGGTCTCGGCCGGGGCGGTGCGGGTCACGAACTTGCCTTTCGTCCGGGTGTCGGCTGGCGTCTGGGCACAAAAAAACCTCCCGCGGGATGCGAGAGGTCAGCGCGCCGGGTGTGTAGCTCAGCTACCCAGCGCGCTCAGCGATAATGATCACGACGGAAGTCGTCATGGTGGCATCCTGCCACACGGCTGAATTCGATACCAACTCGCGGTCACCCCGTCCCAACCACCGAGACACCCTCGGCCTCTCCCCTCAACGCGGCGAGCGCCGCGTCCCTCCTCTCGGCGGGGCGCGGCGCTCGCGTTGCGTTCTTCTTCTACAGCTCGACGTTCGTCGTCGGGTTGTTGGACGACACCAGCGCCGCCAGGCGGTCGCCGATCGCGTAGGTGCTGCCCGGGGACGGGTGGTCGCGGGTTGCCAGGTCGAAGGCCACCGAGGCCTCGATCCGGCGAGCCGCCTCGCGCTCGCCCAGGTGGTCGAGCAACAGCGCCACCGACAGCACCGCGGCCGTCGGGTCGGCGATGCCCTGGCCCGCGATGTCCGGCGCGCTGCCGTGGACCGGCTCGAACATCGACGGGTTGCGGCGGGTGATGTCGATGTTGCCGCTCGCCGCGAGGCCGATGCCTCCGGTGACCGCGGCGACGAGATCCGTCAGGATGTCGCCGAACAGGTTGTCCGTCACGATCACGTCGAACCGGCCGGGGTCGGTCACCATGTGGATGGTCGCCGCATCGACGTGCTGGTAGGCCACCGTCACGTCGGGGTGCTGCAGCGACACCTCCTCCACCACGCGCGACCACAGCGAGCCGGCGTAGGTGAGCACGTTGGTCTTGTGCACCAACGTGAGGTGCTTGCGCGGCCGCGCCACCGCCCGCGCGAACGCGTCGCGGACCACCCGCTCGACACCGTAGGAGGTGTTGACGCTGACCTCGGTGGCGATCTCGTGTGGAGTGTCCTTTCGCAACAACCCGCCGTTGCCCGCGTAGAGCCCCTCGGTGCCCTCGCGGATCACGAGCATGTCGATCTCACCAGGGCTGGCCAGTGGACTCTGCACACCCGGGTACAACCGCGCCGGACGCAGGTTCACGTGGTGGTCGAGCTCGAACCGCAGCCGCAGCAGCAGCCCGCGCTCCAGGATCCCGCTCGGCACCGACGGATCACCGACGGCACCCAGGAGGATCGCGTCGTGCTGACGCAGCTCACCGAGCACGGACTCGGGCAGCAGCTCCCCGGTCGAGTGCCATCTGGCGGCTCCGAGGTCGTAACGGGTGACCTCGACTTCGGGTACGACCTCACCGAGGACCTTGAGGGCCTCGGCAATGACTTCCGGCCCGATCCCGTCACCGGGGATCACCGCGAGCCGCATGCACACACCTCCCGGAATAACGGACCAGTAGTTCAACGAAGATTACCGGGATGACGTCCGAACTCCGCCCACGGCCACCCGTCTAGGTGGTGTCGCGGTGCTCGGGGTCAGCCGAAGTCGACCGCCCGGATGATCGTCGCGCGAACCGCGGTGCCGATCGACTCGAGCACCGACTGGTCCACCAGACGGTCGACACGCAGCAGCATCACCGCGTCCGAGCCGTCCTTGGTCTGGCTGATCTGCGCCGCCTCGACGTTGATGCCGACCCCGCCGAGCAGCGTGCCGACGGTGCCCATGACGCCCGGGCGGTCGGCGTACTCGAGCAGCAGCAGCACGCCCTCGGCGCGTAGGTCGAAGTGCCGGCCGTTGACCTCGACGAGCTTCTCGACCTGGTCGAGGCCGGTGAGCGTGCCGGACACGCTGAGGGTGGTGCCGTCCGGGTACACCGCGCGCAGGGTCACCAGGCTGCGGTGGTTGGCGCTCTCCGACTCCTTGCGCAGCGTCGCCTCGACGCCGAGCTCCTCGGCCAGCCGCGGCGCGTTGACGAACGTGACCTGGTCCTCGACGACCCCGGAGAACACCCCGCGCATGGCCGCGAGCGGCAGGATCCCGACGTCCTCATTGGACAGTTCGCCGCGGACCTCGACGCCGATCGAGGTGGGCGGGTTGCTGGACAGGGCCGACAGCACGGTGCCGAGCTTCTGGGTGAGCGGCAGGTAGGGCCGCACCTCCTCGCCGACCGCGCCGCCGGAGGCGACGTTGACCGCGTCCGGCACGAAGTCACCGCGCAGGGCGAGCAGGACCGAGCGCGCCACGTCGGTGCCGGCGCGGTCCTGCGCCTCGCCGGTGGACGCGCCCAGGTGCGGCGTGACGACGACGTTCGGCAGCTCGAACAGCGGGCTGGTGGTGGTGGGCTCCTCGACGAACACGTCGATGCCGGCACCGCCGACCTGGCCGTCGCGCACGGCGTCGGCCAGCGCGTGCTCGTCGACGAGCCCGCCGCGGGCGGCGTTGACGATGAGCACGCCCTTCTTGGTCCTGGCGAGCTGGTCGGCGCCGATGAGGCCCTTGGTCTCGGGCGTCTTCGGCAGGTGGATGGAGATGACGTCGGCCCTGGCCAGCAGGTCGTCGAGGCTGAGGAGCTCGATGCCGAGCTGCGCGGCGCGGGCGGGCGAGACGTAGGGGTCGTAGGCGACCAGCTCGGTGCCGAAGGAGGCCAGGCGCTGGGCGAACAGCTGCCCGATCTTGCCGAGGCCGACGACGCCGACGGTCTTGCCGGAGATCTCGACGCCGGAGAACGAGCTGCGCTTCCACTCGCCGGCGCGCAGGCTCGCGTCCGCGGCGGGGATGCGCCGGGCGAGCGACAGCAGCAGGGCGACGGCGTGCTCAGCGGCGGAGACGATGTTCGAGGTGGGCGCGTTGACCACCAGCACGCCACGCGCGGTGGCGGCCGGGACCTCGACGTTGTCCAGGCCGACGCCCGCGCGAGCGACGACCTTGAGCCGGTCGGTCGCCCTCAGCACTTCGGCGTCCACCGTCGTCGCCGACCGGACGAGCAGCGCGTCCGCGTTCACGACTTCGGACAGCAGTGCGGAGCGGTCCGTGCCGTCGACGTGACGGACCTCGACCTCCTCGCCGAACACGTCCAGCACGGACGCCGCCAGCTTTTCGGCGATCAGAACGACAGGTC